>CAZYPK010000050.1:0-31306 GCA_964649195.1 uncultured Phycisphaeraceae bacterium
CTCAGGCCCCCAAAGCGGGGCCGTCGCAAACGAATCGGCTCGGCGGGAGCCTCGCTCTCCCAAAAGCGGGCCGTACCGATCCGAAACCGGAGCCTGAACCTTCCAACGTCCCTATCATGCACGCCCATGTGGAGTCACGGACGGCAACTCGATCTGCCCTTCACCCCGTTGCAACTGCTTCAGCGCTGGCCGGCTGATCTGCGGATGGTCATGCTGCATTCGGGACGGTTCCATCCCCGCTGGTCGCGTCATTCGATTCTCGCTTCGCCGGTGGGTTCGTATCGTTTCGCCAGCACAGGCCGGGGGGCGGTCCGGGGGGAGTGGATCGGTCCGATGGAGGCGTGCCCGCTTCGTTCACCGCCCAGCGACAGGCCCTTTCGTGATCTGCGATCCCTTGTCGCCGCGGCCGGCAGTGGTCTGTGGATGGGGTGTCTGAGCTACGACCTTGGGCGATGGGTCGAGACGCTGCCGATGAAAGCGATCGATGATCGGCAATGGCCGGTGGTGGAGATGGCTTATTGTCCGGGGTACCTGCTTCATGATGGCCAGACGCAGACGTGGCGGGCATGTGGTGCGTGGCAGGGCGGCTTGCCGTTTGATGTCATGTCCTCCGCCCCGCTTGAAGCGACCTATCGCGTCGATGAGCCGGTGAGCAACTTTGAGCGATCGCAGTACGAAGCGATGGTGCGAAAGGCCCTGGACTACATCGCGGCCGGCGACATTTTTCAGGTCAACCTCGCCCAGCGGTTCACCGCCGCTTTTCGCGGCCAACACCCGCTGTCGCATCGCGCCCTGTTCCGGCGTCTGGCCGCCGGGTCGCCCGCATGGTACGGGGCCTACCTCGAACTCGATCGCGTCATCGCTTCGACATCGCCCGAACTTTTTCTCGAAGTCACTTCGCAGGGGCGGGTCACCACCCGCCCGATCAAAGGCACAAGGCCGGCCGCCGCCGCCCCGCAGGAACTGGAAAACAGCGAGAAGGACGCCGCGGAGCTGAACATGATCGTCGATCTGCTGCGCAATGATCTTGGCCGGGTCTGTTCGTATGGCTCGGTGCGGGTCAGTCAGCCGCGCACGATTGAATCGCATCCCACGGTTCATCACGGCGTGGCCACGATCACCGGCAGGCTGCATCCGGGCAAGGACATGATCGACCTGCTGCGTGCCGCGCTGCCGGGCGGCTCGATCACCGGGGCGCCCAAGGTGCGGGCGATGCAGATCATCGATGAGCTGGAGCCGGTGCGCCGCGGCCCCTACTGCGGCTGCATCGGCTGGATGTCGCGCGACGCCATGTGCTTCAACCTCGCCATCCGCACCATGCTGCTCGATCCGCTCGGCCAGCGCGTTGACTTCTCCGTCGGCGGAGGCATCGTCGCCGATTCGCAGCCTGCCGCGGAATATGACGAGACCATCGCCAAGGCGCAGGCGATGCTCAACGCGCTTCGGGATCATTTCTAATCAAAGCCCATCCATCGTCTTCAGCAGCCGATTCAGGGCATGCGTCGTCACCCGCGCGAGGTATTTGCCGCCGGACTTGTCCGCCTCCTTCGCGGCCTTCATCGCATCGATCGCGGGTCGCGCGGCTTCGCCCATCTCGTCGAGCACCAGGGCCGCTCCGAGGCGGATGTGTTCGTTCCCGTGTTTGAGAAGATCGATGAGGACCGGAAGCGCGTGAGCCGCCCCCTTGTTCATCGCCGCGCCCCGGGCGGCGGCGAGCTTCACGAATGCGGGCTGCTCGTTCCCGTTCATCGGATCCTTCCCGGCAAGATAAGCCGCGAAAAAAGCGGACGGATCGCTCTGCGGCCCCGGCGGCCGCACGCGCAGGATTTCCGTCAAGGCGATGAGGTCCCAGTAGCGCTCCAATGGGGTGCTCCGGGCCTTCATCCATGCGACCAGCACGTCCGCATCGGCCCCCATCAATTCCATCTTGTAAGCACTGTTGCCCATTTCCACGAGATCCTTTCCAAGGGTGGAGTTCTTCGCCCGCAGCACCGCATAGTGACTGCCCGCCGCCCCGGCCATCTCGTTCATGAGCGGCTCAGGCAACAACCCCAGATCAAGCGTGCCGTGTTGCCAATCCAAGTGCGCCTTTCGCAGCCTGGCGAGCACCTGCGCATGTTCCGCGGACTTCGCCAGGTTGTTCACCTCCCACGGATCATTCTGAAGATCGTAAAGCTCCTCGACCGGCTTGCGATCGGCGAACCACGCCTTGGCGGCGCCGGTGAGTTTGCCTTCTTCATGAAGCCTGCGCCATTCCCTGGCGACGTTGCCTTGCTCGTTGTAGTTCAGGTGCTGCGAGTAAGGCACCCAGGGCATGTGATTTCTCACATACCGATATCGCTTGTCGCGCACCGCCCGGATCATGTCGTACCGTTCATCCATGCGATCCCGCGCCCCGTAAACGTACTCGCGCGGCTTGCCCAGCTTCTCTCCCAGAAAAGCCCGGCCCTGCACATGCCCGGGCGCCTTCACGCCCGCGAGGTTCAGAACCGTCGGCCCCAGGTCGATGCCGCTGATCAGCTCATCACTCACGCTGCCCGGCTCCGCCTGCCCGGCGGTGCGAAACTTCCGCGGCACATGGGCCATCAGCACGATGCGCGTGCCCGTGTCATAAAGCCATCGCTTGCTGCGCGGCAAACCATCGCCGTGATCCGACCAGATGAAGACGATCGTGTCATCCGCCAGCCCCGCCTCCTCCAGTTCCCTGAGCTTCTGCCCAATGAGGAAATCAACCTGCGAAATCGATTGATAATTCTGGGCCCAGTCCTTGCGGATCAGCGGCGTGTCCGGGTAGTAGGGCGGCAGGGTCAGCTTGTCGGCATCAGGCTTCTTTCCGTTGGGGAAATTGCGGCCGCCGTGAAACTGGCTTTCGTGCGATTGGGTGAAGTTGAACACCGCGAAAAACGGTTGCCCTTCCTTGCGATTGCCGTAGTGGGCCTTGTTGCTCGATTCATCCCACGTGCCTCGGTGACTTGCCGCGACAAGGTTGTAGTCGGTCTTGGCATTGTTGGTGCAGTAGTAGCCCGCTTCGCGCAGGTAGGTGGGGAAGGTTTTGATGTGTGCAGGCAGCGTGGCCTGGCTTCGCATGTGGTGCGAGCCGATGGTGGTCGGGTACATGCCGGTGATGATGCCGCTGCGGCTGGGGGCGCAGACGCCGGCCACGGTGAAGGCGTGGGTGTAGCGCACGGCTTTTTTGGCGAAGGCGTCCATGTGGGGCGTGCTCGCGTGCTCATCGCCGTAGCAGCCCAGGTGCGGACTGCTGTCTTCGTAGCTGAGCCAGAGAATGTTGGGGCGCTTGTCCTGGGCGAAGGCGGGTGATCCCAGCGTTGGTGAGAGCAGGGCGGCCAGAAGGAGCGATAGGAATCGGAAGTGGTGGAACATGAAATCAAGGTAACGAGTGAGGCTGAAATGGCGAAGCGGGAAAAGAGGAGAGTAAAGGCAATTGGTTATTATTTATTTGTTATTGCTTATGTCTTATTGGAAGGCGCGACGGACAGTGGGGAAGGCTGCTCCCCCAATAAGCAATAAGCAATAAGCAATCACCAATAAATAATAACCAATCGCCTTTACTGTCCCCTGTCTCCTGTCTCCTGTCCCCTGCGCGGGCTTCAGTCGCCTTGCATTTCGGCGATTGACACGACCATCACGTCGTACATGGCGTGGGAGGCGGCGGCGATGCCGAAGCCGCGGTAGATGTAGATGCAGGCGAGATAGACGCCGGCGAGGAGGTAGAAGATGGTCTTGCGGATGTGGGTGGTGAACATCTGCGGGATGACGCCGGCCTGGATGGGAAGGAAGTGATAGAAGGCGAAGAGCAGGGCGGTGATGCCGATGGCGGCCAGTTCGCCGACGTGCTTGGGCAGGGCGAGCAGGTCGATGGCGACGGTGTGGATGATGGCGATGCCGATGACGCGGAAGAGCAGCTCTTCGTAGATGCCCGCGCCGATGGAATAGACCATCATCGCCTGCCAGCCGGGGGATGAGGATGAACCGGCGGCGGCGAGCATCGCGGTGGCCGGCGTCATGGCGCCGGTCGCGGGCTGCCTGAGAAAGACGATGGCGAAAAGCAGGATCGGCAAGGCGAGCACGATCGATTCGATCCACATCATCGGCAGCAGGCGGGTGTGAATCTTCCATGTTTCGCGCTGCACGAAGTGCATGGTCAGCAGCAGCACGACCACCGCGACACCGGGCAGGTAGTAGCCTGCCTGGCCGATGCCGACCTGCTGAAAGAAACCTTTGAGCATGGAGCGGGCTTCGATGTCGCCGCGCACGAAGAAGAAGACGCCCAGTTCGTAAAGGACGATCAGCGGCAGCAGAAACACCAGCACCTGAAGCGGCTTCTGCGACAGGTCGTAGTAGGTCGGCAGATTGGCGGCCTTTTCGCGGCTGGATGTTTTGGGGGTGGGCATGGGGAGGGGAGCGGCAGCGGCAGGAGCAGGGGCAGAAAACGTAACTGGCGAAAGGCGATTGGCTATTATTTATTGGTGATTGCTTATTTCTTATTGGAAGGCACGATGGACGGTGGCGAAGGATGCTCCTGTGGCTGCCTCCCCAATAAGCAATAAGTAATCACCAATAAATAATAACCAATTGCCTTTACTGTCCCCTGTCTCCTGTCTCCTGTCTCCTGTTCCCTGTCTCCGGGGAGCGAAGCCGCGAGCGGCTTAGGCCTTGATCACCGCGTGGACGCCGTCGTAGGGTTTGAGGAGTTCGCGGCCTTGGAGGAAGGTGAGTTCGATGAGGACGGTGGTTCCGACGATGTTGCCGCCGAGCTGGTTGATGAGGTCGAGGCAGGCCTTCATGGTGCCGCCGGTGGCGAGCAGGTCATCGACCATGAGGACGCGCTGTCCCTTGGTGATGGCATCGGTGTGGATTTCGAGGGTGTCGGTGCCGTATTCGAGGCCGTATTCGACGGAGTGCTTGGAGAAGGGGAGTTTTTTGGGTTTGCGAATGGGCACGAAACCTGCGGAGAGGGCCTGGGCGATGGCGGTGCCGAAGATGAAGCCGCGCGACTCGGCGCCGCACACGATGTCGATGCCTCGGCCTCGGAAGGGATTGCACATCATTTCGACGGCCAGGGCGAGTCCGGCCGGGTCGCGCAGCAGCGGGGTGATGTCCTTGAACACGATGCCGGGCTTGGGCCAGTCGGGGATGTCGCGGATGAGCCGGGTGAGTTCGAGCATGGGAGCCTCCGTGTTTGGGCGTGTTGTACCATGAAGAAGTGGGAAGGGAAGGGGGAAGGCAGGGAGGGACGGAGGCACGAAGGCACGAAGGGGAGGAGGGGATGGATGTTGATAACCGCAGCGTCCTCGCTGCGCGTGCATTGACAGCCGCAGCGTCCTCGCTGCGCGTGCGGTCAATCATCAATCATCAATCATCAATCATCTTCTTCTTCGGCGTCGGCGGGGGAGCCGCCCAGGGCTTGTCTGCATGACTGGGCGACGACTTCGAGCAACTGGAAAAAGTCATCGCGCTTGGACTGCGGCAGCGGGTCGAGGATTTCCGTTTGCAGATCGACGGCGATCCGGCGGGCCTTCATATAGATGCGCTTGCCGGCGGGGGTGATGCGAATGCGGTTGGCCCGGCGGTCGGTTTCGTGCGGCTGCCTTTCGACGATCTCCGCTTTCTCCATGCGGCGAAGCAGGCTGGTGATCGTGTTGGGATCGCTGGCCATCATGGCACCCAGCTCGCGCTGCGTGGGCCAGTCGGGATCGCATTCGGTGAGCCAACGGAGGATGGTGAACTGATCGGGGGTGATGCCCAGGTGATGGATGCGGCGGCGAAAGGCCTGGTTGAGGCTGTACCACGCCAGCCGGAGCAGGGGGGGCAGGCGGCGGCGGCCGGGGGAGTCGAGGGCGTGCTCATCGTGCGCGGGCCTGGCGTCTTCTAAATGGCCGGAAGAGCCGGAGGAGCCGGGGGAACCGGGGGAACCGGGGGAACCGGGGGGAGCGGCTTCGGCGGCGGGATCGCTGCGGGCCGGGGAGGATTTTCGGGTTGCCTTTCGATCTGACATGCTATACTGTGCCGTTTGAATTGTACGTGTAGGTATAAACGACGATCCCAGGGTTGCGGGTGCTTGGCGGATTGTAGCGACTTGCGTCGATTGGCCCGCCGGCCCGATCAGGTGAACTCGCCATGAAAAGAATCTTGACATTCCTGTTGTGCTCCGGTGTGTTGTCGCTGGCCGCGTGCGGCAGCACGGATGAGGGCAAAGTCGCCGACGCCAACGCGACGGTGAAGCCCGCGACATCGACGGAAGTAGGGCCTGCCGCGACACCCGCACCGCCTGCACCGGTGACGGTGACCGAGATTTCAGGGGATGAGAAGGCGCCGGTCAAGCAGGAAGAGAAAGCGGCTCCGGCGGCCCCGGCCCCGGTAACCCCGGCTGCGGTGACAGGGCTGAACATCCTCCCGCTGCCGCCGGCAAAACCAGCCAAAGAGATCCGCGGCTGGCTCGCATGGCGCGGCCCCAACCAGAACGGCACCAGCGAAGAGAAGAACCTTCCCGACGCATGGGAACCGGGCGGCACGAACGACCTGTGGCACTACAAGATCAACATGCGCGGCACCCCCGTCATCGCCGACGGCAGGCTGTTTGCCATCGGTTACGAAGGTGAAAAGTTCGAGTTGCAGGAAGCCCTCTTCTGTCTCGATGCGGAGACCGGCAAGGAACTGTGGAAGTACAAGACCAACGACTTCCTCTCCGATGTGGTTTATGACCGTTATTCCATCGGCGCACCGGCAGTCGATCCTGAAACCGGCAACGTGTTCTATCTCTCCACGCCCGGCATCCTTTACAGTTTCACGCCTGAAGGCAAGGAAATCTGGAAGATTTCGCTGGCTGAGCGGTATGGCCGCAACACTTATCCCAATGGCCGGACGGGTTCGCCGGTGATTGAGGATGATCTGGTCATCACGCGCGGCGTGACGAACAACTGGGGCAGCGATGGGCCGCCCAACGATCGTTTTTATGCGTTTGACAAGGCGACGGGTGAACTGGTCTGGGCTTCAACGCCTGGCGTCGGTCCGCCGTTCCTGAAGGACAGCTCGGTTTCGCATCCCCATGTGATCACTTGGAACAACAAGCGCGTCTTCTTC
The DNA here is from genome assembly GCA_964649195.1 of uncultured Phycisphaeraceae bacterium. Classification (GTDB taxonomy): domain Bacteria; phylum Planctomycetota; class Phycisphaerae; order Phycisphaerales; family Phycisphaeraceae; genus JTS-RE9. The sequence goes on from CAZYPK010000050.1 coordinate 7,102, forward strand.
GCAGGCACGGGTGACGGCAACGTGGTCTGCATCAATGCCCGCACCGGCGAGGCGATCTGGCGTTACCAATACTGCGTCGGCGGCATCGGCTCTTCGACGGTCGTGCATGGCGACGGGGTGATTGCGGTGCATGGCCTGGAGCAGCCGCCCGGCTCGCCTTATGGCTCGGATCAGGGCGCGATCACCAAGCTCAGGATCGATTCCCAAGGCGTGCCCGCGCAGCCCGGCCAGCCCGGGGCGCCGGCGCTCCAGCCGTCGGCGGTGATCTGGCGAAACAAGGTGGCGGCCTTCACCAGCTCGCCGATTTTGGTGGGTGATCGCGTTTACCAGACCGCTGAAATCGGCGTGCTGATCTGCTTCGATGCCAACACCGGCAGGAAACATTGGGAAAAGAAATTCGCCCCCGATCAGATCCACGCGGGACCGGTCTATGGCGATGGCAAACTCTACGTTCCCTTCAACAACGGCACGTTTGTGATCCTCAAGCCCGCCGATAAAGAACCGGAGGAACTGGCCCGCGTCAAGCTCGAAGGCAACCTCCTGGGCGCCCCCGCGATCTGGAACGGCAAGGTCTATGTCAGCACCACCAACGGTCTTCATGCGTTTGGCACCAAGCGGGAGAAGGATGAATCACCCGTCTGGCCGCGGACGCCCAGGTTCAAGGCGGGCGCTGCGGTGAAGCTTCAGCCGGTGCCTGCGGAGGTGCTGATGCATCCCAATGAGACGCGGAAGTTCACCGTCCGCGCCATCGATGCGGATGGGCATGTGGTGGGTTTGGTCAAGGATGTGAAGTGGGATTACTTCATTCCGCCGACGGCTCGTGTGCGTTCGCAGATGGATGTGAAGATCAACGCGGATGGTTCGTTCTCGACCGATGGCGATTCGAAGATGTCCGCCGGTTCGCTCAAGGCGACCAGCGGCGATCTCACGGGTTTTGCGCGTGGCCGGGTGCTGGGCGGGCTGCCTTATAAGGAAGACTTCGAAAACTTCGTCATCGATCAGAAGCATGAGACCGAGACCGATGCCCAGGGCAATCCTTCGCTGTTCGCCTATCCGCCGCTGGCGTGGATCAAGGCGCGGTTCTCGTGGGAGATTCGGGACCTCGACGGGAATAAGGTTCTGGCCAAGACGCTTGATCGCCTGATTCTCCAGCGTGCCCAGACCTTCATCGAGGATGACTCGTTGAGCGACTACACCATGCAGGTTGACCTGATGACCGATGGCAATCGCCGGCTGGCGTCGGATGTGGGCGTGATTCACCAGCGGTACCAGATCACGCTCAAGGGCAACCATCAGCAGTTGGAAGTGTCCAGCAACGTGGATCGGCTTCAGGAGAATGTGCCGTTCCGCATCGATGCGAAGAAGTGGTACACGCTCAAGACCCGCGTGGAGGTCAAGGAGGATGGCAGCGGCGTGATCCGCGTGAAGGCCTGGAACAAGGGCGAGCCGGAGCCCGAAGCCTGGACCATGGAAGTCAACGTCGCCAACGCCAACAAGCAAGGCTCGCCGGGTCTGTACGGCTTTGCGATCAACGGCAAGTTCCGCGTCTATATCGACAACATCAGCGTGACGAAGAATGAATGAAATAGATCAGTGAAACCCCAAGCCCGATGGTGAGGCTCCGCGAACCGTCGGGGTAGGTTCGCGCAACAGCCCAGAGAATACCCCGACGGTTCGCGGAGTCTCACCATCGGGCTTGGGGTTGATTGTTCCGTGCGGCCTAACATTTGTTGTTTGATTCGCGCCCTGAGTATTTGGAGACCTCCATCATGAACCTACGTCTCTCTTCAGTCTTCGCGCTTGTGCTGGCTGTTTCCGCGTTGGCGCAGGACTGGCCGCAGTGGGGCCGCGATGGCTCCAAGAACATGATCGCCCCCGACGCCAAGTATCTGCCCACCACCTGGGAGGCCGGTGAACGCAATGACGATGGCGACACCGACATGGCCACCACCAAGAACATCAAGTGGGTCGCCAAGCTCGGTTCGCAGTCCTACGGCAACCCCACCGTCGCCGGCGGCCGGGTCTTCGTCGGCACCAACAACGATTCGCCGCGCGACAAGCGTTATCAGGGCGACCACTCGCTGCTCTACTGTCTCGACGAAAAGACCGGCGAGTTCCTCTGGCAGTTCACCGTCCCCAAGATCGGTTCGGGCAAGGTCGGCGACTGGGAATACCTGGGCATCTCCTCCTCGCCCACCATCGATGGCGACCGCGTTTACATCACCACCAACCGTTTCGAGGTGATCTGCCTCGATGTGAAGGGCATGGCCGATGGCAATCAGGGCTATCAGGATGAAGGCAAGTATCAGGTGGGGCTGAACACCCCGCGCCCGCCCATCGAAGTGACCAAGACCGATGCCGACATCATCTGGCGGTTCGACATGGGCGAAGAGCTGGGCACCTTTCCGCACAACATCACCAGCAGCGCCGTCCTCGTGGTGGGTGATCTGCTCTTCGTCTCCACCTCCAACGGCGTCGATTGGTCGCACACCAACATTCCCAACCCCAAGGCGCCTTCGCTGGTCGTGCTCAACAAGAAGACCGGCAAACTCGCCGGTGAAGAAGTCACCGGCATGGGCTTCCGCATCATGCACGGCGGCTGGTCCTCGCCGGCGCTGGGCAACGTCAACGGCAAGGACCTCGTCTTCTTCGGCGGTCCCGACGGCATCTGCTATGCCTTCGATCCCAAGCCCGTTCCCGATCCGGAGGATCCCGATTTCATGATCCTCAAGGAGGTCTGGCGCTGCGATGGCAACCTGCCCAGCTATCGCTTTGACAAGGAAGGCAAGCCGATTCGATATGTCCGGCCCGACGGTCCCAGCGAATTCATCGCCACCCCCGTCTTCTACAAGAACCGCATCTACATCGCCATCGGCCAGGACCCGGAACATGGCGAAGGCGTCGGCCGGCTGCTGTGCATCGATGCGACCAAGACCGGTGACATCAGCAAGGATGGCGTGATCTGGGATTACGGCGCCTCGCGCGATCCCAAGGACAAGAACCCCAAGATCAACCGCTCGATCTCCACCGTCTCCATCGATCAGGGCCTGCTCTACATCGGCGACTATGCCGGCTGGGTCCACTGCGTCGATGCCGAGACCGGCAAGCTGCTGTGGAAGCACGACACGCTGGCCCACATCTGGGGGTCCACGCTCGTCGCCGACGGCAAGGTTTACATCGGCAACGAGGACGGCATCGTCAACGTCTTCCACGTCGAAGGCATGAAGAAGCTCTCCGAAGAGTTCGGCGGCGAGATCAGCACGCAACTCCAAGGCGGCGCGGTCACCGTCACCGACAAGGATGGCAAGAAAACCAAGCTCGACAAGAGCCGAACCGAAGCCCTGCTCCACGAAATCGAAATGCCAGGCTCCGTCTTCTCCTCCGCGATCTACGCCAACGGCGCGCTTTACATCGCCACCGGTTCGCACCTCTATGCGATCGAGGAAAAGAAGCCGCAGTGACCCTCTTCGACACACCCCCGCACGCCACTCTCCATTGAACGGAATTTTTCACCATGCAGATCGACACTCAAGCGACAGGCGGAAAACGGCGCGGCAAACCCGTGTCGCGGGCAACGGTGGTCGCGCTGACCCTCGGCTTCATATTCGTTCTCCTGATGCGCCATGACTTTTGGAACTGGCACACGGCCCGCCCCCTGCTTTTCGGGATGATTCCCGTCGGGCTTTGGTGGCAGGCGCTGGTGTCGATCGCGGCCAGCGTGTTCATGTCATTGTGCGTGCGGTTCGCCTGGCCTGAACATCTTGAGGACCTGGATCGGGAAGCCAAACCCGAAACGGGAAATGACGGATGAATGACTGAAGGAGCGGCAGGGGCGTGGGCCTCCGCCTCGATCGGGTTCGTTTCCTCAACTCTTCCTTCGCCCCGGCGGAACACGCCTCATCATGGCCGTGTTGCATCACCCCTCATGACAAGGAATTCTCCGTGATCGCTGCATCCGTCGTCTTCGTCTATCTGATCCTGGTGATCTACGTCGGCATCTTCGCGTTTCGCCGCAAGGAGAGCAAGGAGGAGTTCTTCGTCGCCAATCGCAGCCTAGGCACGTTCGTGTTCCTCATGAGCCTGTTCGGGTCGAACATGACCGCCTTCGCCATTCTCGGCTCCAGCGGTCTGGCCTTTCGCATGGGCATCGGCGTGTATGGATTGATGGCGTCGATCTCCGGCATCGTCATCCCCATGTCGATCTTCCTCATCGGCACGCGGCTGTGGTCCATCGGCAAGCGGTTCGGACACATCACGCAGGTGCAGATTCTCCGCGATCGATTCGAGATGGGGCACATCGGCACGGTCGTGTTCGCCCTCCAGGCGATCATGCTCGTGCCATACGTCATCATCGGCGTCATGGGCGGCGGAGAGACGCTCGAAGGCGTCAGCGGCGGCGCGGTGCCTTACTGGTTCGGCGGGCTGATCGTCGCGCTGGTCGTGATGAGCTACGTTTTCTTCGGAGGCATGCGCGGCACGGCATTGGTGAACACCCTGCAAACCAGCATGTTCCTGGTCTTCGGAACGATCGCTTTTTTCGTCATCGCCAAGGGCATGGGCGGCATCGGCGCGACGGTGGAAAAGATGGTCGAGACGCTGGATCAGGCCGCCGCCGCGCCGCCGCCCGCCGAGGGGGCCCGGCCGCCGGGGCCGCCGCCCGTGGGCCAGCTTCTCACGCGCGACCGCATCGCCTTCTGGCAATTCGCCAGTTACCTCTTCATTCCGCTTTCCTCGATCATGTTCCCCCACATCGCCATCTTCTGCCTCACCGCGAAGAAGATGGCCAGTTTCCGCAAGACGGTCATTTTCTATCCGATCTGCATCATGGCGATCTGGCTGCCTTCGGTGTTCCTTGGGGCGGTCTCGGGCGGTCGGGATGACGTGGTCGCCGGCATTGCCGCCGATTCGCGCGAGGTGGTGACCTGGGTCGCCGCCCGCGGCGATGTCTCGAAGGTTCACGACCCGGAAAACAAGTTCAAGCTGCCGGCGCTTCTGGCCGCCAGCAGGAATCCCGCCGCCGCTCCGCTGCTGTCCGACATTCAGGCGGGCAGGATTGACGAATCGCATGGTGCGCATGTCGAGCTGAGCCGGCGGCTACTGGAGATCGACGATCCTCCGATCAAAGGCGAACTGCGCCGACTGGCGTCGGGCAACTCCGACGGAACCATGCTCGAGTTGCTTTCCATGTTCGCTCCGGCGTGGCTGGCGGGACTGCTTGGCGCGGCGATCATGGCCTGCGTCATGGCCTCGGACTCGCAGATTCTGGCTCTCTCGACCATGTTCAGCGAAGACGTGTTCGCCTATTACGGAGGCAGGAACCGCTTCGGCGAGAAGGCTGAGATCTGGGCGGCACGCATCTTCGTTGTCTGCTGCACCGTCGTCGCCTATATCATCGCCATCGCGGTCCATCAGGCGGCCAGCATCTTTGAGATCGCCATCCAGTTCGCGTTCTCAGGTTATGCGAGCATGGCGCCGATCATGCTGGGCTGTCTCTTCTGGCGCCGCGCCACTCGTTGGGGGGTGTTGCTGAGCACGTTGTGGGTCGCCGGGTGCCTGATCGTCTTCGGTTTCATGCAGGCCACGATCACCGCTCCGCCGACGCCCACGGCTGCTCCGATCCCCATCTGGCAGTTGGGCGGATTCAATATATTCGTCCGCGACTTCGCCGGCATCCGATTCACCGATGCCAGGATGCTCGTGGTCGTGCCCATGTTCCTGGGGTCCGCTTTTCTGATGATTGTCGGGTCGCTGCTCACGGCTGCACCGTCGGCCGGCACGATTGATCGCTATTTCCCTCCCCGAACCCATACCGAGAATGAATAAAGGATTGACAACAATGTCCGCGAACACCACCGTCACGCCCACGAGCGTGGAAGCCGCCCGTGCCGCTCTCGATGCCCATGTCCGAAACATCATCCAGTGGCACTTTGGCGAGGACACCGGCTCGCCGTTCTGGCTCAAATGGAAAAAGAGCGCAGGCTTTGACCCGGTGAAGGAGGTCGATTGCTTCGACGCCCTGATCGCCAGGTTCCCGCACTTCCAGGATGAATGGCTGCGCGATGAACAGCCCGAGGTCTGGGTGCCCCAGCCCCTGAAGAACCGCCCGTTCAACATCTTCGAAACCGGCGGCACCACCGGCATGCCCAAGCAGCGCGTCGGATGGGATGACTACAAGGTGGACTACGAGGAATTCTCCGACCGCTACGGCGATGAGGTCTTCCCCCGCTCCGCCTCCTGGCTCATGGTCGGCCCCACCGGCCCGCGCCGCCTGCGCCTGGCCATCGAACATCTGGCCAACTACCGCGGCGGGCCGTGCTACTTCGTCGATCTCGATCCCCGCTTCGTCAAGCGCGTCCTGGGCAAAGGTCAGGTCGATGTCGCCAAGGATTACCAGAAGCACGTCGCTGAACAGGCGGCAACCATCATCAAGCACCGCAGGATCCAGTGCATCTTCACCACGCCCAAACTGCTCGAATCCATCGGCGAACTCATCAGCCTTCCGGATGCAGGCATCAAGGGCATCTTCTGCGGCGGCACCAGCATGACCCCGCAGAACGTCCGCTTCCTCTGCGAGGAGGTCCTCGAAAACCGCACCACTTTCGTGCCCACCTACGGCAACACGCTCATGGGGCTGGCGGTCAGCGATCCTGATTTCGCCAGGAAAAATTACAGCATCACCTACTACTCGCCGCAGCCTCGCGCGGTGCTTCGCATGGTCGATCCGAAGGAGACCACGAAGAGCGTGGGCTACGACGAATGGGGCCGCGTTGAACTGACGACACTCACGAAGGAATTTTTCGTGCCTCGTTTCCTGGAACGCGACGAAGCGATCCGCCGAAAGCCGATTGACGGCCTGCCCTGGGATGGCGTGGGCGATGTGCGTCCGTTCGGCGCCAGCGAAAAGAAGATCATCGAAGGCGTGTACTAAAGCCGCTTGCGGCGTAGCATCACCGGCGCCTTGCTTTCGTTACCATCCAACACTCCCCGCCAATATCGCGGACGTGGAAAGAAATTCGCCCACTGAGCCGTTGATCTTTGCATGATGACAGGCCTGATCGGTTTTGATTACCCGGCCCGCACCCGTATCGTCTTCGGCGCGGGAGCCGTTGATCGCATCGGCGAACTGGCCGGGCAGCTTGGCCGATCGTCCGCGCTTGTCGTGACCGATCAGGGCATCATCAAAGCGGGCCACATCGATCGCGCGACAGAATCGCTTCGTGCCGCAGGAATCACGGTCACGCTCTATGCCGGTGTCCGCGAAAACCCGACCACGCTTGATGTCGATGAATGCCTGGCCGTGGCGCGCTCTGAAAACATCGATCTCCTCATCGGCCTGGGCGGCGGCAGTTCGATGGACACCGCCAAAGGCTGCAACTTCCTGCTCACCAACGGCGGACAGATGCGCGATTACTGGGGCATCGGCAAGGCGACCAGGCCGATGCTCCCGATGATCGCCGTGCCCACCACCGCGGGCACCGGCAGCGAGTGTCAGTCCTTCGCCCTGATCGCCGATGCGGCCACGCATCAGAAAATGGCATGCGGCGACCCCAAGGCCGCGCCCGCCATCGCGCTGCTCGATCCGACGCTGACGCTGACGCAGCCGCGGCAGGTCACGGCTGACACGGGCATCGATGCCCTGGCTCACGCGATCGAGACCGCCGTCACCAACAAACGCAACGAGATGTCCTCGCTCTATGCGCGCGAGGCGTTCAAGCTCATCGCCTCCAATCTGGATGCGGTGCTCGATCGACCCGATGACCTCGAAGCCCGCGGCCGGATGCAGCTTGGCGCCGCGTTTGCCGGCGTGGCGATTGAATCATCCATGCTCGGCGCCGCCCACTCGGCGGCCAATCCGCTGACGGCCCACTTCAACGTCATCCACGGCCGCGCTGTCGGACTGATGCTTCCGCATGTCATGCGGTTCAATGCGGCGCTGCCCGCCGCGGCGCGTGCCTACGAAGACCTCGCCCGCGCCGCCCGGCTGGCTGACAATGGTGACGGCGCCCACAAGGCGGTCGATGCCCTCGTCGCCCGTGTGGAGGCGCTGCTCAACAAGGCGGGCATCCCGCGCTCGGCCCGCGAATGCGGCGTGGATGATGCGATCCTGCCGACGCTGGCCGGCGAAGCGGCCGGGCAGTGGACCGCCAACTTCAATCCACGCAAGCCGACTGTCGAGGATTTTCACGCGCTCTACACGCAGGCGATGGCGGTCCGTCTGTAGCCGCGACTCAACGAGTCGCGGACGTACACGGACTGAAGGAGGGAAAATCGCGCGGTTGATGAAATGCCTCGAAAACCGTGAGGCACAGGACAGATCGGGACGCGGAAAAGAGGCCGTCCATCCGCCGCGCCGCATCGCACTCCTTCAGTCCGTGTACGTCCGCGACGTGTCACGTCGCGGCTCCTATCCTCAACAGCCCCCACCCCCGCGCCGCAGGCTTTGCACTCCTTTTATCCTCGGATTCACCCGATTCGTCCACGCTTAACTGCCTGAATTTCCATATTTTATCACCAGGAAATCTTCATACGTACAGGTATAATATGGTTGCGTATGACCCCTCTGATTGCTATAGTTTCACATCATGACCCGTCGGCCCCATCCTCCCATTCCGCTGATGGTTCTGTCCCTGCTCGTCGCGCTCGGCGGCGGCTTGGCCATCGCCGCGGAAAATGAAAAACCCGTCCCGGCCATCAAGCCCGACACCACCCGCTGGACCCTTCCACGCGGCGACAGTTCGCAGACCGGCATCGCCCATGCGAAGCTCGCCGACAAGCTCGCGCTCAAGTGGCGGTTCAAGACCGGGGCCGCGATCAAGGCCACGCCGATTGTCGCCGATGGCCGGGCGTTCGTCGGCTCCTCCGATGGTCACTTCTACGCCATCGACCTCAAGACCGGCGAAAAAATCTGGTCCTTCAACACCCTCGATGGCCCGCTCCCCAAGGACGCCGGCAAGAACGAAAAGAAATTCAACGACCCCATCGAAGCCTCCGCCTGTTTCGTCGATGGCCGCGTCTATTTCGGCGCCCACGATGGCAACTTCTACTGCCTCGATGCCAGGACCGGCAAGATGCTCTGGTCATTCGAGACGCGGGACAAAATCACCGCCGCCCCCAATCATGTGAAGTCGCCCGATGGCAGGAGCACATGGATACTCGTGGGCAGCAACGACTCGCGCATGTACTGCCTCGATGCGGCCACGGGCAAAAAAATCTGGGACTACGAGACGGGCAACATCATCAACGGCGCGCCGGCGGTCGGTGACGGCGCGGTGATCTTCGGCGGGTGCGACGGCCTGGTGCATGTCGTGAACATCGCCGATGGCAGGAAGATCAGCGAGGTGGAGATCACCGATTACATCGCCGGCACCGCGGCCGTCGATGGCGACAAGGTCTTCTTCGGCCATCACGGCAACAAGTTCGTCTGCGTCGATCTGAAGGAAAAGAAAATCGCATGGCAGTTCAGCCAGCGCGATTTCCCTTTCATCGGCTCGCCGGCGCTGACGAAGGATCATGTGCTCTTTGGCGGCCAGGATCGCCGGGTCCATCTGGTCAACCGCGCCGACGGCAAGGCCAAGTGGAGCTTCCGCTCGCGCGGGCAGTTCAACAGCTCGCCGGTCATCGTCGGGGAGCGTGCGATCATCGGCTGCGATGACGGCCGGGTCTATATGCTCAATCTCGCCGACGGCGAGGAAGTATGGAACTACGAAATCGGCCAGGCCGTCGCCAGCTCGCCGGCGGTGGTCGATGGCATGATGCTCATTGGAAGTGATGATGGATCGTTGTATGCGTTTGGAATGGGAAGGGATTGAGGCACGAAGGCACGGAGGCACGAAGGGAAAGACATTCAGCCCCGGCTCCGCGCCTTAACCCTTCGTGCCTTCGTGCCTCAATGCCTTCGTGCCTTCCCCTCCGTGCCTCAATGCCTCCGTGCCTTCTGGAGTCCGTGCCTTCTGGAGTTTTTCAATGTCCACCGAAACCCTGCCGGTATTACCCGCGTCCGACAAGGACAAGACGACGGCAGGCAATTATTTTGTCTCCAACTATCCGCCGTTCTCGTTCTGGAAGCCTGAGTATGTCGGCGAAGTGGAAGCGGCCATGGATCGTCCGCCCGCGCCGGATCGTACGCTGGGGATGTATGTACACATTCCGTTCTGCCGCAAGCGATGTCACTTCTGCTATTTCAAGGTCTATACCGATCGCAACGCGGCAGCCATCAAGGATTATCTCGATGCGGTGCTTGCCGAGTTGGCGACGTATGTTCAAAAGCCTTTCATCGGCGGCCGCAAACCCAGATTTCTTTACTTCGGCGGCGGCACGCCTTCGTATCTGTCTCCGGAGCAGCTTCTGTATCTCACCGATGGCATGAAGAAGCTGCTGCCCTGGGATGCGATGGAGGAAGTCGCCTTCGAAGGCGAGCCGGGCACGCTCAACGAACGCAAACTCCAGGCGATGGTTGATTTCGGTGTGACGCGCCTCTCATTCGGCGTCGAGCATTTCGATGACGAGATTCTCAAAAGCAACAACCGGGCCCACGATTCCAAGGCAACCTACAAAGCCTACGAAACCGCGCGGGCCGTCGGCTTCAGGCAGATCAACATCGACCTGATCGCGGGCATGCTCAACGAAACACCGGAGAAATGGGAGGAAGCGGTTCGTAAAACAATCGAACTCGATCCCGAATGCGTCACGATTTACCAGATGGAGATTCCATTCAATACGACGATCTATCAGAACATGAAAAACAGCGGCGAGATCGTCGCTCCTGTCGCCGACTGGCACACAAAGCGCGAGTGGGTTGATTACGCCTTTCGTGAACTTGAGAAGCACGGCTACACGGTGACCAGCGCCTATACGGCCGTGAAGGACCCGTCGAAGGTGAAGTTCGTTTACCGCGATGAGCTTTGGCATGGCGCGGACATGCTGAGCCTGGGTGTCTCCAGCTTCGGCATCATCGATGGCACGCACTATCAGAACGAAGCGAACATTGACAGGTATGTGGAGCGGGTCGGGAAAGGGGAATCGCCGGTGTTCCGGGCTTTCACGATGAGCGAGGAGGAAAAATTCATCCGCGAATTCATTCTTCAGCTCAAGCTCGGCTCGGTGAAACGCTCCTATTTTTCGTCGAAATTCGGCATCGATCCGGCCGAGCGTTATGCCGGGGCGCTTCGCGGCTACGAGAACGATGGTTATGTGACCATCGAACCCGATGGGATTGTTCTGTCGCGCGACGGCCTGCTCCAGGTCGATCGTTTATTGCACGGCTTCTTCCTTCCAAAACATCGAACCGACCGCATTGTGTGAGGAAACGGAAAACAGCAAAGCCCACCCATTCCATGGGTGGGTTGGCATCAAACAGAATTGGAAATGAAGACATCCGCGCAATCCGCCGCCGACCTGTTCTTTCCGCTCGATGAGTTTTACTCCGCGGAAGGGCGATCGCTTCCCTCGATGGAACAGATCGACGGCGCCGGGATGCCCCAGCCTTATCGGCAACTGCTCGTCCACCAGGGCGACATGACGCCGACGCTGGAAAAATTCCACGGTGGCCGCATCTCGCTCAAGCTGTTCGACAAGCGATTGGGCAATGACGGCTGGCTTTCGCGGCGTGTGGCGCTGCTGCTCGATGGAACGGGCCGTCCGGTGGAGTTCGGGGCGATCCGCATCAATCTCAATCTCTTTTCCAAGGTCGCCCAGCAGCACATTCTCGAAGGCCGGCGTCCGCTGGGCACGATCCTCAATGAAGACGGCATCGCGCACTCGAGCCGGCCGGTCGCGTTTCTGCGGGTGCGGTCGGATGAACTGATCAACCAGACGCTGGGCCTGACGACCTCGCAGACGCTCTACGGCCGGCGCAACGTGCTTTACAACGAAAACAACGAGCCGCTGGCGGAAGTGGTGGAGATTCTGCCGCCGACGCAGGAGGCGGAGTGATGATGATTGGGGAGGGAGGGCGAGGCTCCCGCCGAGCCGTTCCGTCAACGAGGCCCGTCTGCGGGCCGAGGCGACGGAATTCGCGCAGTGGACCGTCGTCGTTGATGAGGCAAGTCTTCCGCGCGAGTTTCGCCTGCGGCGGGCCGAGGACGGCCCTTGCAGGCGAACGGCTCGGCGGGAGCCTCGCCCTCCCGTAGCCTCGCCCTCCCGTAGCCTCACCCTCCCGAAATTGCGCCTTCCCGGAGCCTCGCCCTTTGGTATAGTACGCATACATACTTGCGAGAAAACCCATGATTGCCAACGCAGAATCCACGCAGGACAACGACTCCAATCACTACGACGCCATCATCATCGGCGGCGGCCCCTCCGGCACCACCGCCGCCGCCATCCTCGCCATGAAGGGCCGAAAGGTCATCGTGTTCGAGAAGGAAAAGTTCCCGCGCTATCACATCGGCGAGTCGCTGATCCCTTTCACCTACTTCACGCTCGAACGCATCGGCATGATCCCCAAGCTTCGCGCTTCCAACTATCCCAAAAAGTATGGCGTGCAGTTCGTAAGGCCCAATGGGAAGATGTCGCAGCCGTTCTATTTCTTTCAACACATGGAACACGAATGCTCGCAGACCTGGCAGGTGTGGCGGCAGGATTTCGACCACATGCTCATGCACAACGCCCGCGAGAAGGGCGCGCTGTGCGTCGAGGAAGCGACGGTGAAGGAACTGATTCACAGCGATGATGGCGCGGTGATCGGCGTGCGCGTGTCGCATCAGGGCGCGGAACCTGTCGAATGCTTCGCGCCGATCACCGTCGATGCCTCCGGCCGCGACGCCTTCTCCATCGTGCGCCACGACTGGCGCGAGCGCGATCCCTATCTCAACAAGGTCGCCCTCTGGACCTACTTCAAGGGCGCCAGGCGCGATCCGGGCATCGATGAGGGCGCCACGACCGTCGCTTATGTCCCGGAAAAAGGGTGGTTCTGGTACATCCCGCTGCCTGATGATGTGGTCAGTTGCGGCATCGTCGCCGAGCGCGAATACCTTCAGCGCGACAGCAAGGACCTGGAGACGATCTACTGGCAGATGGTCGATCAGAACGAATGGATCAAGGATCATCTTTCCACCGGCAAGGTGCACGACAAGTACCGCATGGTCAACGAATATTCCTACCGCACGCGCTTCAGTGCGAAGGATGGCCTGGTGCTCATCGGCGATGCGTTCCAGTTCCTCGATCCGGTCTTCAGCTCCGGCGTGTTCATCGCCCTCAAGAGCGGCGAGCTGGCCGGCGACGCGATCGACGCGGCCCTGACCGCCGGTGATTGCTCGGCGAAGATGTTCGATGATTACGCGAAGACGATCATGCACGGCGTCGAATCGATGCGGCAGCTTGTCTATGCGTTCTACGATCACGAATTCAGCTTCTCGCAGGTGCTCCGCAAGCATCCGCACCTGCGGGCCGACGTCACCGACTGCCTCATCGGCGACCTGTTCCGCGATTACACGGAGCTTTTCACCGCGGTGAAGGAGTTTGCAAAAAACGTGCCCGATGCGGTTCCGCATGGATTGCCGCTGGCGAAGGAAACCGTGTGAAAAAGCCGTCAGCGGGAAGCCATCAGCCGTCAGCTATCAGCTTTCAGCTTGGAGCGATCCGGCTGCATGGAGTGAAGGGAACCGACTCGCGTGTATCGCCTTGTTGTCTTCCTCTGGCTGATAGCTGATGGCTGAAAGCTGATAGCTGATAGCTTCCCATGAACATCGTCCAACTCACTCCCGGCACCGGCAGCTTTCACTGCGGCACCTGTCTGCGCGATCATGCGGTGGTCAAGGCCATGCGCGCGATGGGGCATTCGACGCTGATGGTGCCGCTTTATCTGCCGTTCGTGACCGATGGTGAAGGGGCGGGTGCGGACAGCGAAATTTTCTACGGCGGGGTGAACGTCTATCTGGAGCAGAAGTTTTCGCTGTTTCGCCATACGCCGCGCTGGCTGGATCGCATCTTCAATTCGAAATGGCTGCTGGGTTTTGCGGCGAAGATGGCCGGCTCGACCGATTCGAGGATGCTCGGGCCGCTGACGATTTCCATGCTCAAAGGCGAGGAGGGCAGGCAGGCCAAGGAGTTGGAGAAGCTCATCGATTGGCTCAGGACGCAGCCGAGGCCTGATGTGCTTTGCCTTTCCAACGGTCTGCTCGTGGGCATGGCGCGGCGATTGAAGGAAGTGTTTCACGTGCCGGTGGTCTGTCTGCTTCAGGGCGAGGATGCGTTTCTCAATGCGATGGGCAGGTGGACGAACGAAGCCTGGGAGACCGCGGCGCAGCGAAGCCGGGATGTCGATGCCTTCATCGCCGTGAGCCAATACTACGGCGACTTCATGGGCAAACGCCTTCGCATCGCGCCGCAGCGCATGCACATCGTTCACAACGGCATCCCGCTCGATGGTTTTCATCCGCGCGAGGCGCCGCTCGAGCATCCGACCGTCGGCTTCTTCGCCCGCATGATCCCCGGCAAGGGGCTGCACCTGGTCATCGATGCCTTCATCGCACTCAAGAAGAAGGGAAGCATTGCGAACCTGAAATTGAAGGTCGGCGGGGCGAAGACGGATGCGGATGAAAAGTATGTGAAAGAGCAGCAGGCGAAGATCGCGGCGGCGGGTTATGAGGCGGATGCGTCGTGGGCCTTCAATGTGACCTTTGAGGAAAAGGCGGAGTTTCTCCGGGGAATATCGCTGCTTTCGGTGCCGACGGTTTATGGCGAGTCGTTCGGGATGTATCTGCTGGAGGCGCTGGCGTGCGGCGTGCCGGTGGTGCAGCCGCGGAGCGGGGCATTTCCGGAAATCATCGAAGCAACCGGCGGCGGGGTCGTGTATGAACCCAACGATGCGAAGGCGCTGGCGGGCGCGATGGAGCCGCTGCTGCTGAATGTGCATGAGGCTCGCGCCTTGGGCGAGCGCGGCAGGCAAGTGGTGCTGCGCGAGTTCAACGTGGAGCGCATGGCGGCGAAGGTGCTGTCGATCTACGAGGCGGCGACAAGCACGAGCCGCGACGTAACCACGTCGCGGACGCCGCCGACCTGATGGCGGGTTGATCTTTTCACCCGTCCCGGACTCGGCCGTCAAAATCTCACGCATCGCGCAATCGAACATCGCAGTAAACCGGGCACGTCCGCGACGTGTCACGTCGCGGCTAAACTGAATCACATGACCCACTCCTTCAAAATCTCGCGGCTCGTCGAGTTCTCCGACACCGACATGGCGGGCATCGTGCATTTCACCGCCTTCTTCCGCTACATGGAGCAGACCGAGCATGCGTTTTATCGTTCGCTGAACATGTCGGTGATCATGCACGATGGCGAGAAGCAGATCAGCTTTCCGCGCGTTCATGCCTCGTGCGACTACACGAAGCCGCTGCGGTTTGAGGATGAGATCGAGATCGAGCTGATCGTGCGCGAGAAGAAGGCGAAGGCGCTGTCGTATGAATTCGTGTTCCGCAAACTTTGTAGCCGCGGCGTCCTCGCCGCGCGTTCTGCGAGTCCGCCCGAGGAAGTCGCGCGCGGCAAGCTGATCGTCGTCTGCGTCACGAAGGATGCCGCATCCGGTACGATGAAGTCGATCGAGATTCCCGCCTCGATCGCGGATCGCATCGGGCAGGCGCCATCGTCGTGATGATGTCGTTTCACTCCCATTTTCCACGTGATTCCTGAAGGATTGATCATGGCCACACAGGCACAGGCTCCCGCGGCCGGCAACATGAGCTGGCTGCTCTTCGCGTTTCTCACCGTCAGTTGCTGGGGTGTCTATGGCATCCTGCTGCACAAGGGCTCGATCGGCATGAAGGTGGCCGGCTCGACCGAAGGGACCGACATCCTTCGCTACAAGGCCTTCCTTTTCGTCGGCATCGCCTACTTCCTCGTGGCCATCGTCGCCCCGGCGGCGCTGTTGATGATGAAGGGGGCGACGTGGACCTTTCCCGCCAAGGGGCTGTGGCTTTCGCTCGTCGCGGGCATTGTCGGCGCGGTCGGCGCGTTCGGCGTGCTGCTCGCCTTCGGCGCCGGCGGGCTGCCCACGGTGGTGATGTCGATCATCTTCGCCGGCGCTCCGGTGGTGAACTCGCTGGTGCTCGTGTTCTTCATTGACAAGACGGCCAACCAACTCGATTGGCGTTTCGTGCTGGGCATCGTGCTCGCCGCCGCGGGCGGCGTGCTGGTGACGCTCTATCGTCCGACGCCGCCGGCCAGTCATGCCAAATCACCTGCACCTCTGGCGGCGCCGATGTCTCCTAAAGCCTAAGCCCCGCCCGGCCCCCGGAACAGGGCGCGGGCTATCGAGCGCATCAATCAGATGCGAATACGACAACGGGAACACCGCACGATCGCTGACGAGCGGCAGTTCAAAGGACCCCTGGCCCGCGCCCTTCCGGGCGGGGCTTCAACCGTTCGCTGAAACGACAGCACGCTTATGGTCGATCTCACCCTGATGCCCCGTGACCGGATTCGAGCCGATCAGCTCGCCAAGCTGCGCGCGCTCATCGGCGAGTTGATCCCGCGAAATCGTTTCTACACCGCGCGATTCGCGGCGGCGGGCATCACCTCCGATATCCCCAGTCTCGAAGCGTTCACCACGCAGATGCCTTTCACGACCAAGCAGCAACTCGTCGAAGATCAGCTTGCCCATCCGCCTTACGGCACCACGCTCACCTACCCGCTTCAGCGCTACACGCGCTACACGCAGACCAGCGGCACCACGCGCAAACCGATCCGCTGGCTCGATACCACCGAGAGTTGGAACTGGATGATTTCCACCTGGGATCGCGTGTTCGAGGCGGCGGGCGTCACCCACGAAGACCGCGTGCTTTTCACCTTCAGCTTCGGGCCGTTCCTCGGCTTCTGGCTGGCGTATGACTCGGCGGTGAAGCGCGGCTGCCTCGTGCTGCCCGGCGGCGGACTTGGCAGTGAGGCGCGACTCAAAATGCTGCTGGACAACGAGGCGACCGTGCTTTGCTGCACGCCGACCTATGCGATTCGTCTGGCCGAGTCGGCCCGTGAGGCGAAGATCGATCTGCGCGATGCGAAGATTCGCCGGGTGATCGTGGCCGGTGAGCCGGGCGGTTCGATTCCCGCCACGAGGCGGCGCATCAGCGAACTGTGGAACGGCGCCCGCGTGATCGATCATCACGGCATGACCGAGATCGGCGCGGTGAGCTATCAGAGTGACACGCGCGATGATCGGGTTCACATCATCGAGGCGTCCTACATTGCCGAGGTGATCGATCCGCAGACCGGCGCCCCTGCGCTGCATGGCGAAACGGGCGAGCTGGTGCTGACCAATCTTGGCCGGTGGGGTTCGCCGCTGCTGCGTTATCGCACGGGCGATCTGGTGAAGCCGATCTGGACCGAGCATGGCGACATGGCGCTGGAGGGCGGGATTCTGGGCAGGGCGGATGACATGGTGGTGGTGCGCAGCGTGAATGTTTTTCCAGGCGCCGTCGAAGAGGTGATGCGATCCCATGTTGAAGTGGCCGAGTATCGGGTGGAGATCGTGACGCATCGATCGATGAACGAACTGCGCATGCAGGTGGAGCTTTCGCCTGATTGCGCCGGCGCTTCCGCGCTGGCGAAGGAACTGGAGCGCGAACTTCACGCAGCCGTTTCACTGCGGGTGCCCATCACCAT
The DNA here is from genome assembly GCA_964649195.1 of uncultured Phycisphaeraceae bacterium. Classification (GTDB taxonomy): domain Bacteria; phylum Planctomycetota; class Phycisphaerae; order Phycisphaerales; family Phycisphaeraceae; genus JTS-RE9. Next base: position 24,694 of record CAZYPK010000050.1, read on the forward strand.
CGTGCCAGCGGGCACGCTGCCTCGCTTCGAGATGAAGGCCAGGCGATGGGTGCGGGTGGAGAGTGAGTAGGGGGAAAGCGAAAAATCAGATGGAGGATCGATGCGGGGCGCGTCGCCGGTGATCGCTTCTAAACTATGATGACCGTCATGCCCTGTTTTTTCGGTTTCCCGCTTTTTTGCTTTTGCATTCTTCATGCTCACCCTCACCAACATCACCAAGTCATTTGCCGCCGTCGATGGCGTGGCTCCGACGCCGGTGCTGCGCGATGTGTCGCTCACCGTTGCCGATGGCGAATCCGTCGCCATCGTCGGGCCTTCGGGGTCGGGCAAGTCCACCTTGCTGCACATCATCGGCACGCTCGATTCGCCGACGACGGGCAGGGTGATGCTCGATGATCAGGACCTGACCGCGATGAACGCCGATGAACTGGCCCTGGTTCGCAACGCCCGGATCGGTTTCATCTTCCAGGCTCACCATCTGCTGCCGCAGTGTTCGGTGCTGGAGAACGTGCTGATTCCGACGCTGGTGCATCAGAAGGCGAAAGGGCGGGATGCGGCCGGCAGGGCGAAGCAATTGCTCGATCGCGTGGGCTTGTCGCATCGTCTGTCCCATCGGCCTTCGCAGTTATCCGGCGGCGAATCGCAGCGCGTGGCCGTGGTGCGCGCCCTGATCAACCAGCCCAAACTGCTGCTGGCCGACGAACCCACGGGGGCGCTGGATCAGGCCAATGCCGCCACGCTGGCGCAGCTGCTGATCGATCTGAACAAGGAAGAGGGCGTGACGCTGATCGTGGTCACCCATGCCTTGGATCTGGCCCGGCGAATGGGCCGGACGCTCAATATCCGGGATGGGCGGTTTGAGTGAGGGAAAGGGACAGATGACTTCGGGAGGGCGAGGCTCCCGCCGAGCCGTTCTTCACGAGGCCTCGAAGGCCGAGTGAAGAAATTCGCGCCTTGCACCACCCCTTATCAGCATATCTTCCGCGCGAATTCCGCTTTCATCGGCCCGCGGCGGGCCTCGAAAGCGGCTCGGCTCGGCGGGAGCCTCGCCCTCCCGGTCACATCAGATCGCTGTTTCGCACCCTCGAACCGATTTGACACCGGCCCCGGTTTCGGTACACTTTTCCGTTCTCTATTCACCCCCGATTGGACCGGTGCCGCGATGAATCGTCAAACGACCCTTGCCAAGAACGAAACGAATCCTGACGCCTGGTGGATTGTCGATGCCACCGATCTGATCCTCGGTCGGCTTTCGACCAGGCTCGCCATGGTGCTGATGGGCAAGACCAAGCCCACCTACACGCCGCACCACCTCGTGGGTGATGGCGTGGTGGTGATCAATGCGGACAAGATTCGCATGACCGGCTCCAAGGCTGAACAGAAGATGTTTCAGACCTACGTCTTCTATCCCAGCGGACAGAAGAACTTCAGCTACAAGTGGATGATGGAACACAAGCCCGAGCTGCTGCTGGAGCGTTCCGTCCGCCGGATGCTGCCCAAGAACAAGCTGGCGGCGAAGATGCTCAAGAACCTGAAGATCTACAAGGGTTCGGAGCATCCGCATCAGGCTCAGCAGCCCCAGCCGCTGCCGCTGTAATCCAAATCTTCAAACATGGCCTCACGCATTGCCGTGTTGTCTGTTCGGTTTTTTTTCTGACTGCCCCTGTTCCTGCCCCTGCCACTGATTTTCACGGATTAGGACATGCTACTTATGGCCGAAGACACGACCACGATCGGAACCCCCGGAACCCCCGGAAGCGCCACCCCCGGCACTGCTGCCGTCGCCGAACCCAAGCCTCTGCGCCAGGCAGGCATTCCCGACAAGGGCGGCTTCATCTGGGGCACCGGTCGCCGCAAGCGTGCGGTGGCCCGCGTCCGCATCAAGGCGGGCACCGGCAAGTTTCTGGTGAACAAGCGCGAGATGCCGACGTACTTCGTCGAGCTTCGTGATCAGGGCGATGTGCTGGCCCCGCTTGCCGCCACGCAGATGACCGGCAAGGTCGATGTCTATGTCAACGCCAACGGCGGCGGCTACATGGGCCAGGCCGGCGCGGTCAAGCTCGGCGTTGCCCGGGCGCTGATGAGCTACGATCCGACGCTCGAACCGATCCTTCGCGAGCACTCGATGCTCTCGCGCGACTCCCGCAAGGTCGAGCGCAAGAAGTACGGCCAGGCCGGCGCCCGCCGTCGCTTCCAGTTCTCCAAGCGTTGATCCCGCATCGCGGCATACAACCGGATTCAAATCGCAAAGCCCCTGCGATGGACCGCAAAGCCGCCGTCCTTCGCAGGGGTTTTGTGTTTTGTTTTGCGTGTGGCTGGGGCTTCGCGGACTCAGCCCCAGCCACCCAAAGCCAGCCCTCAGCCCCAGCCACCCGGAATCCCGTTGCGGTAGAATCTTCGGTTCCTTCCGTCGAGATGCAGCCATGATCAAAACCGCCAGGCGTGAACCTTCCACCACCCATCCTGAAAAAACAGGGCGGCAGTGGGTGTTGCAGTCCATCACCCGCAAGTTCGGCTTCTGCCCGGTCGATACCTGGACCCCCTCGGTCAACCTCTATCAGCTTGAAGGCCGCGTGGAGGTCTGCTTCGATCTTGCCGGGGTCGATCCCAAGAGCATCGATGTGCAGATCGAGCAGGGCCGGCTCACCGTGACGGGCAGCCGGGCGACGCCCGAGCCGGCGCGTGAAGCGGGTGAACCGATCCGCATCGTGGCGATGGAGATCGACCACGGGCAGTTCTGCCGCGTGATCGCCCTGCCGGAGCAGGTGGACATTCGCAAGGCGGATTCCGAATACAAGGCCGGCCTGCTGTGGGTGCGCATCCCGCTCAAAGGCAGGCGGTAGGGGGGCAGAGGACAGGAGACAGGAGACAGGGAACAGGAGACAGAGATTTCAGATTTGAAATTTCAGATTTGAAATCCGAAATCAAAAATCCGAAATCCGAAATCATAAAGACGACTGGATTGACATGATCATATTTACTGAAAACGAATCCATCGACATCAACGCTCCTCGCTCGGGAAAAGGGGAAAAATCCGGGGGCAGGTCCGGGGGGAAATCCGGGGGTTCCGCGCCGCCGCCCATCCCGGAGGTTGTGCCGGTGCTGCCCATCCGAGGCATCGTCACCTTCCCCGGCACCATCGTGCCGCTGGGGGTTGGCCGGCCTTCGAGTCGAAAGCTGCTCGATGAATCGCTGCCGAACTCCAAGGTGATCGCCGTCGTCGCCCAGCGTGATGAGGATCATGACGATCCCGGCGCCGATGATCTCTACCGCGTGGGCACGCTGGTCAACGTGCTCAAGCTGATCCGCCAGCCCGATGACACGGTCTCGATCATCGTGCATGGCATCACCCGCGTCCGCCTGGAGGAGTTCGTTCAGAAAAAGCCTTATTTCAAGGCGAAAATCTCCCGCCTCAACGAGGTCAAGAGCAACGTCACCAGGCGGTCCAAGGCCGCCGCCGCGCAGGTGCGCGAACAGGCCCGCGAACTCATCGAGCTTTCACCCACCGCGCCCGAACAGGCGCTGTCGGTGCTGATGAACATCGAGGAACCCAGCGGCCTGAGCGACTTCCTGGCGGCCAACCTCAACCTCAACGTCGAACAGCAGCAGGACCTGCTCGAAGAACTCGATGTCGCCCGCCGCATCCGCACCGTGCATCAGTATGTTTCCGATCAGCTCGAAATCGCCAAGCTGCAACGCAAGATTCAGGATGATGTGCAATCCTCCATCAACGACTCGCAGCGAAAGCTCTTTCTCCGCGAGCAGGTGAAGGCGATCCAGCGCGAGCTGGGCGAAGAGGACGGCTCGGCCGATGAAACGATCGAAAACCTGCGGCGAAAACTGGAGGCGGTCAACCCGCCTGAGAAGGTGATGCTCGAAGCCCATCGTGACATGGAGCGGCTGCGGTCGATTCCGCCTGCAAGCCCCGAATACTCGCTGATCCTGACCTACCTCGAACTGCTGGCCGACCTGCCCTGGCGCGAGTCGAGCAAGGATCATCTGGACTTGGCGCGTGCCTGGCAGATTCTCGATCGCGATCATTACGGCCTGACCAAGGTGAAGAAACGGATCATCGAATACCTGGCGGTGCGCAAGCTCAACCCCGACCGCCGCGGGCCGATTCTCTGCTTTGCCGGTCCGCCCGGCGTGGGCAAGACGAGCCTGGGGCAGTCGATCGCCGACGCCCTTGGCCGCAAGTTTGCGAGGCTGAGCCTGGGCGGCATCCGCGATGAGGCGGAGATTCGCGGCCATCGTCGCACCTACATCGGGGCGATGCCCGGCCGCATCATTCAGGAGCTTCGCAGAGCCGGCACGAACAACCCGGTGATGATGCTCGATGAGATCGACAAGCTCGGCGCCGATTTTCGCGGTGATCCTTCCAGCGCGCTGCTGGAGGTGCTCGATCCGCGTCAGAACCATGAGTTCACCGATCGCTATCTCGATCTGCCTTTCGATCTTTCGCAGATCATCTTCATCAGCACCGCCAACTACATGGGCAACGTGCCCGCGCCTTTGCGCGACCGCATGGAGCAGATCGATCTGCCCGGCTACACCGACAACGACAAGCTGCACATCGCCAGGCAATATCTCGTGCCCCGTCAGCTCAAGGAAAACGGCCTGAAAACCGCGCAGTGCAAGTGGAACAACGACGGCATCAGGAAAGCCATCGAGGATTACACGCGCGAGGCGGGCGTGCGCGATCTGGAACGGCAGATCGGCTCCGTCTGCCGGGGCGTGGCGGCCAAGGTCGCGGCCATGCGCCATCCGGGGAAGAGGAAGTGGACCATCGGCGCGGCCCAGGTGCGCGAGTACCTGGGCGCCGAAAAGTTCTTCCGCGAAGTCGATAGCCGAACCAAGACCAGCGGCGTGGTGGTCGGTCTGGCTTATACCTCCGTCGGCGGCGAGATTCTCTTCATCGAGGCCGCCAGCTACGGCGGCAAGGGGCGCGTCACGCTCACGGGCCACATCGGCGATGTGATGAAGGAATCCGCCTCCGCCGCGATGAGCCTCTTCAAGAGCCACGCCACGCGATATCACTACGACCTCAAGCGGCTCAACGAGCGCGACATCCACATCCACGTCCCCACCGGCGCCGTGCCCAAGGATGGCCCCAGCGCCGGCGTGGCCATGTACACCGCGATCGTCTCCCTGCTGATGGATGTGCCTGTCAAGCCTCGCGTCGCCATGACCGGCGAAATCACGCTGCGCGGCCTCGTGCTCCCCATCGGCGGCGTCAAGGAGAAAACCCTCGCCGCAGCCAGGGCGGGCATCACCACCGTGATCCTGCCTGAGAAAAACGAACGCGATCTGGAGGAGGTCGATGCCCAGGTTCGCAGGAAGCTCAAGTTCGTGTTCGCCTCCAATGTCGATCAGCTCGTCGAACACGCCTTCGACGCCGCCGCCATGAAGCGGGCCATCGCCGCCAATCAAAAACGTCAGGACAAGGCGGCCAGACGCAAGGCCGACAAGGCGACACCGCCCTCCAATTAGCCGTTCGCCTCGGCGAACGAAGTCAACGAACCGCCATGTTTTCCGCAGTTGATCTTCATCGAAACGGTCCCACCATGAAAAACCTTCTCGCCTTCATCATCGCGCTTTCGCCCTTCATCGCCGCCGCCCCGTCCCATGCCGACGACGCCAAACCCAAGCCGCTGCGCGTCCTGGTCATCACCGGCGGCTGCTGTCACGACTATGCGTACCAGACGAAGAAGTTTCAGGAAGGGGCGGCCAAAATCGCCAACATCGAATGGGTCGTCGAACTCGATCCCCGCAAAGGCACGGAAGGGGAGATCGAGCTTTACTCCAAGCCCGACTGGGCCAAGGGCTTTGATGTGGTGGTACACAACGAATGCTTCGCCAACACCAGCCGTCCCGAATACATCCGCTCGATCACCGAGGTTCACAAGGCCGGCGTGCCCGCGGTGGTGATCCACTGCGCGATGCACACCTACCGCGCGGCCAAGATCGATGACTGGCGCGAGTTCCTGGGCGTGTCCAGTTTCATGCACGAGCATCAGAGCAACTATGCCGTCGATGTGGTCGTGAAGGATCATCCGATCATGAAAGGCTTCCCCGCCGACTGGAAGACGCCCAAGGATGAGCTTTACGTGCTGCAGAAAGTGTGGCCCAACACCACCATCCTCGCCACCTCCAAAAGCGAGAAAAACGGCACGGAACATGGCGTTTTCTGGACCAACCAATACGGCAAGGCCCGCGTGTTCGGCACGACCTACGGCCACGGCAACGAGACATGGGAGGATCAGGTCTTCGTCGCCGCCGTCACCCGCGGCCTGCTCTGGGCGGCCGGCAAACTCGATGACCACGGCAAGCCCGCCAAAGGTTATGAACCCGATCCCAAAGCAGCCTCGGCAGCCGGCGAGAAGGCAACCGACTGGTCGCATCAGATCGCCGCGAAACTGACCGGCGATGAAAAACCCGTCGCGCTCTTCAACGGCAAGGACCTCACCGGTTGGGAGGGGCTCAAGGAACGATGGTCCGTCGAGGAGGGCGTCATCGTCGGTCGCAACAATGACAAGGTCCCCACCAGCACCTATCCCTGGGGTGTGGCAAATCTTCCCGGCAAGTTCTAAGCCGCGTTGGCCAGGGCGGTTGG
>CAZYPK010000051.1:0-30884 GCA_964649195.1 uncultured Phycisphaeraceae bacterium
GATTCGTTTGCGACGGCCCCGCTTTGGGGGCCTGAGCAAACGAAACTCGCGCGGCCGGCGATCATGCCTGATCGTTCGCCTGCCGCGCGAGTTTCGTTTGCTTCAGCCCGCGGACGGGCTTCGCAAACGAACGGCTCGGCGGGAGCCTCGCCCTCCCAGCCGGAGGCTTCCCTCACTTCATCTCCAGCGTGGCATGTTTGCCCAGGGCGCTCTTCATGCCTTCATCATTTTGCAGCCACTTCTTCGCCTCCCTGTTTTGGCGCAAGTAGGCGTCAAGAAAGGCGAGCGAGGTCTGCCTGATGAGTTTGTGAAAAGTTTCATCCTTCGCGCCATCAGCGCCGCTTTCATTGCCCTTGAGCCGATCAGCAAGGCGATTGCGTTTGGCGCCGGAGAAGATCATATGGTCGCCGCCGTCGAAGTTGATGAGGTAGCAGTCCGCGCCGCTCTGCCTTGGCCCCGGCGAATGGTCGAAGGGAATGCGGCGGTCCTTCGCGCCGGTGTCGCCGATGGGGCTGTCATCGAGCGTGCCGGTCATGTGCAGTGCGGGGATGTTGATTTTGCCATAGGCCGCCGCCTGCTGCGCGGGATTTTTCACGGCGGGCGAGCTCATCGGAATCATCGCCTTGATGCGTTTGTCCTGCCAGGTCTGACCGAGCGGTCCCGCCGACAGGCCGCCGACCGCCAGCGTGGTCCACGATCCGAACGAGTGCCCCGCCATGCCGAGCCTGGCGAGATCGAGGCGTTGATGCAGCGGAGACTTCGCATCCTTGTGGAGTGTTTCAAGCATGTCGATGGCGAAGGTGACATCCCTGGGCCGATTGGCGACGACCTGCGGATCCATCGTGGCCTTCCTCATCGCCACCACGACCTCACGCGGCGGCACACCGCGCCAGACAGCATCATCACTGCCCGCATGTTGCACATGCACACTGACATACCCGTGACTCGCCCAGAACCGGCCGATGAACTCGTACCCCTCGCGCGACCCGCCCAGACCATGCGAAAAAATGACGATGGGACAGGCATCGCTGCCGCCGGGATAATAAACCTTCACCGGCACCTTGCGACCGTCACGCCCGGCATCAACCCAGTCCGCCAGCAGCGTCCCGACCTTGCGAGGACCAGGCGCAGCGGAAGGCGCGTAGTCCGCGCGAACCGTTTGAACCGCAAGGCAGAACAGGAAAAGCAAACATATGTAAAACACGCCACGCATAGGCAGGTTCCATGAAGGAAACATTCACACGAAAGCCTACCGCGAAGAGCCGCGATGGTTGCTTATCCGCTACATGCCCCCCTTATCCCCCGACGGCCCGTACAACCCCGGCACGGGCACGCCGTTGAGCCGCAGATAGACGCACAGATGGGCGCGGTGATGAATGCTGTGGCTCAGCACAAACCGGCGGATCACCGTCAGCCGGGGCAGCGTGAAAATCACCGCCCCTCCGCTCAGCAGCGACCACGGTTCGGAGAACGCTTCATCCCGCGCGGCAACGATCGCCGCGCGGCCCGAAGTGACGTTCCTGTCAAACACCTCCAGCATCGCGCTCACCGATTCGGCCTCCGTTGTTCGATACGCCTCCCCGCCCGGCGGCGCGATGTCCAGCGAGTCCTGCTTCAGCGTGATCTCCGTCCAGCCGGGAATGTTCGCCAGGTGCGTGCCGACCCAGCGAAGGGTGTTCGACTTCTCGTGAACCTTCCAGTCGAGTTTGTCCGCCGGTATCCGCTCCAGCACCTTGCGCGTGTTGGCCATCTCGAAGTCGAACTCGGGCAGCAGGTCGTGGGGGATGGACATGATGAGTCTTTCGTAGGTTAAGCACCGGTTGATGCAGACAGGTGATGAACGGGATACCCACGATGGCACTATGAGATTCTTCTATTCATCGTGATGGTAAAACTCGCGTTGCCTGCCCACGACCATGCATTGGTGCTGATTCAGGCAGAATTCCTAACACAGGCGGCTCTTCTCAACTTGGACTTCCAATACCCTATGATGCTCTTATGGCGCCTTAAACAGCGTCTTTCCTTCCGCGTCATTGAGTTCAAGGCTCGGAGCCTTGGAGTTTCGAGCGAAACCAAAATGAAGTCGAGATTTCAGTTCGCCCCATACGTCGAATTTGACATCACCCTGAGCATGAGCGCTCCATTCGCTGAGCACCTTGTCTTCCGGATTTTTGAATCGCAGGACGGCGGTTTCGCTTTCGCAGATGAGCGCCGCCCGTTCCTTTAGATTCTTGTCGAACACCAGGAATCCGCTCGGCAGTTTTTCGTGTGTGCTGATCCAGACACGTTCATGCTCGCGGCCGCGCGCGAGGGTGAGAAGACTTCCATCGTCGCCAACCGCACACTGGAGACCCGGATCACCAGCCTTCGTCCCAAGGAACAGTGCAGATCGACCGTCGTCACGAACCTTCAGCGCAGCTCGCAATTGGCCATCTGGAGATGACACCTCAACGGACCCGCGCCCATCGGGCGCGACACTCAAATCGAGGCATGCCTTGCCGGTACTGTCGAATAGCGTTGCCGCGTTCCCGGCTAAGCTTGCGTGCAGGCCAAGCATTTCCTTCTTCGTTCGGGTCATCGTCAGTTTACAACCCGTCTTGTGGTCTGCTCGGATGGAAATTTGTGACTCCTCTGATTGCCCCACAAGGATATCCGCCGCGCCGTCCGACGATACGGTTGCCCGCAATCCCGTCCGCCCCTTCGCGTCAGCGAGCTGAAGTACCGGCAATCCGTTGTCAAGGAGCAACGCAGCCCTTCCCTGGCCTCCATCGAGCAGCGCGATCACAGGAGCGCCTTCTTTCGTGGGGCCGATTTGGACCTGCGCCTTTCCATTGGAATCAAGCATTTGCAGTGTCGGGGTGTTGTCGCTTGACCAAAGTGCAAGCCGCATCTTCTTTTGACTGTCGTAAACAAAGACTCCGGGATCACCATCCGGCGATACGCCGATCCGAATCATTCCTCGCTTGCCGCGCACAATGATTTCATCCGTTGCAGTCTTCTCCCGAGGTGTTTGTGCCTGGCCGAAGATCAGAGGGCCGATCCAGGCGAATATCAGCACAACTACAACCGCGCGCCACCGTTTGCAGCTGCGTTCCAACTGATTCAGTCGTTCATTGCAGTCAGAAGCCATGATTTATTACTCCCTTCAAGTGAGATAAGCAACACTGGATGGTCCCCGGAGACTGCGCCGCAAGCGGCACAGGTTCGATCACTGATGTTGTCGGGATCGCCCGGTGCGCTTCTTGCGAGGCTTCAGATCGAGTGTGGTGAGCCGGTCCGCATATTGCATCTCCGTTTGCTTCAGCATCGCACGGAACTTCTTGGGGTCATGGTTGCATTCCTCCATGATCCGGCGGCGGATTTCGTGTATCTCGGCGATGATCGGATCATCCGGGGCTTCCGGGGCTTCTTTCACATGGACGGTTTTCATCGGGCTGGTCCCATCAGTTCCAAAGGGATCGTAGAGAAATTCCCTTGTCAGTTGCGATCGTTCAGCGTTGCCATAACGATCCCGAAAATGATAAGCGCCTCAATGACGAACCATGTCCAACGTATCAAGCGATTGGGGCAATGCCGGTAAGCCATGTAGTTGATGACATAGAAGAAACACAAACCGAAGGTCATGCCGACAATCTTGCCTGCCATGCCTGATGTTGTCTCCAGTGTTTTCTCGGAAATGAAGACGCGTAATGTCCCATACGTGATCGCAAGCAAGGCGAGGATGAGGAGACTCGCTCGAAACAACCACTCTGCCACACCTTTCGTCGGGCGATGGAGTTCCAATTCATCGGCAATTTGCGGATTGATGATTCGACGCATGTCGCACCCTACGACGCCTTCGCGCGTTTCGCGGTCTTGCGGGTCGGTTTGGCCCGTCGGACCAGGCGGTCGGCGTACTTCGCCTCGGCGCGCTTGATCATCGCGTGGAATTTGTCGGGATCATTGCCGCACTCTTCCATCATCTTCCGACGAACTTCGCGGAGTTCGGCGAGGATCGGGTCTTCGTCTGATGTTTTTTTCATGTGAAATCCTTCAATTCAAGAGGCGTACACAGTTCCGGACTCGGTAAACCGAAACTCTCGTTGATTTCCTTCACCAGCCGCCGAATCCAACCGGAGGCGATGTGCTTGCAGTTCCAAGTCGCCAGAAAATCAATCCGATGCCACGATGCCATCGCCATATGGTAGGCATCGGGACGGATCGAATCCGGAAATCCGATGCGTTTCATGTAGGCGCTGGTCAGGACGAGCGCCTCCGCCGCATCGGCCAGAACGTCGATCCCGCGCAACGCCGTGCGCCTGGCTTCCGCCATTGCAGCATCGCCTTTACCGACCTCTTCCAACACCAGAGTCGATACGTGCGGGGTGAACAAATCAAGGCTATTGTCCCACCATTTCTTCGTGGCTTGTTGCTGACCAAGGACAAGAGGATTCCGGCTGGGCCGGGACACCAGATAGGAAACAACGCTTGTCTCGATGTAAACCTTCGGTTTTGACATTCCTTACCGTTCTCGAATCAAGGCTCAATGCGGCATCGGAAACTGCTTGCACAAATCGACCACATCGCTGCGCACCTCGTTGCAGACCTTTTCATCGCCTTTGGCGGTGAGGACGCGGTCGATGAGGTCGGCGACGGTTTGCATGTCGCTTTCGGCGAAGCCTCGCGTGGTCAGAGCCGGGGCGCCCAGGCGGATGCCGCTGGTTTTGACGGGGGGGCGGGGGTCCTGGGGGATGCCGTTCTTGTTGGTGATGATGCCCGCGTTTTCGAGCCAGGCGCAGGCGTCGGAGCCGGTGAGGTCGGCGTCTTTCGCTCGCAGATCGACGAGCAGCAGATGGTTGTCGGTGCCGCCTGAGACGAGGCGGTAGCCGTGTTTGGTGAGTTGGGCGGCGAGGGCTTTTGCGTTTTTCACCACCTGGGCCGCGTAGTGTTTGAAGGAAGGGTCGAGCGCTTCGCCGAAGCAGACGGCCTTGGCGGCGATGATGTGCATGAGCGGGCCGCCCTGCATACCGGGGAAGACGGCGCTGTTGATCTTCTTGGCGATGTCTTCGTCGTTGGTCATGATGAGGCCGCCGCGCGGGCCGCGCAGGGTTTTGTGCGTGGTCGTGGTGACGACGTGAGCATGGGGGAACGGTGAAGGATGCGCGCCGCCGGCGACGAGGCCGGCGATGTGGGCGATGTCCGCCATCAGCAGCGCGCCGCATTCGTCGGCGATCTCGCGGAACTTTTTGAAGTCGATGATGCGCGGGTAGGCCGAGTAACCGCACAGCAGCATCTTCGGTTTGTGTTCGAGGCAGACCTTTCGCACGGCGTCGTAATCGATCTGTTCATGCTGCGGATGATTGGCGTCGTAGTTGAGCGGGTAGTGGACGGGCTTGAAGTATTTGCCGGAGAAGTTGATCTTCATGCCGTGGGAGAGGTGGCCGCCGTCGGCGAGGACGAGGGAGGCGAAGGTGTCGCCGGGCTTCATGAGGGCGAAGAAGACGGCGGCATTGGCCTGGGCACCCGAATGCGGCTGCACGTTGGCGAAGTTGCAGCCGAAGATTTTTTTGGCGCGGTCGATGGCGATCTGTTCGATCTGATCGTGGAACTGGCAGCCGCCGTAGTATCGCTTGCCGGGGTAGCCCTCGGCATACTTGTTGGTGAGCACGGAACCGGCGGCGGCCATGACGGCGGGGCTGGCGTGGTTCTCGCTGGCGATCAGTTCCAGCGTGAATTCCTGGCGCTGGGCTTCGGACTGCATCAGGTGCCAGATGGCCGGGTCGCCGGCGGCAATCGGGCTGGCGGGAGCGGTGGGGTGGGATTGGGTGGCGGTCATCGATGTTCCTTCCTTGTGGCGGTTGAGTCGGGTGAGCATTCTAGGAAGTGACGGCAAGGTCCGCGAGGCGGCGGGTGAAACGGCAAATCACAACAACACAACGACAAATCACAACTCGGAACCTGGAACCCGGAACTCGGAACTTCCTATGCTATTCCCTCATGTGCGGCATTGCGGGCATTGTGCGTTTTGATGATCGACCGATTGACGTTCAGCGCGCTGAGCGGCTGCAAGGTTCACTGCGCCATCGCGGGCCTGATGGCGAAGGCATTTCGCGGCATGATCGCTGTGTGCTTGTGCATACGCGACTGGGTGTCATCGATCTGCTGGGCGGCAGGCAGCCGATGTCGATTCCCGCCGAAGGATCACACGGCAAACTCACCCTCATCTTCAACGGTGAAATCTACAACCATCGCTCGCTTCGCAAACAGCTCGAATCGCTGGGGCACCGGTTCGTCTCCGATCACTGCGACACCGAGGTGCTGGTGCATGGCTACCAGGAGTGGGGCGGCGAGCTGCCCAAGCGACTGCATGGCATGTTCGCCTTCGCCATCTGGGATGAAGGGGAGAGAACGCTGTTTCTCTGCCGGGATCGCATGGGCAAGAAGCCGCTTTATGTTCGCCGGTCGCGCGATCGCCGGGAGATATCCTTCGCCAGCACGGTCAGTGCGTTGCTGCAAGGAAGCGAAGAAGGTGACACGCCGCGCATCGATCCGCAGGCGCTGCTCACGTTCATGCGTTTCGGTTATCCGTTCGAGTCATCGTTGATTCATGGGGTCGAGGAATTGCCTGCGGCGCATGGCGTGACGGTGCGGGCTGATGGCGCGTTGCTGCGCGATCGCTACTGGCGGCCGCCGCCGATTTCTCGGACGAGCACATCGATCGGCGCCGTGCGGGCCACGCGCGAACTGCTCGATGAATCGGTGAGCAGCCGCCTGGAGGCGGATGTGCCTTTGGGCTGTTTTCTTTCGGGCGGCATTGATTCGTCGATCATCGCGGCGATCGCCCAGAAGCAACTGCAAAGTCAGGGCAAGGAACCGCTCAAGACCTACTGCGTGGCGATGCCTGATCTGGATTACGACGAGAGCATGCACGCCTCGCGGGTGGCGGCGCATCTGGGCACGAGGCACCGCGAGCTCAAGGCGCAGCCTCATGAAAATGTGATCGAAGACCTGCGGCGCCTTGTGGCGGTGACGGGCGAGCCCACCGCCGACAGCTCGCTGCTGCCCACCTTCTGGCTATGCAGGACGGCCAGGCAGGAAGTGACCGTCGCCCTGTGCGGCGACGGCGGCGATGAACTCTTTGGCGGCTACGATCGCTACCGCGCCATGCGGATCATGGAACGGCATCGCTGGTGGCTGCGGCTGCTGCCGTCGTCGCTGCTTCACTCGGCCAACCCGCGCAGCCGGCGTCATCGCTTTGCCAGGCTGGTGGAGGCATCCAGACATGGCGACCAGTCGCAGCGGTATCGCAACATCGTTCAGCTTTTTTCGGATTCCCGGATTCGCAGCCTGGCGCCGGGCGTTGAAGTCGAGCCGATGATGCAGTTGCCTGACTGGCCGGCGGAGCCTGATGCGGCCCACGCGGCGATGCGCTGGGATCTGATGCACTATCTGCCGTTTGATCTGCTGCGAAAAATGGATCGCGCCTCGATGGCGGTGGCGCTGGAGGTGCGCTGCCCGCTGCTGGACACGCAGGTGCTCGACCTGGCGGGCCACCTGCCCACGAGCGTGCTCATGCCCGGCGGCAGGCCCAAGGGATTGTTGCGCCAGGTGGCCGCGGAATTGTTGCCTCCTTCCATCGTGGAGCGTCCCAAGCGTGGGTTCGCGCTGCCGGTGGGCCGATGGTTCAAGGGACCGCTGCGCGAAGCGCTGATGCATCATCTGCAAGCCGGGGAACTGGTCTCCCTGGGCATCGACCGCGAGGCGGGGCTGGCGATGCTCGCCCAGCATCAGCACGGGCAGGTGGATCACACGCACCGGCTCTTCGCGCTGCTGATGCTCTCGCTGTGGGCCCAGTGGCTTCGCAAGCCATCGGCGCCGGCGCCAGGCCCGTGAGAATCCTGTTGGGGCAACGGTTCTCCCGGGTGCGGCGGGTATGATGCCTCGCGGTCATGCGGGGGATTCCGGGGGCCGGGGGATGTCGGCTTGTTTCGCATTTTGCGGCGATTCCGTTTATGGAGTGATGATGATGAAATCAGAGTCGAGGCTTCGTGTTGTAGCATCGTGGTTTTTGCTGCTGCTGCTGGTGACGACGGCGGAGGCGCAGCCGAAGGCGGAAGGCAAGCTGACGGTGGCGACGTACAACATCGAGAATCTTTTCGATGTGTTCGATGATCCCTACACGGCGGATGAAGGCACGCGCGTCAAGCCTCGCGCCGAGTTGGAAAAGGTGGCGTCGCTGCTGCGCACGATCGATGCGGACGTGGTGGCGTTTCAGGAGATCGAGAACGAGCCGGTGCTCAAGGCGTTTGTGACCGAAATGCTCGGCGACATGGGATACAAACATGTCGCCGCCGGCTCGAGCAACGATGGCCGGGGGATTCGCACCGCCATTGCCTCGCGTCTGCCGATTCAGTCCATCACCAGTTACCGCCATCTCGATCTGCAACTCGAAGGCGATGAGCGCACCTGGCGCTTCGCCCGCGACCTGATGCACGTGCGGCTGAAGGTCGGCGACTCGCAATCGCTGCATGTCTTCATCGTGCATCTCAAGAGCAAGCGCGATGACGGCGCGGACAAGCAGGGGGCCGCCTGGCGGCTGGCCGAGGCGACGATGGCGCGGAAGATCATCGGCGACCTCATCGCCAGGGAGCCGGATGCGTGGGTCATCATGACCGGCGACTTCAACGACACCCCGGAGTCCCCGGTGATTCGGAAGCTGCTCGCCGGCGAGGCGCTCGCCGACCTGCACGCCTCGCTGAAGGGGGAGGATGCGATCACCTACCTGAAAAAACCGTACCGCAGCAGGATTGATTACATCCTCACCAGTCCGGCGTTGAGCAGGCGCGTGGTGAAGGACTCGGCGCGGATCGTCAACGGCGACACCGACCTGACCGCAGGCGCCGACCACGCGCCGGCGGTGGCGACGTTTGATGTTTCGGGCGGGTGATGATGCGCCGTTCGCCAAGGCGAACGGCTGAATATCCGGAGCTCCGCATGGTTTCATTCCGTGTTTATCTCATGGTTGTGTTTTCGCTGCATGGCATCAGCGCGGTCATGGCGCAACAGGACCCGCCGATTCCACCGACCCCTGCCGGCAACCCCGGCTCCATCGGCCGCATGGACTACGGCCCGGTCATGGCCCACACGATTCATGCGAAGTCTCCCGCGAAGAACACGGCCTACAAGGGGCTGGCGATTCAACTCACGGAAGTGAAATCCAAAAGCGAGGCGGTGATCATTTACGATACGGATCTCATGCGCGTCGCCGCCGCCGCGATGACGAAGGATGGTCTGTTCCTCGACATCTCGAAGACCAACCACACATCCTACAAAGGTGTCGATGACGCCCATCTCGTCGGCACACAGATCATGGGCACGCCGATGACCCCGGGCTGGGCCGATCCCGCCGGCACCGGCAAGACCGCCTTCAAGGACCCGCGCTCGTATCCCAATGGGCCGCTGCCCAAAGCGTGGACGCAATTCAAAGGTCACTACAGGCATGGTGGGCGGGTCTTGCTCAAATACACGGTGGGTGATGCGGAGGTGCTGGAATTGCCGGGTATTGAAACGATCGATGAATACACCTTCATCACGCGCTCGATCGAGGTTGGCAAGTCCGCGCGCGAACTGCGGTTGCTCATCGCCGATGTTGAAAAGGATTTCAATCTGCGCGAGGTGTATCCCGAAGACAGGTGGCTCATTCTCACGGAATCAGCCGGCCTGGCGGGGGAGTTGGGTCTGGACAGTGATGATCCTCGCGCGATTTTCTCCGCAGTGGCTTTCGATGCGAAGGGTGAGGCGGCCACAATCAAGCCGAAGGAGAAGGATCGCCGCATCACGCTCACGATTCCCGCCGCTGCCACGCCGCTGCGATTCAAGCTGCTGCACTGGGCCGGGAGCATGCAGTCGGCCAATGGCGGTGATCCCAAAGATCTCTACATGTATGCCGGCATCCGCAAGGCCATCAAGAAGGCCAGGCCGCCCGCACCGCTGGCCGATTTCCTCAAAGGCGGCCCGGCCCAGTGGAAGGAACCCGTCGAGATCAAGGGCGCACGCAGCACTGCCAAGTCCGCTTACGTCATCGACACGCTCACCGTGCCGGAGCGAAATCCGTGGAACAGTTGGATGCGCCTCGTCGGTTTCGACTTTTTCAAGGATGGCACACGCGCCGCGGTCTCCACATGGAACGGCGATGTCTGGATCGTCTCAGGCATCGATGACAAACTCGAAAAACTCACATGGAAACGCTTCGCCACCGGGCTGTATGAACCGCTTGGGCTGGTCGTCAAGGATGATGCGGTTTATGCCCTGGGCTACGACCGCATCACGCGGCTGCACGATCTCAACGGCGACGGCGAGGCGGACTATTACGAAAACTTTCACAGCGGCTGGATCACCCATCCCAAGGCTTACACGCTCTGCCTTTCCACCGATTCGAAGGGCGACTTCTACACCATCGCCAACGGCAACCGCGCTCACGGTGTGCCGCTGCACGGTTGTGTCCATCGCATCGCTGCCGATGGCTCGAAGCTGGAGGTCTTCGCCACGGGTCTGCGCTCGGCCAACGGTCTGGGCATCGGGCCGGATGATCGCGTGGCGGTCGCCGACCAGGAAGGCAACTGGACGCCGGCTTCGCGCATCGACATCGTGAAGCGGGGCGATTTCATCGGCTACAAGCCGCACGCGCCGAAGGGGAATCCGCAGGCGAACTACAAGCCGCCGCTCTGCTGGCTGCCCAAGGATGTCGATAATTCCGCCGGCGATCTGATCTGGGCGCCTGATGATCCGCAGTCGCGCTGGGGGCCGATGAAGGGGCGACTGCTGGGCACGAGCTACGGTATGTGCAGCCTCTATGTCGTGCCTTATGAAACGGTGATGAAGGATGGCCAACCCATCGAACAGGGCGGGGTCGTCGCCTTCCCGCTCAACTTCAGCAGCGGCATCATGCGGGCACGCTTCAACAACCGCGATGGTCAGCTTTACGTGGCGGGACTCAAAGGCTGGCAGACCCGCGCCGCGTTTGACTCCGGCTTTTACCGCGTCCGCTACACCGGCGGCAAGGCCCACATGCCCATCGCCATTCATCCCACGAAAACCGGCGTGACGCTCACCTTCACCGACCCGCTCGATGCGGAGGTCGCCGAGGATGTTTCCAGTTACCAAGTGCTGCGCTGGAACTACATCTATTCGGAAAAGTACGGCTCGCCGGAGATGTCGGTTGCCGATCCCAAGAAGCAGGGCCGCGATGCGATGAAGGTGACGGCGGCCAGGCTGTCGAAGGATGGCAGGACGATCGCGCTGAGCATTGATGACATGCAGCCGGTGATGCAGATGATGGTGAAGATGAATCTCGAATCCGCGGAAGGGGAGACGATCAAACGCGAGGTTTATCACACGGTGCATGTGCTGGGGGAGTGAGGGGGGAGGGAAGGCATGAAGGCACGAAGGCACGAAGGGGGAGAAGGAACGGAGAGGAAGAGATTGAAAAATGGCCATTGCAAAATGCAAATTGCAAATTGAGAAGAGACAGATGTGCATCCCCAGGTGATCGGTTGCCGGTTGCCTGCTCCGCCATTTTGCAATTTGCATTTTGTAATGGCCATTGGCCATTCTCCCCCTCCGTGCCTTCATTCCTTTCCCCCCTTCGTGCCTCCGTGCCTCCGTGCCTTCATGCCTTCCCCCTTTGTGCCTCCATTCCCTACTTCGTCCCTCTCAGTTGCGCCGCCATTTGCACGATGCCGCTGCCGAGCACGAGGGCGGTGCCCAGCAGCAGCAGGATGCCGTTGACGCCGGCGGAGACTTCGTTCCAATTGTTCGTGGCTCCCGCTTCGCCGATGAGGTCGAGCACCTGAAAGGCGAGAATTGACAGATAGAGCAGGGCCAGGCCCATGAAGGAGAGGAAGCCGCGCTGTCTGCCGGTGAAGGCGTGGATCAGGAGCAGCGCGCAGCCCAGCAGCGTGCCGATGGCGTCGATGAGCAGGGAGGAGCGGAGCATGGCGGACCAGGGGGCCTTGATTCTTCGCGGGGCGAACTGGGACCAGAGTGAATTGGTGGCGCTCAAGGCGGAGTAGAGCAGAATCGAAGTGGTGATGATCAGCGCGATGCAGAGAATGATCTGCATGATACGCATGGCTGCGCCGCCACCGGTGCGGCGGACGATGTGGACGATCATCAGGATGAAAAACAGGATGATGCCGCTGATGATCGAGAGCGTCAGTTCCAGGGAGTGGTTGCCGCTTTTGTAGGTGGCCGAGTCGAGGCCGCCTTGGAAGCCGAAGACGATGAAGAGGATCGCCGCGACACCGCCAAAGACCAGGCAGACCGAGGCGCGGCTCAAGCCTCGCGTCATCGGCGTCAGCGCGACCGCCAGCAGCCCCGCCACCCACGAGGCGATAAGCCACAGGGCGGTGATGATCTGGCCGTTGTCCCCGGTGAAGTGGGACTTGACGATGGTCCACGAGAACAGCAATTTTTTCGGGCCAAAGGCATACTCCTCGGCGTAGCCCCAGGGAACGAACACTGTCGTCAGCAGCATCAGTCCGCCGAGCATCGGCACGAGAACATCGCTCGTTCTCGAAGGCGCGGCGGACAGGCGCGGCATCCGCGTGCGCACCGGTCGCTGTTGCGTTGTCGTAACGGGTGCAGGTTTTCCGGCCTGTGCCGAGGGTGTTTCAGCTTGCTTGACTTCCGGTGATGTCGGCGCCACTTGAGTGGCGGCAACGGGTGTTGCGGCGTCCGCCTCCGGCATCGGCGCGGGCGCTCCGTCATCCAGCGGCACCGTCACCGGCGGACCGTCAAACAGCCCCTGCACCTGCCGGGCCTGCACCCACTGGTCCATGCCTTCTTTCCAGACGTATTCCGTCGGCGCCAGTTGCTCGGTCATCGCCATGTGCTTGAGTTGACTGGCGTCGATGGGGCCGATGCGCTGCTCGCCGCGCGTGATGTACCACTTGGGTCCCGTGTCCATGTTCGACATGCTCCTGGGCTCTGCCTGACGTTCCCGATGGGGTCGCCCCCGACTTCAGGCACGCGATTGTAACAACCGCGCGGTGACGGTTGCTTCACATTCCGCAGGGCCGTTTAATTCCTGGTTGGCGTGCGGCCTGAAATCACAAATCGCAATCGCCAAATCTCAAACAAGCTCCAATGCCGAAGAAAAAAAAGCGGAAATCATGCGTGGTCCGAACTCCTTGTTTTTTTCATTTTTGCATTTTGGAGCTTGTTTGGAACTTGAGTTTTGTCATTTGGAGTTTCTCAACGAATGCGGGACGGAAAACCAAACGGCCCTGTCACATTCCGCGCGTAACCATCGGCAGGTCCGTCGTCATTCCCTATACTGCATGACCCGCGATGGGGACTTGAAAAATCCCCCGCCGGGTTACTAAGCTGTTTCACCCCGAAATCCATCATGGAGATCGACCATGAGCAATGAGCCTCTGATGATCGAGGCCGACGGCCTCTCCAAGTATTACGGACGCTTCACCGCGTGCGAGGATGTTTCCTTCTCCATCCGCAAGGGTGAGATCGTCGCCTTCCTGGGCCCCAACGGCGCGGGCAAGAGCACGACGATGAAACTCCTCACCGGCTACCTCGCGCCCTCCGCAGGCGCCTCCAGAATCTGCGGCCATCGCATGGACCTCGATGGCGACCGCATCGAAGGCGCGAAAAGACTGGGCTATCTCCCGGAGAACGGCCCGCTCTATCCCGACATGACCCCGCGCAGCCTGCTCAAGTTTTTCGCCTCCGCGCGGGGACTGGGCGGCAAGGCCAAGTCGCGCGTCGATGAAGTCATTCACCAGTGCCAGCTCGACACCGTGGTGAACAAACCCATCGGCAAGCTCTCCAAGGGTTATCGTCAGCGCGTGGGCATGGCCCAGTCGCTGCTGCACGAACCTGATGTGCTGATCCTTGATGAACCGACAGCGGGTCTCGATCCGAACCAGATTCTGGAAGTGCGCGAGATGATCCGCAAGCTGGGCCAGACCAAGACGATTCTCATTTCGACGCACATCCTGCCGGAGGTGAAGCTGATGGCCAGCCGCGTGATCCTGATCGCCGATGGCCGGGTGCGATTCGACGGCAGCGTGAAGGAAATGAGCGACGGCAAGGGCCTGGAAGAACGCTTCCGCGAACTGACGGTCGGAATACCGGTTCCGAGTTCCGAGTTCCGGGTTCCGAGTTGAAACATCAGCAGGAACAAAAGGAACCGGCAGATTAAATGGCGCCATGCACTTGGCTCAATAACTCGGAACTCGAAACTCGGAACTCGGAACTTATTGTCATGAACCTCATCCTCGCCATCTTCAAGCGGAATTTCTTCAGCTATTTCGCCAATCCCACCGGCTATGTCTTCATCTGCGGCTTCGTGCTCGTCAGCGGTTTCGCCGCGTTCTGGTCGCACGAATTCTTCAATGCGAACCTGGCCAACCTCGATCAGCTCAACAAGGTGCTGCCTTTCATCATGCTCGGCTTCGTGCCCGCCATCACCATGAGCATCTGGGCCGAGGAACGCAGGCAGGGCACCGATGAGCTGCTGCTCACGCTGCCCGCCGGCGATCTGCATGTGGTGCTTGGAAAATATCTCGCGGCCGTGGCGATTTTCACGGTGTCGCTGCTCTTTTCGCTCTCCAACGTCTTCGTGCTCATTCGCCTGGGCAATCCCGATGCCGGCCTGCTGCTGACGACCTACCTGGGCTACTGGTTCGTCGGCATCGCCATGCTCGCCATCGGCATGGTCGCCTCGTTCCTCACCGCCAATCTCACCGTCGGCTTCGTGCTGGGCGTGGCGCTCAATGCTCCGCTCGTCTTTGCCGCCAATGCGGATGTCATCATCAGCGACGGCGCCCTGGTGCAGTCGATCCGTCAGTGGTCCATCAGCGCGATGTTCGCCGACTTCGCCCGTGGTGTCATCAGCCTGGCGAGCGTGGCTTATTTTCTTTCACTCACGGTCATCGGCCTCTATCTGAGCATGGTGCTCATCGGCCGCCGTCACTGGATCACCGGTCGCGGCGGCAAGGGCGGGGCCGGGGCTTCCGGGGGCGGGGGTTCGATGTGGGGTCACTTTGCGGTGCGGGCCTTCTCCGTGCTCATCATCGCCATCGGTCTTTCCTTCATCTTCCGCATTCATGATGTGCGCGTCGATGCCAGCAGCGAAAAGCTCAGCTCGCTTTCGCCGCGCTCGATCGATCTGCTTTCGACGCTGGGCGATCGCCGCATGTCGATCGAGGCGTTCATCAGCCCCGAAAGCGAAGTGCCCGAAGGGTATATCCAGACGCGCCTGAACCTGCTCAACACGCTCAACGAAATCCAGAAGCGAAGCAACGGCAAGGTGGCGGTGCGCATCTTCGAAACGGACAAATTCAAGCCTGAAAAAACCATCGCCCAGCAGCGGTACGAGATCGTCGCCCGCACGGTTTACATGCAGGAACGCGGGCAGATGAAGCAGTACGACCTCTTCCTGGGCGTCGCCATCAACAGCGGCCTGGACAAGAAGGTGATTCCCTTCTTCGATCGCGGCGTGCCCACGGAATACGAACTCATCGGCGCCATCGTTTCGCTGTCGCGGCAGAACAATCGCAAGACCATCGGCGTGGTCAGGACCGATGCGCAGCTCATGGGCCAGACGAATCCGATGGCCATGTTCGGCGGCGGCGGCAACGCGCCCGCCGAGCAGATCATCGTTGAACTTCGCAAGCAATATGAAGTGCTGGAAGTCGATCCGAGTGGCGCCATCGAAAATCGTTACGACGCGCTGCTTGTCGTGCAGCCCTCATCGCTGGAGCAGCCGCAGCTTGAGAATCTCATCGCGGCGATCAGGCGCGGCATTCCCACGGCGATCTTCGAAGACCCGCAGCCGATCCTTGCGTATCAGGGCGGCCGCGTCCCGCCGCCGCCGGGCACCTTGGAGCCGCGCCGTCCGCCGCAGATGGACCCGATGATGATGCGCATGGGCATGCAGCCGCCGATGCCAGGCCCCAAGGGAAATCTCAATGATCTTTGGGAGGTGCTCGGCTGCTCCATTCCGGTGACGAAAAAAACAAAGATCGATGACGATGACAACCCGCGGAGCATCGAGGTGATCGACATCGTATGGCAGGATTTCAATCCGTTCCCCCGCGCCAGCACGCTCGACAGCGAAGTCGTCTTCATCGGCGAGGGCGGCGGCGCGTGGGCGGAAGAAAAGGATCCGATCACCCGGGGGCTCAACTACGTGATGTTCCCCTTCGCGGGCAGGATCGTGAAGACTCTCGATCGAAAGGAAAGCAACAAGGTTTCATTCACCCCGCTGGCCGTCACCGGCGCGACGGCGGGCACCGTTGACACCTCCGAACTCTTCGAGGAATCGCCGATGGGCGGTCGCTCCATCAAGGAGGATCGCAAGCGACAGATCGGCAAGGAGCCGATGGTGCTGGCGGTAAGATTGCAAGGCAGGCCCGACGATGAGAGCGCGAGCATCAATGTGGTGCTCGTCTCCGATTCCGACCTGTTTGCCTCGTGGTTCTTCGGCCACCGCGATACCGGCGCCGATGAACGCATGCCGTTTTTCTTTGATGTTGACAACGTGACCTTCGCGCTGAACATCGTGGACAGCCTGGCCGGCGAGGATTCGTTCTTCGAGATTCGCAGCCGTCGCCGGGTACACCGCACGCTGACGGCGTTCGAGAAGAGCACGGAAACCGCCCGCAAGAAAACGCAGGAGGAAAACGCCCAGGCCGGCGCGAAGTTCGAAGAGAAGCTCGATGAGATCAAGAAGCAGGGGCGGGCCCGCCTGATGGATCTGGCCAAGGAGCGCATGGCGGGCGATATTGATGACCGTCAGTTTGCGATCAAGCGGTCCGCCGCCGAGGAGCAGCTCAATCTCGTGCTGGCGGTGGAGCAGGAACGGCTGCGGCTGATCCGCGATGAGCAGGTGGAGAAGGCCGAGTCCGACCTGGAGCTTTCCATCCGCCGGATTCAGAACAGCGAGAAGCGACTGGCCGTATTCCTTCCGCCGATCCTGCCCGCCCTCATCGCGCTGGTCGTGTTCGGCTGGCGCCGTTCACGCGAACTCGAAGGCGCGGTGAAGTCGCGGGTGAGGTGAAAATAAGTTCCGGGTTCTGAGTTCTGAGTTCTGAGTTTTCAGAACCGGACCCACAACAAACAGATGTCTCGCGTTGCGTCTCAATGTCTTCATTGCCTTCAACTCGGAACTCAGAACTCAGAACTCAGAACTCAGAACTTTTATTGAGTATTTCCATGAATCAGAACACCAAGACCGCCATCTTCGCCGCCTTCGCGCTGGTCGTGCTGATCATCGCGTTGGTCATTCGTCCCGGGTCCACCGCCAGCGATGCGACCTATGACGTGGGGCAGCCGCTCTTCCCGGACTTCGCCGATCCGCTGGCGGCGGTGACGCTGGAGGTCATCAGGTTTGATGATGTCCTGGCGAAGAAGAGCGAGTTCAAGGTGGCGCAGCGCAACGGCCTCTGGGTGATTCCGTCGCATCAGAATTATCCCGCCGACGCCCAGGAGCAGATGAAGCGCGCCGCGACGCTGCTGATCGGACTGAAAAAACTCTCCATCGTCACCGGCGACAAGGCCGAGCATGAAATGTACGGCGTCAAGGATCCCGATGAGATCGCCGCCGGCGGCAGGGGCGCGGGCACGCTGGTGCGGTTTTCCGACAAGGATGGCCGGGCCTTGGCGAAGGTCATCATCGGCGCCGCCGTCAAGGATCAGCCCGCGCAGCGCTATGTCCGCATCCCCGGCTTCGACCGCGTCTATGTCACGCAGGTGAGCGCCGGCGCACTCTCCACCAACTTCACCGATTGGATCGAGCGCGATCCTCTGGCCCTGGAAGCCGGCGACATTCGCCGCATCGCCATCGACAACTACAGCATCGACGAATCACGCGGCGTCAAGGTGCAGGGCGATCAGTTCGTCCTGAACGTGCAGGCCACCGGCGAAAATCCCTGGAGCATGGCCGGCGTCAAGGAGGATGAGGAACTCGACAAGGACAAACTCTCCGCCCTCAAGACCGCGCTCGATGATCTGAAGATTGTGAGCGTCGAGCGCAAGCCCGAACTGCTGGCGGCGAACCTCCGCACCGGCCGCGAAAGTTTCAAGGATGTGAAAAACCCCGCCAACGCGCCGATCTTCCGCGAGCTGATGAACAAGGGCTATTTCCCGGCGATGGTCCAGACCCTGGGCCAGGATGATGTGGCGATTCTCTCCAACGAGGGCGAAGTCGTCGTCGGTCTCGAAAGCGGTGTGGAATACGTGCTTCGCTTCGGGGAGATCACCGGCGATGTTGCGGGCGAAACCGAAGCCAAGGCCGGGCAGGATGATGAAAAAAAGCCTGAGAAATCCGGCAAAAAAGGCGACAGCCGTTACCTGTATGTTGTGGCCCGGTTGAATGAGTCGCTGATCGGGAAGCCCGATCTGCTGCCGCTGCCCGCCGCGCCGCAGCCGGCGCCGGTGGAAGAGAAGAAATCCGAAGAGAAAACACCTGCGGAAAACAAGCCGGAAGAAGAAGAAAAGAAGCCGGAAGAGCCGATATCGCCGGAGAAATCGTGCGATGAAGGCGAAGCGAAGGATGCCGAGGCTGACGAAAAGACGGATGCCCAGCCGAAGATTGCGGTGAATGACGACGAGAAGAAAGACGACGAGAAGAAAGACGATGCGAAAGCGCCCGAGTCTTCACCTGCCCCTGCTCCTGCCACTGCACCTGTTCCTGCTCCCGCCCCTTCCGACGAGGCGATCAAACAGATCACCGCCGAAAACGAACGCAGGCTCAAGGACCACGAGGAAAAAATCAATGCGGCCCGCAAGCGCATCGCCGAACTGAACCATCGTTTCGCGGACTGGTACTACATCATCTCCGATGTCGAGTTCAGGAAGATTCGCCTGTCGCGCGCCGATGTGGTCAGGCCCAATCTCGCCCTGCTCAACCGGCGCGCAGGCGAGGCGTTTCTGACGGAGAACAAGACCAGGGAGGGCGTCATCACCACGGACACCGGCCTGCAATACAAGGTCCTCAAGGAGGGCGACGGCAAGACGCCCAAGGCCGACGACGAAGTGGTGGTCCATTACAAAGGCACGCTGATCGATGGCACGGTGTTCGATGAGTCCAAGCCCGACGCCCCGGCGGAGTTCGGTGTGGAAGCCGTCATCAAGGGATGGACCCAGGCGCTGCAACTGATGAAGGAGGGCGGCAAACTGCAACTGTTCATCCCCTCCGACCTCGCCTACGGCGAACGCGGCAGCGGCGACAAGATCGGCCCCAACGCGACGCTCATCTTCGAAGTCGAACTGGTGAAGGTGAAATAGACGAAACGGCGACGTTCGCCGGCTTCATGGTCGGGTGGTCAGGCGACTTCGGCGCCGTGGGCTTTGACTCGCTCCAGAATAAACGCCTGTGATTCCGCATCAAGGTCGCTCACGGGTAGCGTCGTGAATTGGGCGGCCGAGTAGAACAAAAGCCAGAATTCAGGGAATCTCCAAACCTTGATCACCACCGTCCAGGAGCACTCCGTCGTTCCAACGTCCGAGACCATCCGAAACCTGTCATCGAACATCTCAAGGGTCGCTTCCTTCGCTTTCATCCGGCGAAACCTTGCCAATGACGAGCGAAAATGCACGGCGTACAGGGCGACCGCCATTGCCAATCCCATGCCAAGACCGGCGCCGAAGACACCGACCCACCAGGATCGATTGCCGGTGGCGAGCAGATAAACAAAGATACCCAGCAAAATGAACAGGGCGATGAAATAACTCCAGCCCGTCGAGCGCCACCAGAACGCTCTGATGGCCCGTCGCACCAGCGGCTCGGAGTAATGAAGCGTGGCGGCTCTTGTGGTTCTCATGCCGGGCGTCCCTTCTGCGAGATCAGGCCGCGCAGCACCGCCAGATTGATCGCGTCCCAGGGCCGGCCGTCGGGTCCGTCCTCCTTGGCGGTTTCGAGAATCTTGGGGACGTTCCTGAACATGGGATGATTGACGATGACCTCGAACGCCTGGAGCGACACGTGGCCTTTGCCGATGTGTTCGTGGCGATCGACCCTGCTGCCGCGCGGGGTTTTGGAATCGTTCATGTGAATGCACCGCACGCGGTCGAGGCCGACGACGGCGTCGCATTCATCGAGCACCGCCTGGCACGCCTTGCCGCTGGTGAGGTCGTAGCCCGCTTCGATGAGGTGGGCGGTGTCGAGGCAGACGGCGAGCCTTTCCGGCGCCTTGACCTGATCGATGATGTCCCGCAGATGTTCGAAGCGATGCCCCAGGCAGGTGCCCTGGCCCGCGGTGACTTCGAGCAGCGTGACGGTCTTGAAGCCCGGCAGCGAATCGTGAATTTCATCGAGCGACCTGGCGACGCGCGACAGGCCGGCCTCTTCGCCTTGTTTCATGTGGGCGCCGGGGTGGGTGACCAGCGAGGGGATGTTCAGCGCCTCGCAGCGATGAAGTTCCTCCTGAAAGAGGGCGATCGATTTTTTGAGGTTGACCGGATCGGGGCTGGCGAGATTGATGAGGTAGCTGTCGTGGCTGACGACGTGGGTGATGCCGGTCGATTTCCGATGGGCGAACCAGTCGTGGATGTCCGCATCGGCCAGCGGCTTGACGGTCCATTGCCTCTGGTTTTTGGTGAATATCTGCACGCAGTTCATGGTGAGTTTCTGCGCTTCGACGAGGGCGTTGTGCATGCCGCCGGAGATGGAGAGGTGGGAGCCGAACATATGGGAATCCGGGGGGACGGTTAAAACAGCATACGTGAATCACTCGTTCTTCGTTTCGCCGTCGGGCGGCGCCGCCGTGCGGATTGCGGGCAGGGCGTAGAGTCGAATGTGCGGATCGACCTGCACGCCCGCGACATCGGGCAGCCTGCGCCAGAGCTTGTTGTCCTCGACGGTCTGCATCAGCCTGCGCATGTTGTCCGGCGCCAGTTCCTCATCGACGCCGTAGGAATCGTGCAGCCTGGCCAGCTCGGCGGTGTTGATCCAGACATGCGTGAACCCCGCGCGGACCAGCGTGAACGTCACCGCCAGGGCGTTGCCTTTGTGTTGCTTGAGAAGCTCGGCCAGCAGGCTGCGATCGAAGGCGGTGTTGTAGAGAAACGCCCGCTGAATGTAGAAGACGTTGCCGGCCTCGCCCACCAGCAGCGACTTGCTCGTGGCGGGCAGTTGGTTGAGCGGATGCTGTCCGGCGAACCGGCCGGGCTGATTGGCGGTGACATCGCGCGGATCGACCAGGCTGTCGATGAGCACATAAGGCGGCACGGCGAAGCGCTCGCGCGTCCGCGGATCGGTCAGGCGCGGCGTCTGGCTCCAGAGCGTCGCAAAGCAGCTCATCGTCATGCAGCCGATGAGCGCCACGCTGATCATCGGCGTCAGCCACGGCCGCCGCTGTTGCGTGATCTGTTGCAGTCTGCCCAGTCCGACGCCCAGCGCGATGCAGCCGGGCAGAAGCGTGGGAATCAAAAACCGGCTTTGATGATGGGTGAAAAAGAGCCAGAAAAGAAGCTGTGTTGCAAGAATGATCGAGAGGGTGATGGCGAGAGGGCGAAGCCTGGGCGATGCGTAAAGCAGCGCGAGGCCGGTCAGCGCGGCGAGCCAGAACAGGGGCAGGCCGTATTCGGTGTCGAAGCGGGCGATGTCGGTGACGGATTGTTCCTGGCGTTTGCCGCCGCCGATGGCGCCGAAGCCGGTGTTCAGCAGCCATTGCCGGGGCAGTTTGGCCAGACCATCGGCGGGGCTTTTGGCGTGATGGGCTTCGTTCCATCGCTTGATCTGCGCTTCGTTCCAGTGGGCGCCGCCGAGCGTGGAGGCGGCGAAAGGGAAGACGGGGTTGCCGGTCCAGAGGGTGTTGCGAATGAGGTAGGGCGAGAGCATGAGCAATGCGCCCAAGGCGGCCATGCCTAGGGCGCCGGCCTTGGCCGGGGTGGATGGTTGATGATGGATTTTGCCGGAAGGAGCGGCGTTTTCGCGGGTCGTTGAATCATCCGTGATCGTGGAGTTTCCCCGGTTAAAGCCGGGGCCATATGCGAGCCGGACAATCATCGCCGCCCCCACCGGCAGGGCGATGAAACCGCCGGCGGTGAGCTTGGCCATCGTCGCCAATCCTGCGAAGAGGCCCACGACCAGGGCGCCGCGCGGCGCGGCGCTGAGCGGATCCAGCAGCATGATGATCGCCCCGATGCCAAAGAGCATCACGAACATTTCGCTGTAGGCCATCGAACCGGTGATGATCGTCCAGGGTGAAGCGAGCATGGCCGCCCCGGCCACGATGCCCGCGACCGAGCCTGCGTAGTCGGCCACCAGCCGACCGATGGCGGTGGCGGCGAGCAGGGCCGCACAGGCGTGAAAAAAATGAATCGTGTAGATCGCATCGAACACCGAGCCATGCATCACGGAGAGTTTCGCGTAGCCCGCTTCGATGAACAGCGGCAGGTGGCTGTAGATGTTGTTCTTGAGCGAAACCATCTGTCCGCCAGCCAGCCATTGGCGGGGGACCTCCAGGTGGTAGCTGGTCACGTCGTAGCCGAACGCTTCGATGGCCCACATGGTGCCCGGCGGCATGGTGCAGGCGACGAGCAGAACGCCCAGCGCGGGCAGGGCCAGCAGGATCGCCCAGGGCGGCGCGGGCCAGTGATCGGGATGCCAGCGTTCGCGCGTCGCGCCGTCGGCAAAGTGATAGGTGACCACGGCGGTGCCGATGCCGCAGCTCGACCACGCGGTCCACGCATTGAGCCAGCCGACCGATGCGAGGAGCCAGTCGATCATGAGCAGGCCGCCGATGCCCAGGATCATCTGCGTGATGATGCGATGTTTTGCATCGGGTACCAGCCAGATGCGCAGGAGCCAGCCCAGTCCCAGCGCACCGACCCAGACGGCGATCAGAATCGGCAGCGAGCGGGCCCCCTGATAGATCGTGCCCAGAAATTTTCCCGCAGCCTCCGCCGAGTCCGGCAGCAGCGCACCCTGGCCGGCCAGCCACATCGAGCCAAGGCCCAAAGCGATCGCCCCGGCAGCGGCGGCCAGGGGGGCGATGGTCTTGGTCGCACGCTGAATCATGCGGGAAATCCAAAGCTTTGGCCGTCCGCCCTGGCGAACGAAGGGAAATCCGGCGAAGACGATCGCCACAAAAAAACGCAGGAAGCACAAGCAGGAAAGAACAGAATAATCAAACCGCAAAGCTCATGACGGCATCAAATCCATTGGCGCCTCTGGCGCTTTTTGTGGCGACCCTTCCGTTCCAATGCCTTGGATCATATTTCCATCACCGTTCCGCTTCGCCTTCGCTTTGCGGTTCCGCCCGTGATGGGCCAGCCTGTTCCTCCAGGTCGAACAGCCGCTTGAGCGCCGCCGCGAAAAAGCCCAGCGGGGCGTCGGGGTTTTTCGGATCGAGCTGTTGCAGGGGCAGATGCAGAATCTTGTTCACCAGGCGATGGTCGTGCTCTTCGAGGAGCTTCGCAAACTCCGCCGCGTCGCCATCTTCGCCGCCGCCGATTTTTTTCAGGCTGCGCTCGCGTTCGCTTTTGGCGAAGTCGTGCAGCTTCTCGCGCAAGGCGCGGATCAGCAGGCCCACATCGCGGTGCTGCACCGTGGCCATGCAGGAGCGCACGGCATCGAAGACCATTCGTTCGCACTGCTCGACCTGGGCCCAGCGATGCTCGTGCGTCTTGAGCACGACGCGCTGAAGGTCATCGATGTTGTAGAGATAGACGTTGCTCAGATTCCCCACCGCCGGTTCGATGTCGCGCGGCACGGCGATATCGACCATGAAAATCGGACGGCTGCGACGCCGGCGAATCAGCGGACGAAAACGCTGCTCGGTGATGATCGGCCTGGCCGCACCGGTGGAGGTGAGCACGATGTCCGCCTCCACCAGCAATTCATCGAGCTCTTCAAACGGCCGCACGCCGCCGGAGCCGCCTGCCCCCCCGGTTCCGCCGGAGAGATTCATCCGAGTCGCCAGGTCTTCGGCGCGTTCACGGGTGCGGTTGGTCAGCCAGAGTTTGGCGGGCTTGAGCGCCTGGAGATGCTTGAGCGTGATCTTCGCCATCTCGCCGGCGCCGATGGCGACCATCGTCTTGTCGTCGAAGCGCTCGAAAATCTGCGAGGCGAAATCGACCGCCACCGAGCCGATGCTCACGCGCCCTTCGCCGATGCCCGACTCGCTGCGCACCTGCCTGGCCACGCTGATGGCCTGCTGGAAGACGCGATGCAGCACCGGGCCGACGGCTTCGAGTCGCCGCGAAATTTCGTATGCCTGCTTCACCTGCCCCAGAATCTGAGGCTCGCCGATGACCATCGATTCCAGCCCCGTCGCCACGCGGAACAGATGCGTCACCGCCTGATCCTGCTCGCGGTGAATCGCGGCGGCGGTGACGTGTTTCGTTTCGATGCCGCAGAAGTCGGCGAGAAAGGTGTCGAGCTGTTCGTAGCCCGGCGGCTCGTGGGCGGGACGGGCGATGTAAAGCTCCGTGCGGTTGCAGGTCGATAGCACCACCGCCTCGGACTGCGGATACATCCGGCGCAGCGAGTCGATCGCGGCATCGAGTCGTTCACCGGCAATGGCGATGCGTTCGCGCAGATCGACCGACGCCGTGCGATGGCTGATGCTGAGCATCACGATGCGCATGTCGCCTCCGAGGGGAGGGGCGGAGGCACGAAGGCACGAAGGCACAAAGGCACGGAGGCACGGAGGGGAGATTTCGGATTTCGGATTTCGGATTTCGGATTTGAGATTTGTTCCGCCCCTTCGTGCCTTCGTGCCTTCGTGCCTTCGTGCCTTTCCTGTTCCGCCCCGGGCCGGTCATGCCTGATCGAGTTTTCCTTCGGCAGCGCGGGCAGCGCCGTGGCGATGCCGAAGGTGGCCAGCAGCAGGATGAGGCCGGCGATGGAAAGCCACGCGGCTCTTGCCCCGCGGAAGTGGGTGGTGTGTTTCACGTTCATCACCACCGCATAGACCAGCCACGCCGCCCCCGCCAGCAGCACCTTGGGCGAGTGCCACCAGCCGGCGCCCAGCCGCGTTTCCCCGCCGGTGACGATGATCAGGCCGGTGATCAGTCCCAGCGAAAGCAGGGCGAAGCCCAGGGCGCTGGTGCGCACGATGAGCGTCTCGATCGCTTCGAGGCTGGCGAAGGGCCGCGTCGCGGTGGGGTCGTGCGAGCGGTGCAGGGTTCGTTGTACGTGGAGGTACATGCCGCCGGCGATGGCCGCCATGATGAAGAAGAGCATGCCGCCATAGACGCTTGAAAGGTGGATCATCTTCCAGACGGAATCGATCTCCCCGAACGGGCGAAAGGTCCAGAAGCTGGCGCAGATGGCCCATGCGAAAGTGACGGCGAGAAACGGCAGGGCGAAGAGGCTCAGGCCCTTCATGCGGCCGCGCTTGACGAGGTATGTCACCGTCATCGCCAGCAGCACGCCGATGAGAATCAGCCCATCGACATGCGCCTCCAGCGGCTGCCAGCGCTGATGCACCGCCATGGCGCGGTAGATGAAAAGCCCGCCGCCCAGGGCGATGCACAGCCCCACGAGAAACGATTGCAGGTTGGCGTATGTCGCCGGGTCCTGGCCGCGGGCCACCAGCCTGGCGCGGCCAAGCGCCACCAGCCATGCCGCCAGGGAGAGCAGCGTGAGCACGACGAGGATGAGGGTGGTGAGCGTGTCGGTCATGCCGGGGTCACCGCGTCAAGGGAAAAGTCATCGATGTCGGTGTCGTCGCCGCTTGCATGCAGGTCGCGGGCAGGTTCATGCTCGTGCATCAGGCCATGCACGGGTTGCCCATCACCGGCCACGTCCGAATCAGGCTGGCACATCGCTTCGCAATGCTTCCGGTAGGCGGCGTCGCCTTGCGACAGGAAGAGTTCCACCGCCTCGCCATCGGTCAGCCGGGCGATGCGGGTGCGCCGCTGGGAAAGGTCGGCGAAGTTCTGGCGGATGAGCCTGCGATACGGCCCCGCGATTTCGATGATCGCCGGCCAGTGCTCGCCGACCTTGCCCCGCAGCTCGCGGGTGATCCGCCTGGCCGCATCGGGGATCGCGTTGCCGGTGTGAATGGCCAGGGTCACCGGGCCGATGCGGGCCTTGCTCATGAAGAGAATCTCGCCGCGTTCGGCTTCATCGGCCCGGTTGACCAGCACGCCCAGGGCCCGCGCCTGCCTGTCGATGCGGTCGTTGAGCCGGTGATCATCGGTCGCCAGCACGACCAGCCGCATATCGACCAGATCGGTCTCCCGCACCGGTCGTTCATGGATGGTCACGGGCATCTCCCGCAAGGCGGGATCGATGTGCGGCGCCACGATGGTGATCAGGTTG
The DNA here is from genome assembly GCA_964649195.1 of uncultured Phycisphaeraceae bacterium. GTDB lineage: Bacteria > Planctomycetota > Phycisphaerae > Phycisphaerales > Phycisphaeraceae > JTS-RE9. Next base: position 26,276 of record CAZYPK010000051.1, read on the forward strand.
CACCCCGCACCGGCCAGGGCGCGGGCCCGCCGCAGCGCCACCGCACCGCCGCCGACGACCAGGCACTTCTGGCCGCGAAGATTGAGAATGACAGGCAACCCAGGCATGGCAGGGCATTGTAGCGGGAAGCCGCGGAAGGAAATGATCGGGTGCGACACGCCCGGCCCGCGGCTGTAGGGGGCCGAAAAGACAGACCCACGCACGGGAGTGCGTGGGCTTTGGGGGTTGAACAAAGTGGATGTCGGGGGTCACGAGCCGAACATCTGCGTCCAGTGGGCTTCCACTCTGCCGTGGCCGATGCGGCGGAAGTTGGGGTTCATCATGTTTTTGAAATGGCCGGGGCTGTGGAACCAGGCCATGATGGCTGAGTGATGGTCGTGACGGCCCATGAAGATGTTTTCGCCGCTGGCGCTGGTGCCTGCGAGGCGGGCGCGGTCCCAGGGGGTGGTCTTGCCGGAGACGGGGGATTCGTGGGCGAAGAAGCCGAGCGTTCGCATGTCTTTGCTGTGGTCGCGGCTGGCGTTGCCGAGTTTGAGGTCGATGGCCAGGGGCTGGCTGCCGACGCGGATGCGCATGAGGTTGAGCATGAGGATGCCTGCCGCCTCTTCGGGGTCAAGCTGCTTGGAAAGGGCGATGTTGTCGAACATCACATCCTGATGCTCCGGCTTCATCGGCATGACCATCAGCACCGCCAGCTCTTCGGATTCGGTCAGCTCGGCGTCCAGTTCCGATGCCGAGGGCACGCGGTCGGCCAGGCGGCGATCGCTGACGGTGAGCTGCCGGGCCGCTTTGCCGGCCAGCGTGGAAAGTTCGAGCAGTTCCCGCCTCTGTTCCTGAAGGCCCGGCACCACCTGGAACACCGTCTTCCGATCGATGATCAGGAGTTCCGCCAACCGCTTCATGGCCGGGTCGGCATCCTTGACGATCATGTCCTTGCTCAGCCCCGGCACCTTCACCAGGTCGTTCACCTGGGCCTGCAACCTGGCAATCTCCGCCTCGCTGGCGGCCCCGCGCCGTTTCCTGGCCAGGCCGGCCACTTCGGATTGGAAACTGGAGCGATACTTGCGAACCTTGCCGCGATAGTCGGTGTGGATGGCGTTGATCAGGCGGCCGGGGGCGCCGCCTCCCATGTTGATCAGGGCGTTGGCGGCACGCTCGCGGAGAGTCGCATCGGGAGAGGAGCGGTAGAGATTGATCAGCGACTGGGAATCGCCGGTCTCCGTGGCCACGATGATCGGGTCCTGCGAGGCCCGTTCCACGGCGGCCAGCCGCTTGGAGAGCGACATGAGAATGTCGATGTCCCGCTGGGTCTGGGCGGCGGCGGGGGAGGCGAAGGCGACGAGGGCGACAGCCAAGGCCGGTGCAAAGCTCAAGGGCGAGCGACAAAAAGCGCGAGGGGTGAGTGCAATCATGGTGCGAGAACCCGGGGAAAGCGCGGTGTGGCAGATCATATAACGAGAACCGACCGGCAAGGCGGCGATCCGTACATCATATACAACGGGGGACGACCTGAATTGTACGACGTGCAATCGTATATCGCGTAATTTATGTTGAGGGACCAGGGCAATCGCATGTACGTAGCGGTTTCCACCTCTCCCTCCGGGAGAGGTCGGCGAGGTTTTGCGAGCCGGGTGAGGGCGGTTTGACGATTGATGTTTCGTGGAGAATCCGGCCCTCACCTGTCTCAATCGCCCCGCTACGCGGCGATTGAGACTGTCCTCTCCCCCAGGGAGAGGGCGAAGAGTCAAGCCCCGGGGTACATGCGATTGCCCTGGTTGAGGGACTTCTGAATAACCTCCCGATGCACCGTGAACCATGAGGATTGCCACGCCGCAGGGGGCCTGGGCGTCATGCCATCGCACCGCACTCGGGGCAGGCTTCGCTGGAGGCGCCGGTGAGGTCGTAGCCGCAGGAGGTACACAGGCCCGGCTTGCTGACCGGCTCGCCGATGGCCATATCGACGACGCCCATGGGAACGAGCATGAAGGTGGCGCCCATCCACGCGCCGATCTTGAGCAGGCCGGTGAGGGCGGCGAGGGTGTCAATCGAAGCTATGGAGCGAAAGACGACGATGGAAATCACGGCGATCAAGGCGCCGTTGAAAAGCCAGAACGCGAGATTGGCCCGAACGGAAGCGGTGGCCGGGGCGGTGTTGGGGGTGTTGATGGAAATGATCACCACGACCGCGATGAGGGCGACCACCCACAGCAGGGTGGCGAGGCCGACCACCGCATCCATCTTCATGACCTTGAAGGGAGCGAGCAGGCCGATCGAGCCTTCGTTGGGGATCAGCAGCGAGACGGCGCCGGCAATCGCACCGGCCAGGGCGATCGGGTAGGCGGCAGCCAAGTCAGGGCGATACCAGCGCAGGCGGCAGCCGATCATGATGCCGTAGAAGGTCACCAAGCTGAGCAACAGACCGAAGAAACCGCCCGCACCGCCGGAACCGGCGGCGGTCTGCCGGATGGCCTGCGTGATCTCCCTGGGGGCGGCGGTGAAGAGCAGAATCACCGGCAACACCCCAAGGCCGGCAAGGGTCGCCCCACGCGCCATCACCGGCAACCCACGGCCAAAAAGCGCCACCAGCCCGGATATCAACGGCAGCACCATCAGCAGCCGGTACATGATGGGAATGCGCGATTCAAACAGACCCTCAAGATTAATCCATGAAACGGACATTCGACCCCCACGTGCGGTGACGAGGGGAAGAAAAAAGGCAACAATCAACACGATGCCCAGAATCATCACATGGTTGCGGCGCAGGTTGACCTCGACATCACCCGTATAAGGTCGGCCTTGAATCCTGGGGACCTGCCCGGTGACGCGGCGAGTGCGTCGGGGTGGTGGAGCCTCAGCCGCCGCCGCCGCCAGATCGACGAAGTCGTCATGGATTTGAGCCGTCTCCCGAGGCGGATGCCCCGCAACGGCGTCAGCCAACACCGCCTCGCCCGCGTCCTCCAAGGCAGGCACGACCATCACACCACCGCATTTTTTGCATCTGGCTTTGACGCCCGCTTTCTCAACCGGAACCTTGTAAACCTGCCCGCACGAACCGCAGTTGAAACGAATCATGTGAATCCCCGCAGCGAAGTGAAGATGATGAACAACGCCCGCTTTGGTTCAGGATATCAAAAGAGGGTTGGATGCTGAAATCCGTGTCAAGCCCTGTCTTGTTCCGTTGAAGACCGAACCCTACGCTGGTTTTCGCAGGAAGCGAGAGAAGTTTGGGTGAGAGAAGTTTTGGGTGGCTGGGGCTGAGTCCGCGAAGCCCCGGCAAGGGAAGCCGGGGGGCAAAGACTCAACACCCACCCGCCGGGCGCACGACATTCAGGTATTGCCTATCTCCACAGGTACGCCCTGGCCGGGGCTTGCGCAAAGCCTTCAGCCCCAGCCACCCGGCGAACCCTTAAGCCCCGGCGAGCCGGCCCTTGCCGTTTCGCTTGGCATCGTAGAGGAATTCGTCGGCACGCTTGATCAACTCTTCGGGTGTCGTGACGCCATCACGCAGCATGGATGCGGCGCCCATGCTCAGGTCGGGCCTGATGCCGCCTTTGATGACGACGCGGACATGCTGGCGGAAGAGGGCGTGAAGCTGATCGGCAACCTGGCGAACGCGGGACAGGCCGATGCCCGGCATGAGGATGAGGAACTCGTCGCCGCCCAGACGGATGGCGTGGTCGTCGTGGCGGATCAGGCCTTGGATGAGCTGGCTGAGGGTTCGCAGCAGTTCATCGCCGGTGCCGTGGCCCAGGGTGTCGTTGATCTTCTTGAAGTTGTCCATGTCGATGGCGACGCAGATCAGGTCGGTGTTGCCTTGCCGACAGGACTCGAAAAGGTCGTGCATGTTTTCATCGAGGAACCGGCGGTTGCCCAGGCCGGTGAGCGAATCGCGCATCGCCAGTTCCTTGAGATTTCGCGTGGCCAGGCGGGTGGCCCGCTCCACGCGATCATCAAGGGTTCGTCGCAACTGCCTGGCGTCGTTCTGGCCGCGCGTGACGTGCTTCGCAAAGTCTTGAACGATGCGGGCCAGCTCGCCCACCTCGTCGCCGCGATCGATCGGCAGCCCGGCATCAAGCCCGCCTCGCGCAGCCATCCCCGCGCGGCGAAGCTGATCGAGGATGCGATCGATCGGAGCGCAGGCCCAACGTGCCCCCAGCAAAAACAACGGCACTGCCGCGACGGTGATGCCCAGCAGCAGCGGCCAGATGCGATGGCGGGCATGAGCCTCGATCATCCCCACACCCACCCCGGCCATCAGCGCCAGCAGCACCAGCAGGGCGATCTTGATCCGCAAGGCGGCATCATCCCACGACCGCGCCGGCGCCGCTTCCGCGACAGGCTCGGCCGGCTTGAGAACCGGCGCAGGCCCCGGATCCTTGCAAAGGCGGTAGCCGGCAGTAGGCGCGGATTCGCGGATTGGCACGGTCGATCGGCTCACTCAGTTTGTATCGGGCGGTCACGGGTTGGAATTGATGTGAAGCAGGCCAGGGCAATCGCATGTAGCCTTGGGCGGGAGGGCGAGGCTCCCGCCGAGCCGTTCAGGGTCGCCGCATTTGGGAGGGCGAGGCTCCCGCCGAGCCGTTCTTCACGAGGCCTCAAAGGCCGAGTG
>CAZYPK010000052.1:0-29522 GCA_964649195.1 uncultured Phycisphaeraceae bacterium
GGCTCGCGGACTCGCCATCGGGCTTGGCGCCACGGCAGGTACATGAGCCACGTTTTTAACGGAGGAGGATATACTTGGAAGAACCGATGAACCCCAAAATACCGAACATCGATTCGATCCGTTTGAGACCACCCGCTGAAACATTCGCATCATGACCGCACTGCATCCATCCCATCCAAACCCTCCCCCGGTACCCCCGGTATCCGCGACGCCGGTGTGGGAAGTGGCCACCCTGTTCCCCAATCAGGGGGAATGGACTGAATCCGCCTATCTTCAACTGACCGCCGACTCGAATCGTCTGATCGAACTGGTCGATGGCTGTCTGGAGTTTCCGCCCTTGCCCAAGGCTTCCCATCAGCGGATTCTGCGATTCCTGCTCGAAGCGTTTCTTGCATTCATCCGGCCGCGCGGGCTTGGAGAGATGCTGACCAGCCCGTTGCGGGTTCGCCTTCGCCAGGGAAGGTTTCGTGAGCCTGATCTTGTCTTTATGTTCCGTGAACATGCCGACCGGGCCGGGGATGATTTCTGGGAGGGAGCTGATCTGGTGGTTGAAATCGTCAGCGATGATGGCCGTGATCGCGATCTGGTGGAGAAGCGCGATGACTACGCCAAGGCGGGCATCGGCGAATACTGGATCGTGGATCCGAAACAGGAACGCATCGAAGTGCTGGCGCTGAAAGATGAAAGCTATGCCGCGCATGGCCTGTTCAACCGCGGTGAAACAGCCACCTCTTCATCGTTGCAGGGATTTGCCGTTGATGTGTCCGCCGTTCTTGACGCGGCCAACTCAAGAGCCTGAGTTCGGGATGGTTTCCAAGAGCCGCGACTCAACGAGTCGCGGACGTGAGCAGCCTGAAGGAGCGCGAGGCGGCGCGGTGGATGAACGGCCTCTTTCCTGCGTCCCATTCCGTCCTGCGCTTCACGATTTTCGAGAGCTTTCATCAACCGCGCGATTTTCACTCCATCAGGCCGTTCACGTCCGCGACTCGTTGAGTCGCGGCTCCCGAACTCAGATCAAGAGCCTGATTCAGCGAATGGCCCGCACATTCACCCATCACTTCATTCCTTCATGAACCCCGCATCCGCCCACGCCGCGCCGGCCTGGTTCTTCCTGTCCACCCGCAGCGAGAGCACCTTGTGCCCCGGCGGCAGATGCACCACCACCTGCCTGGCCTCATCGGTCCGGCCCATCTGCGCCGGCGTCAGGCTCTGCCAGACCACCTGGTCATCGAGCAGCACCTCATAAGGCCCGGCATTCTGCACGCCGTCACACAACCCCACCACCGCCACGAACTTCGTCCATGACGGATCGAGGGCGTACCTGATCACGCTTTCACCCGGAGGCAGGCCGAAGCCGCCGGCGTAGGTCCAGCCGAGGATCGAAAGCGGCTTGCCCTCGGTGGTCTTGCCCGCCGTCAGCGGCTGCCTGTCGCTGTTGCGATACTTCGCCTCGATCGGCTTGAGCGAGCCGAGTTCCACCTGCGGCTTGATCGTCGCGCCCGACTCAGGGAGGTTGGCGACGATCGGCGCGGGAGTCATGTAGCCCAGGAGAATGCCGCTGGGGCGTTCGTGCGGAGCGCCGCGCGGCGAGATGCGCACAGCCACGTTCACCGTTTTGCCCGCATGTTCGCCGAAGCTGTAACAGCGCTCCTCGTATTCGCCCGGCGCGCGGCCGGTTGTCACGTTGCCGTGCTGCGCCGAAGCAACCGGCTTGCCGTCGGCGAGAACCGTCAGTTCATGATTGGCCTGCCCGTTGTCATCGCGCGATGCGCTGAGCGGCATCCACGCATTGGCCTGCGTGATGGTCATTGAGCGGGTCACCTCAAACGGCCTGACGCGATCGAGACGATCACTGTCACTGCCCGTGGAATCGATGAACATCGACATCGTCCAGCGTCCCCGGCGCTGCTCCCAGTAAGGCCGGATTGATGCGCGTTGGCGATCGTCATCGCTCACATCCCAGCCGATGAGCGAGGGGAAGACATCCTCCAGCGCAGGTTGCGGCCTCTCTTTTTCCGCGGCCGCCAGATCGACACGGACCGTGGGCCAGAGCCAATCGACCTCATCGCGGATGTCGAGCGGATCGGCGCCGCGCGGCCGGCCATCGTGACCGAACTCGGTGACGAGGATCAGCCGCCTGGCGCCGCTCACATCGATGGAGCCGATTCGGACCGGGCTGTCGCCGCCGCGCAGGAAGCCGCTTTCCCAGAGGGGATTTCCCTGCACCTTGTCGCGGAAGATTTTCACCTTGGCGCAGCCGCCGTTGCCCACGGTGCGGTTGATGCCCACGGTGGCGGTGAACTGTTTTGCGTGAGGAGGCAGGTCGAAGGCGATCTCGCTGTGGGAGTGGGTGCCGATGCCCAGGTCGCCCACGGCTGAACCGAGCACCAGTTCGTTGCCGCGCACATTCGCATTGCGACGCCAGGGCCAGAGGAACCCGGTCGCACTTTTCTGCACCAGCGTTTCACCGGGCAAAACAGAGAGCGGCAGATCGCCCGGCTCGCGGTAGCTGCGCGTCACCACCTCATCGACCGGCACGCGAATCGCCTGCAAGGCCCACGCAGGTTGCAAGGTATGAATCACGCTCCAGCGCGGATCGCCTTCGCCTTCATGCCGCATCATCGCCCGGCGATAGGTCAGCACCGCGCCGTGGGTCGTCGCCATGCGGCCAAGCATCGCCTCAACGCCCTGCACCTTGCGCGGCGTCGGCGCCAGTGCATCATCGAGCAGCGCCGCGGTCGGATTCACGTTGGGCGGATGCACCTCGGCCAGCTCGATCCAGCCGGCGGCGATCGAGCCTTCATCGGTCAGGCCGCGCACGCCGCCCAACGCCCAGCGCACCGCCTTCACCTTCACCTTGCGGCCATCGGTGAAAAAGAGCGTGCCCGGCTCGAGCGGGCCGCGCGCTTCACGTGAAAGCACGACGCGCGAAACATGCTCAGGCTTGATCGCGATCTCGGAAGTACGGCGATCGAAGGTGAGAATCGGCGAGGTCGGAGCGACGAGCAGATGCGTGGGCATGCGCGTCGAAGGATCGGCAGGCATGCCGCCGACGAGCCGGCCGGGCAGCACATCGCCGTTGGCGAACTCGATGTAGGGACCGGTGAGCTGCGACTGAATGGTGGTGTCGCGGAGGATGAGCAGCGGGTTGTTGTTGTCGAAGAGCGCCCTGCCGTTGAGCGTGGGCATGCGCCCGCGCTCGTGCCAGTCGCGCAGATCCTTGCCGATGAGCACGCTGCCGTCGCGGAACATCGCCCAGTAGCGATCCGGGCGATTGCGCCGGTCGCCGTCACGGCGGTCCTGCGCCGTCACCGTGGATGCGAGCAGCATGGCCAGGGAAATGATGAACAATCGCAACAGGCGTAATGGTGTTGAATTCATGTCGCCTTCCGTGATTTAGCCGTTCGCCTTGGCGAACGACATCCATGCGATGAAAATCGGCCGTTGACTTCGTTCGCCGAGGCGAACGGCTAAATCTTACCGGCCTTCGATGATCACCAGTTTGCCGTTCACCTTGTGACGATTGCCCAGATTGCCCACGCCCAGAATCACCTTGCCGTCGGTGAAGAGGCTTTCGATGTCGAACACTTCGCGGTGCAGCTCTTCGATCGTGCCGCCTTCGACCGGTTTGCCATCGACCGCACTCAACCATTCGATGCGACGGCCGGCCTTCGACTCCTCCTTGTCCATCGCTTCGAATCGCCCCAGCGCCACCGTCACCAGCATGTCCTTGCCCGCGGGCAGCACCGCATCGACATCGGCGACAAGCGGCGACCGCCACAACACCTTGCCGGTCTTGATGTCCAGCGATTCGAGCGTATCCGCCGTGGCGATCACCACCTGCTCACCGCGCTTGGCGATCACCTTGCGAAGCCGGGGCTGAAGGTAAGACCACAGTTCCTCACCGGTGCGGGCACTGATGCACACCACATGGGGCGAGCCGGGCGAAGCGAGGATCATGCGATCGCCATCGACCACGATCTCGCTCATCGCCATCATGTCGAAAAGCTGCGAATCGACATTGGGCGGCAAGAGGGACAGCCGACGAATCCAGCGCGGCGACCCGAGCAGATCGCAGCTCACCAGCGACGCGCCCGCACGGAACACCAGCGCATCGCCCACCAGTTGCGGACGGCCGACGCGGAACAGCTCTTCGCCATAACGCACGCGCAGCACGCGCTTGGCCATCACCGATTCACCGGTCTCCGGCGCCAGCCGGCGAAGGATCAGATCGCCGTAGTTGCCCAACTCGCGGCGAACGCTCAGCGTGTAGAGCCACGGACCGACGGCGACCGTGTCGCCGACGAGCGCGTCATCGAACGTCTGCCGCCAGACCACATCGCCCTTGTGCAGATCGAAGCAGGTCAGTTCCGTGCGTTTTTCACGGAAGAAAGGCACATAAATCCGCTGGCCGTAAATCATCGGCACGGCAGGCTCGGAGGCGTAGGAGGACAGATCGCGGCTGGTTTCATCCTTGCGCCACAGCACGCGGCGACCGGCCAGATCGAACGCGGTCAACCGGCCATGCTGATGCATCAGCACGATGCCGTCCTTATGTGCATAGGAAACTTCACGAACCCGCGAAGTCGCACGATCCGCCATGTCGCGAGGCAGATTCATGTCCATGATCGCCGACAGCTTCACAGGCCTGGGGCCAAACGCCTGCTGCTCTTCCGCGCGAAGATGGTCCGGCATGAAGCCGCTCTTGCGTCGCTCATCAAGCAGCGAACTGACGAGCTGCTCGAAGTCGCCGGGCGACATCGTCTGGCTGCCCATCTTCACCGGCTGCGTCACGGGGAAGCCGGTGTCCTCACCGGCCATCGCCAGGGCCAGGCGGCGCTTGGCGGTGATGTGCGGACGCGCTTCGTCGGACGCCTGCTCGATGAGCATGTCATACCGCGCCGCGGCGGAGAAGAAGTCGCCCATCGAAAGATCGCGGTCCGCCAGATGGCCCAGTGCCTGCCGCGATGCTTCGGTGCCGTGGAACTGCGTGGCAAGCGCCTCGAGGTTTTCCAGCCGGCCCTGATCGATCGCCTGCCGCAGACGGATCATGCCGATGGCGGCGAACTGCTGCCGGAGCCTGGTCGCCAGCGGCTCGTGCTCCTCGATCATCTCGCGCAGCAGCACGTAGGTGGCCTTGAACAGCCTGCCGTTCTGATCCACCGGCGCGATGCCGTCGGGCAGCGACTGTCTCGTGAGGATGCGGCAGGCATGATCGAATGCGCCGGAATCCACCGCCGCGAGAAACTCGGAGACCGTGTTCATCGATTCACGATCCGACTCGACGATCAGCGGGTGCGGCGGAAACCGGCTGGGCAGAAAGCGATCACTTTGCCGGCTCGTTTCCGCTTCGGCGGGCCAGTCGGCAAGCTGCTCGTTGGCCTGGGCGAGCATCCATGCACCAAGCAGCCGCGTGGGATAATCCTCGGCATTTCGATCAATCCAGGGCTGCGGATGGCGCGCGAGAAATTCGTAGCGAAGGGCGGCAGCGCGAAGATCATCGAAGCGCCCCTGCTCCCAGAGATGAAACAGTGCCAGCCGCGTGGCGACGACCGGCGCCGTCTGCTTCGCCGAGTACCAGCGCATCGGCCAGCCGTAGTCGCTGACGTGATAGAAACCATCGAGCAAAGCCGGCAACTGATCACGATCACCGGTCGCCCAGATGTGCTGCGCGAGGTCATCAAACAGTTGCAGATATCGTCGATAGCTGTTGCCTTTGAAGTCCTCGCGTGACAGCGCCATCACGCGCGGCAGTTCGCCCAGCGCCGCCTGAATCCTGGCCGGTGCAACCGATGCCGCCATCGCCAGCCGGATAATTTCAAAGGGCACGTGCTGCCTGACCCCCGCGCGAATGGGCGATTGCAGCATCACCGTCGCGCAGGCCAGCCGCCACGCCTCATCGCTCACCGCAGCCGGTTTATCGGCGGCCATCTCGGTCATCAGGCTGCCCGTCGAAAGCGGCCGCTTGAGCCGTTCATCGCTGATCGCACCGACATGCGCCAGCACCGCCGGGTCCGACAGTTGCTCCAGTGCCGTGCGCCTGCGCACGGAGACGGTGCGGATCGTTGCCACACGTTCGCCTTTGTCATGCCGGCCCGTGACGGCGATGATCGCCTCTCGCTCGGGGTTGCGGTTCGCATCGGCCTCGCGGTAGTCGAACGGCGCGAAGTGTACGCCATCGATGCTCGCCTCGAGCAGCATGCCGTCGATGTTGAAGCGATTGCGGACCCAGAAGCGGTCGCCGATGATCCATCCTTCGCGGTGCCTGCGCTCGATGTCGCCGCGGTCGTCACCGTTGTAACAGAGCACATTGTCGCCGCGATGTTGACCGACGGCGATGTTCAGCGTGCTCTTGTCGATCGGCGACTGGAAGGCGAGCGTCATGCCGCGCGTCATCGCCGCCACTTCCAGCGTCACTTCGAGGCCGCTGAGCATTTCGACGGGAGTCTCGAAACGGAAATCATGCGTGGTCTGCGGATCGTTGCGGGAGAAGGAGACCGAGCCATCTTCATGATTCGTCAGCGAGACGATCTTGTCGCGCTCGCTCTGCGTCAATCGCCAGGAAAGGTCGCGGGCCTTGCGCACTTCCGCGACAGGTGCGGCGGCGGGCGATGCGCTGTTCGCCTTCGTCAGGTCGATGGGGCGAAAGCGCAGTTCCTCCGCCAGCCAGAACCGCCCTTCGGTTTCCATCGTCAGTTCGCGCGGCGGCTTCTTCATCGGCGCCGTCAGCAGCACCAGATCACCGCGCGCGATCACCACCATGCCGTCCTGATAGCGAAGGTCCAGGCCGTTCTCGCGCAGCATGCGCCAGCGATGGCTGTCATCGGTCAGCAAACTCGTCTTTTCCACGCCCACCGCTTCAAGCTCCGGCCCGCTGAAGTAGCGGGCCCGCAGCCCCGGCTGCCGCCCCTCCTGCCGGGCGGTGCGCAGCACACTGTTGGGCACCACCTGCCTCTGGATGTCCGGCCCTTCCCACTCCAGCTTCATCGATGCGGAGGCGTGTTCATCGTAATACTCGATGAGAATGTCATGTTCACCGGCAGGCAGTTCGATCTCGCCCACCGAGGCGGCGGCGGCGCGGTTCACCCAGTCCGCGATGATCCGCTTGCCCGCCACGCTGACCATCACGCCATCATCACTGGTGGCGATGAAGCGATACTTGCCGGCCTTGGCGATCTTGATGATCCCTTCCCAGCGAACCGCGAAGTGGTCGCGGTCGATGCCGTCGCCCGGCGAGCCATCGCCCCAGTCGAAGTCGATCACCGGGTCAACGCGAGCCACCATGTTCCTGCGCTGGAACCGCCGGTCAATCCCTTCGGGCAGACCATGCGGATTGCCCTTGACCGCCGGGCCTTTGCTCAAGGCATAGCTGCGCAGCACGCGGTCGTCGCCGAAATCAACGCGCACCCCTTCGCTGTCATTCCAGAAGAAAAGCCTCATGCGGCGCACATCGGAGAAGCGCAGTCGAATGGTGCGGCCCTCGTCATTGGGCGGGAGCAGATCGAACTTGCCGCCCAGGGCGACATCGCCTTCGCGTTCGTTGGGCGTCATACGCGAAGCGCCGATGGGCCGCAGCACTTCATTCAAACGGGCGGCCCAGCGCCGATCGCCGCGCGCCATCGCATCATCATGGATGCGCCAGGCCGGCGAGTAAGGCGGCATCGCCCGATCCGCCAGCAGCGCCGGCTTGTCCTCCACCTTGTCGGGCGGCGTCTTCGTCTTGCCGTCATCAGGCTTGGTCTTGTCGCCGTCACCGGTCGTGAGCACCCTGGGCTTCTTGTCATCCACCAGCGGCTTGCCGTCTTTCAACAGTGCATCCTTCACGCCATTGGAATCACCATCATGGATCACCACCTCCGGCCCATCATCCTGCGTCGCAAGGTTCCACGCCAGACCGACGCCGCCGATCACCAGACCGCTCACCAGCAGGAACATCGCACCGAGCCAGATCCATTTCGTCCGCGATCGCTCCGCCGACAGATTGCAGATTTTCTCGACGAACTCCTCAGCTCCCATGTGATCCGGCGCCAGCCTCGAAGCCAGCCCCGTCTCCAGGCGCAGCTCATCCATCAGCGCCTCGCGCACGCCGGGGCTGGTGCGAATCGCCTTGCGCAGCGTCTCGATCTGCGCGGGGGTCAGGTCCTGCGGCAGCGTGTTCTGCAACAGTTCGACCAGCTCGTTGTCAGTCATCCCTTGCCCAATCATGGCTGCCCGCCTTCAGGGTCCTCATCGTCGCCCAGCGGCGCGAGGTTGCCCTTGTTTGCTTCCAGTTGTGATTTGATGCAACGCTTGAGTGCCTGCCTGGCGCGGACCATCAGCACCTTCACCGCACCGAGCGTGCGCCCCAGTTTGTTGGCGATCTTCTCGACCTTCATCCCGCCCATGTAATGCAGATGCAGCGACTGAGCCGAGTGCTCGCTGAGCTTGGCCATGCAGCCGGGCACCAGGTGGAGCACATCTTCATAGAGGCCGTCCTCTTCGACCATGCCCTCCACATCGAGGCAGAGTTCCGTCCAGCCGATCTCCCTTCGCCGCATGATGTGTCGAACCTGCTCGCGAAGGACGTTCCGGCAGATGCCCATGAGCCAGGATTGAAAGCGCAGCTTGGTGTCGAACCGGCCGATGGCGCCGAAGATTCGCATGAACGCTTCCTGGGCCAGGTCCTCGGCGATGTGGCTGTCGAGCACCCGGGCCCGGAAGTAGCCGAACACGATGGGATAATGCCGGGAGTAGAGCGTGGCGAACGCGGTGCGGTCGCCTCGCTTCACACTCGCCGCCAACTCGGCGTCGTCTTGTTGGGGCAGGGTATCAACCAAGGCGGTCCACCACGACGCAGGGGATTGAACCGGACCCGACACCGGTTACGCATCGCAGCGACCGGCGCCAACGCAAGTCCCACATGGTATCAGGCACGGGGGCTTCAGGCACGGGAGCTTGAAGCCCCCGTGCCTGAACACAACAACACCCGCCTCCTCAGCGGGTGTCGTTGTACACTCTCGGGCTTGAATGTCACCACCCAAGCGCCGTTGAATTGTAGGCACGGCGTCCCAGGGCACGGCGTCTTCAAGACGCCGTGCCTTTACGCCGCGACGCCTTCCTTGATCTTCCGCTTGCGACCCACCGTTCGCTGATCGCTGGTCATGCGACGGGTGCGCTGCTGATCCATGACCTGAATCAGTTCTTCAGGATCGCGGGCCCAAATGTCGGCTCCGATTTCCTCGGCCAACCCTTCGGCACGGTTGAACACGCCACCGCCCACGGCGATTTGCAGGTTCGGACAGACGCCGATGTCGTGAAGGTGATCGATCAGCAGACGGGTGTAAGGCACCGTGCTGGCGGCGGCGCCGAAAACCAGCAGCACGTCGGCCTGCATCTCCCCGACAGCGGAGATGATTTCATCATTCGCCACGCCGCCGCCCACGAAGTAAACCGTGTAGCCATCCGCTTCGAGCATGTCGGCCGCGATCTGGCCGGTGAGTTCTTCCGCCTCATCGGGGCCGCAGGTAAGCACGACCTTGCGGCTGCGCAGGGGCTTCTGCTCCAGCCGCATCTGCATCTGATCGGCAAGGGTGCGAAGCAGGCGGGTGGCGTAGTGGTGGCCGAGGTTGGAGAGTTGATCGGCTCGGTGAAGGTTCTGGATGTGTTCGATGGTGGGCCAGAAGAGGCGGGTGAGGACCTTCTGAGCCGGGCAGTTGGCACTGATGAGTTCATCGACAATCTGCCGGGCGCCGGGTCGGTCGCCGCTGATCAGGGTGGTGAAGAATCGTTCGAGCAGGACATCACGGTGCATGGGAGGTTCTCCGGGCGCTGGGGGTCAGGGGCGGTGGTCCTGACGGCCTTGATGACGCCGACATGCGGCTTCCTGCCGATGCCGGTGGTGGTTCGTTGCGGCCAAGCCTTCCGCGCTCGGTCGCCCGGTTCCTCGCCGGGAGTGGTGACACCTTGTTCATCGGAACCCCCGGCAAATCGCTTGATTAACCGGCACGACCATCACGAACGAAACGAAATGATCGCTTCAAATTTTCGCAACCGACTGCTTTCACTGGCTTTAGGCGATATCCTTGACATTCCGATAACCCGACGAGCCTTTTGAACCCCACGAACACGGTGGCTGCCAGAGGCGAAGTTATCGGCTGAGGGAACCATCGGATTCAAAAGTGGCGAATGCAAATCAATGCAATCGAAGACCTCCGTGATGAAGCGGACGGAAGTTCTCATTGACGCTATTTGTCAAAATCTGTTAAGATCATGGTGGTCTGTCGGGGGCACGTTGCCCTTGAACATTTAACACATGGTTTTTGAACCAGGAGTTTGATCATGCGATTTCTTGCGATTATTGCAGTTGCGGCTCTGCTGAGCCTTGGTGGTTGTGGTGGCAAGGACAAGGACAAGCCGGCGCCGACGCCGCCGAAGACGCCGCCCGCGACGACGGATGGAGCGCCCAAGGACGCTGACGCGGTCAAAGATGCCGCCGACAAGGTCAAAGACGCCGCGGACGCTGTCAAAGATGCCGCCAAGGATGTCGTCAAGTAATTGATGACCGCCCGGCAACCTTTGGACTGAACCGCTCTGATGATGCTTTCTTGCGAAGCCGTCGGCGGTCCGTCCATCGACAGTCAGCCCATTGAATTGAACACCGAGCCGGATGGATGCGCGGGCTTTAGCCTGCGCGTCCATTGGGCTCGGTTGTTTTTTACTTCGGGGGACTTCACGGGAGCTGAAGCTCCCGTGTCTTTCCTGCTCCTGCCCCATCTTCTCCCCGTTTTTTTCGCGCCAAACGGTACAGACGGATTAAGTCGCACAGGCTTCCCGACGATGGTGCCAATACCGTGCATCGTGCGGGGGGTCCGCAAGTGCAGGGACAGGCGGCGACATGAGCCACGCCTTGGAACAATTCGGAGCCACGCGACGCAGCCGACCGGCTCGCAAACCGGGCCTCGGCTTTGCGATGTTCAAGCGATCGCTCGATCTCGTCGGCGGCCTTGCCGGGCTGCTGCTGGTCGCACCGATCCTGCTGGCCTGCACCGCCTGGATCAAGTGCATCGATGGCGGCCCGGTCTTCTACAGCCAGTGGCGCGTCGGACGGGATGGCTGGCTCTTCCGCATCTACAAACTGCGCACCATGAGCCTGGCCGCCGAGGCGTGTGGTGATGCCCGGTTCGCCCGAAGCGGCGACCCGCGAATCCTGCGAGGCTGCCATTGGATGCGCCGCTCCCATATTGACGAACTGCCCCAACTCATCAACATCCTGCTGGGGCAGATGAGCCTCGTCGGACCGCGACCCGAACGCCCGGAAATCATGGAACAGCTTCGCCGGGACATCCCAGGCATCGACAAACGCCTGGCCACACGACCGGGACTCACCGGCCTGGCGCAGGTCCGCAACGGCTACACCAACGATGTGAAAGGCACCCGCCGAAAACTCGCCTACGACCTCCAGTACCTGCGAACCCGCTCCATCCGCAACGAACTGGCCCTGATCCTCAGAACGCTCCCCTGCGTCTGGGATCAGGCCGCGTTATAGGCACGGGAACTTCATAGGCACGGGAGCTTCAGCTCCCGTGAATTCCCCCCCCGAAAGCAAGCTCCATCATGAACACTTCACTCCTCACAACCCGTCGCCTGCTGCAAGCGGTGCTGATCGTGTCGATGCTGGCCGGCTGCCAGACGACCCACACCGACTTCGACGCCTTCGTGCGCGATCCGCAGCCGCTGGTGACTTCGACGGAGTATCGCCTGTCGCCGCCCGATGTGATCCGCATCACCTCCAAGCGGGTGCGGGAGCTGCATGGCCACACGGAGACGATCCGTCCCGATGGCCGGATCACCCTGCCGCTGATCGGCGCGGTGATGGTGGCCGGCAAGACGCCTGAAGAGGCCAGCATCGAGATTCAGAAGCTCGCCGTCGATTTCTACGAGGATGCCGATGTCAGCCTTCGCGTGGAAATCTTCCGCAGCAAGAAAATCTTCGTGTTCGGCGAGGTGCAGGTCGTCGGCGCTTATCCCTACGACGGCACCAACACCGTGCTCAAGACCCTCGCCGTCGCGCAGCCGACACGACTGGCCGACCCGGGCAACATTCAGGTCATGCGTCCCAACCGCAAGGGCGAAATGATCAAGCGCATGACCATCGATCTGAACAAGATGGTTCGTCAAGGCGACACCGCGCTCGATGCCGTGCTCGAGGAAGGTGACATTCTTTACGTGCCGCCCAATCCGCTGGCGAGCGTCGGCCTGGCGTTCCAGCAACTGCTCCTGCCGCTCCAGCCCGCCGCCCAGACCGTGCAGGCCCCGGCCGACATCGCCACCCACTCCGAACAACGACCCTATGGAAGCGAAACACGAAACTGATGCGGAAAAAGGCGAATACTTATTACTTAATACTTATTACTTAATGGTTATTTTGAACCTTGTGTCATCGCTTTCCTGGGGTATCCGAAAGACTATTCTGAAATAGCCATTAAGTATTAAGTATTAAGTAATAAGTATTCGCCTTTTCCCGCCGAGCATCAATCTTTGTTTTGAAAGTAACCGGCATGTGTCATCCGAAATCAGCCACGACGCCTTGGATTCAATGCAACATTCAAACTCCGAGTGACTCGCCATGAGCAATCGCATCACCCAATCCGACGCACTCTTCGAAGTGTGGCATCTGCTGCTGAAGTTCCGCTGGCGCTTCGTGATGCCCGCCTTCGCCGTCGCCGCATTGGTGCTGGCGGTGAGCATGTTCCTTCCCCGCAAGTACCGCGCGGAAGCCGTGTTCGAGCGCCGCACCGACATGGTGCTGGCCGAGATCATGAAGCGCGGCGCCACCCGCTCCTTCCAGGACCCGCGCGAGTCCCTTCAGAACGAAATCGTCGGCGACCCCGCCCTCGACCAGACCATCGATCAGATCATGCCCATGGCCGGCGCCCTGGGCAACGCCGACTTCAACCGCGCCTCGCTGCGCGGCGACCTCAAGCGAAAAACCAACATCAGCTATGACATTTCCTCCACCGACCTCGACCGCATTCGCGTCTCCTACATCGGCGATGATCCCGCCCTGAGCCGGCTGATCGTCAACCAGCTCGTCCGCAACCACATCGACCGCACCCGCCGGCGCATCGAGGAACGACTGACCCAGAGCGCCTCCTTCTTCGAGGCCGAGGAAGCCCGCGCCCGCGCGGCGATCGAGGAACTGGAGGCCAAGAAGCTGGCGTTTGAAATCGAAAACGCACGCCTGCTGCCGGACAATCCCAACAGCGCCCAGGGCGCCATTTCGGATCTTCACGTTCAGCTCGCCGCCGCCGCCGAACGCCGCGACGCGGCGAGCGCGATGATTCAGACGCTGCGCAAAACCCTGGAAAACACGCCGCAATCCACCCCCACCGTGGTGCGCGGCCGCAACCCGGAGCTCGATCGCCTCGAGTCCCAGCTTCGCCAGTTCGAGGCCAGGTACGCCGAGTTTGTCGGCGTTTACAAGATGAAGCCCAGGCACCCCGATGTCGTCGCCGTGACCGATCAGATCGACGGCGTGAAGAAGCTCATCGACGCCACGGAAAAGACCATCATCGTGCAGACCACCGACGTGCCCAACGCCAGGTACGGCGAGATCGAGGTCGCGCTCAACAAGGCGCTGACCGATCTGCAATCCGCCGAAAGGCAGCATGCCGTGATCCGACAGCAGGTTGCCGCCGCCCAGCAGGAATCCAGCGGCGTGTTCGGCGTGCGCAGCGAGTATCGGAAAATCACCCGCGCCATCGAGGACAGCCAGCGCGAGCTCAACTTCTGGCGCGAGAACCTGCGCCATGTCGAGATGGCCCGCACCGCCGAGAGCGGCGACAAGGGCATCCAGCTTTCCTTCATCAAGGAGTGCGATGTCATTCACAAGCCCGTGTCGCCCAACCTGGCGCAGGTGCTGATGGCCGCGGCCTTCCTGGGCATGGTCGCCGGAGGCATCAACGTCTTCTACAAGTACCGCACCGATGAAACCTTCAGCGACGCCCAGCAGCTTTCCACCGCCATGAGCCTGCCCACCTTCGGCGCCGTCAGCGAGATCATTTCCAAACGATCCGCACGCCTTCGCCGCGTCCGCAACCTGCTGCTCTATCCGATCAACGGCGCGATCATGGCGACCGTGCTGGTGATCCTCACCGGCCTGCTCTACATGAGCCTCGAAAAGCCGCACATGATCGCGGAACTGAAGCAAAACCCGCTCCGCTTCCTCCTCGATCGCGTGAGCGGCCCGGCCAAACCCGCCGCGCCGACCGCCATCGAATCCGCCAGGCTGGGAGCCCGGCTGCCTGAAGAAGCGAAGGAAAAGTATTGAAAGACAGAAAGGCGAATACTTATTACTTAATACTTATTACTTAATGGTTATTTCAGAAGAGATACAACACACCCCGCGAGTTCGTTCACACATGGCTCGAAATAGCCATTAAGTAATAAGTATTAAGTATTAAATAATCGTCTTTACCGTCTTTTCAATGTTTGCTCACCGATTGGAACCGCCATGTATGAAGCCTTCTACAACCTGAAGATGATGCCGTTCGAGAACACGCCTGATCCGCGGTTCTTCTTCCAGAGCGAGCAGCACCGCGAGGCGCTGGCGGCCATCGAATATACGATCCGCATGCGCAAGGGGTTCGTGCTCATCACCGGCGACATCGGTTCAGGCAAGACCACCGTCGGCCGCGCCATGTGCGAGCGCGTCGGCCATGCCGCCACCATCGTCAACATCACCCACAGCCACCGCGACGGGGATTCCCTCATCCGCCAGACGCTTCGCGCCCTGAACATCCGCACCCAGCGCGGCGAAGATCATGGCCGCATGTTGGAACGGCTCGGTTCGTATCTGCTCGACCGCATCAACCAGGCCCGGCCCGTGGTCCTCTTCGTCGATGAGGCGCAGACGCTCAGTGATGACGCCCTCGAAGAGCTGCGCCTGATGAGCACGTTCGACACCTCCACGCAAAAGGCGATTCAGATCGTGCTCGTCGGTCAGCCGGAGCTTCGGCAGCACATCGCCAACACCCGCCGCCTGGCCGCGCTGCGCCAGCGCATCGTGCTGGCCAAGCATCTTCGCCCGCTCGACATGCAGGATGTGGTTCGTTACGTCGAGCATCGCATCCGCATCGCCGGCAACGATCCGACAACCCCCGCCCCCGGGGTGCGCTTCGAGGCCGGTGCCTTCAACCGCATTCACCAGACCACGCACGGCATTCCGCGCCTGATCAACGTCATCTGCGACAACGCGCTGCTGATGGCCTTCGTCAGCGAAACGCGCAGCATCGGCGCAACGATCATCAATCGCGTCATCGAAGACATGGTGCCCAACTTCGGCGACGACTCGGATTCGGGCATAAGCAACACGCCTGCACTGGGCCTGACGGGAACCTACTGACATGGGATATCTCTTCGACGCCATCCAGAAGTCGAGTTCGCAGCAGCCCGCCTCCGCGCCGGTCGCCGCCGATGTCGATCACGCCGGCATCGCCGCGCCTGCCGCGCCGATTCACCCCGCCGCCGACGAAGGCCCGCGCCTTTCGCTGGCCGGCCTGATGGAGCAGGCTGCGCCGATCGAATCGCCCCAGCTTCCGTCGCCGCCGACCTTCGCGCCGGCTGCAAGCGACAAGGCCGACATCGATCCGTCGCAGCCCCGCCTGCGCCTGGCGCTGGACAAGGATGTGGATGATCGACTGGTCGCGGCGCTGAAGCCCTCAAGCCTGATGGCGGAGGAGTATCGCTCCATCCGCACCGGCATCCTCGCGCGATGGAACCATCGCTCGCATCTGGTACACACCATCACCAGCGCCACGCCCCAGGAAGGCAAGACGATCACCAGTCTGAACCTGGGCCTGAGCTTCGCCGAGCTTCACAATCGAAACACGGTCGTGATCGAAGCCGACCTTCGTCTGCCTCAGTTCGGCAAGCTGTTGAACCTGCCCAAGGGGCCCGGGGGGCCGGGGGGGGCCGGGGGGCCGGGGCTGGTCGGCCTGCTTCATGGCGAGTGCGGCATGGAACAGGCGATCCACGAAGTCGGGCCGAACCGATTGCATGTGATCCCCGCCGGCCGCCGCATCGACAACAACGCGGTGCAGTTGCTTTCGGGCAGGGAGATGTCGGCCTTGATCAAGTCGCTGCGCTCCAGGTACGACCACGTGATCATCGACACCCCGCCGGTGATCGAGCTGGCCGACGCGGGGATTCTCGGTGCGCAAAGCGATGATGTGCTGCTGATCGTGCGCCTGAACCGCACGCCCAAGCCGCTGATCGAGCAGGCCATCCGCACGCTGGCCAGCTACAACGCCCCCGTGGCCGGCATGTTGGCCACCGACCAGCAGCCGCACATGCGCCGCTATCACAGCAAGTACGGTTACAGCTACCGCTACAGCCGGTATGCGCAGGCGGCGTGAAAATAAGTTCTGAGTTCTGAGTTCTGAGTTCTGAGTTTCATGTTCCAGGTTCCATGTTCCAAGTTTTGTGGTTGGTGATTTGTTTGAGATTTGAGATTTGAGATTTGAGATTTCGGATCGATTGTTTCGGATTTCGTGCTTTCGCTCCAACAGTTTGCATTCGCCGTGTGCGCGCGGATCGAGGGAATGGATGAAGGACCACAACCAGTCAACCAGTCTGCGGGTCGCCCGGCCCAGGCTTCTGATGCTCAGCCATTGCGTTCCCGGCGGCGCGGATCGCGGCGCGGATCGCCGGCGGGCCTGGCAGTTGCTCAAGGCCTTCAACCGGAGCCACGAGGTGCTGCTGGCCTGCCTGGCCGATGGCGCGGTGTCGCTGTCGCAGTGGCGGGCGCTGCATGGCCTGACCCGGCGGATCGTGATCGAGCCGGTGAATCGTCTGCGCCGCTGGGGCGGCGCCGCGCTGCGCGGGCTGGCGCCGATGCTGTCGCAGTCGCTGCTGATGCGTGGCCGGCTTGAGCAGCCGGTGCGTCAGTGGTCCGCCGAGCATGATCTTGATGGCGTGCTCTGCACCAGGCTGGGATTGATCGATGCCGCCCTGCTTGCCGGTGATGGCCAGCGGATCGTCGATCATCATGCCGGTCTGCAACCGGACGATCCCCGTGTGGCCCACGCGACCGCCTGGATCATCAGCGATCCGGCCCAAGCGGCGACATGGGCGCCGCTCGGCAAGCGAACGATTCTGCTGCCCGCATCCCAGCCGGTGCGCGAGCAGCCGGGCATTCGCCTGGTCACCGATGAAATGGACGCCCCGATCGCACTGCCCGGTGCGGCATTGAACAAGGCGGCGTGAGGGAGATTTGGGATTTCGGATTTCGGATTTGAGATTTGCGATTTTGGGTTTCGGATGTGCGCCTTGTCGTTTGTTTGAAATCTCAAATCTCAAATCTCAAATCTCAAATCTCAAATCTCAAATTTGAAATCTGAGATTCCTGAATAACCTCACGTTCAAGCCGCTTGCGGCGTAGCAATCCCCTGATGCACGGCATATCGGAGGTTCTTCAGAAGTCCCATCTGATATTTCAGATTTGAAATTTGAGATTTCATATTTGCCCTTCTGGACCTTTTACTGAGAATGCGTTATCATTCCGCGGATTCGCTTTTGCGGAGGGTTTCGCTTGTCACGCCTTGCCAACATTTTTGCTCTGCTTCTGGCGCTGGCCGGTTGTGGCGATGGTCACGGTCGGGATCACGGTCACAAGGATCATCATCACGGCCACGGCCATCATCACGATCATGATCACTCCGGTCCCAACGCGCACCTCTGGCTTGATCCGCTGCTGGTGAAGCAGTTCATCGAGATGGTGCCGCACGATCTGGGGCGGGTGCTGGCCGCCGCGAAAAAGGAAAACCGCAAGGCGAACCTGGTGGTTTCCATTCACCCGTTGGCCAGCCTGATCAGCGAACTGGTCGGCGAGGAGGCGACCATCACCACCATGCTGCCCCAGGGCGGCTCACCGCATGGCTTCGAGCTGACGCCGGACATTCTTCGCAAACTCGGTCAGGCTGATGCGCTGCTGATCATCGGCATGAATCTCGATCCGTGGGCTGAAAAAGCCGCGAAAAACACGGGGAAAACGAACCTTCCGGTGATCGCCTTCGCCGCCCTGGTCGAGAAGCATCAGGATGGCTTGTCGCAGCCGCTGCCTGCCGATCATGCGCTGGGCCCGGCGCAGGCCGCGCTGCTGGCGAAGCTCGATGCGCTGCATGAGAAGTACGGACAGGCGCTGTCGAAGGTCGCGGTGAAGGAGATGGTGACGTTTCACAACGCCTTCGATCTGCTGGCGGCAAGGTATGGCTTGAAGGTGGTTGCGCACCTGACGGAGATGGATCTGCCCACCGGCGCGGAGGTGACGCCGACGCATCTTCGTGAAGCGCGCGACGCGGTGAAGCGGCACCGGCTCAAGACGCTCTACGCGGAGCCGACCTATCCCGACTCGGCCCTGAACGCCATCGCCGAGGCCACCGGGGCCAGGGTGCTGCGGCTCGACGACCTGGGCGGCCCGGACCGCCAAGGGTATCGCACTTACTTCGAGATGATGGAATCGAATCTGAAGGTTCTGGTGGAAGGGCAGGTCAAGTAAGGAAAGGCGCGATCTGAGATATGAAATCTGAAATCTCAAATTTGAGATTTGAAATTTGAGATTCTGAAATCCCAAATCCGAAATCCGAAATCCGAAATCCGAAATCCGAAATTTGACATTCCCCCATTCGTTTTCCATGTCCCACGACCCTCATCATCTTCACGATCACGCACATGATCATTCCCATGATCATTCCCACGATCATGTCCACGCGCCTTCCGATCTTGCCCATCATGCGGCCCAGGACATCATCTGTCTTCAGAACGTCGGCTACCGGTTCCCCGGCGACGGCAAGGCGCAGCAAGGGGCCCTGGCGCTGCGCGATGTCACGCTGCATGTGAATCGCGGCGAGAACCTGGGCATCATCGGACCCAACGGCGCGGGCAAGACCACGCTGCTGCGCATCATCCTCGGACTCCTCGAAGGGTACACCGGCAGCGTGTCGATCATGGACCGGTCGCCGCGCCAGGCCTGCGCCAAAGGCAACATCATCGGCTACGTGCCGCAGCGGGCGGATGTCGAATGGCGGTTTCCCGTCACCGTCGAGCAGGTCGTGCTCATGGGGCTTAGCGGCTCCACAAGCTGGTCGCCCTGGTTTAACCGGGACGAGAAGGATCGGGCCGCGGCCATGCTCGAACGGACGGGCATGATCGACCTGCGTCACCGCCCCATCGGCCAGCTTTCGGGCGGGCAGCAGCAGCGGGTCTTCATCGCCCGCGCTCTGGTGGCCCAGCCGCCGATCCTGATTCTGGATGAGCCGCTGGTGGGCGTTGATGAAGCCGGCCAGCGGCAGTTTGCCCGGTTCATCCACGAGCTTCACGAATCGCTGAACCTGACCGTGATCATCGTCAGCCACGACTTGCAGGCCATCGCCGCCGGCTGCAACCGCGTGGCCTGCCTGAAGCAGACGATCCATTACCACGACGCCCCTGCCGGGCTGACCCGCGAGGTGCTCAGCGAGGTGTTTGCGCATGAGATCGCGCCGGTGCTTTTGAAGCGGGAGTAAGACAAAAGGCAAGAAAGGCTAATACTTATTACTTAATACTTAATGCTTAATAGTTATTGAAAGACAGAAAGGCAGGAAAGGCTAATACTTATTACTTAATGCTTAACAGTTATTGAAAGGCAGTGTGGAGGTTACGTGAATATACATCCTGCGATGCACGGCATCGTTGATCGAAATAACCATTAAGTAATAAGTATTAAATAATAAGTATTAGCCTTTGTATTCGCCTTTTCCCTATTATGCAAGCTCTCGATTTCATTTTCTCTTTTCCCGCGGCGCAGCGCGCCCTGATTGCAGGCGTGGCGGTGGCGCTGGTCTGTTCGCTGCTGAGTGTTTTTGTGGTGCTCAAGCGGATGGCGTTCATCGGGCAGGGGGTCAGCCATGCGGGGTATGGCGCGGCGGGCACGGCCTTTTTCCTGGGCTTGCTCGACACCGATCCGCGCTATGACCTGCTGGTCTTCGCCTTCTGCATCGCCACGGCCCTGGTCATCGGCATGGTCTCGCGGCGGCGGAAGGTGGAGGCCGACACCGCCATCGGCATCCTGCTGGTGGCGGCGATGGCGTGGGGCGTGTTTCTCACCAACCTCAGCGCCGCGTTTCAGAAGGTCGGCGGCTCGACCCACTGGCCCTGGTATGCGAAACACATGGCGGCGGCGGGCAGCCGGCCCAACTTCGAGGCGGTGCTCTTCGGCTCCATCCTCAACACCACCCCGTCGCAGATGTGGACCGCCCTGATCATCTGCGGGCTGGTCATCGTGACGCTCTTCTTCTGCTTCAAGCGGCTGGTCTTCTTCGCCTTCGATGAGCCGACCAGCCGGGTGTATGGCGTGCCGGCCGGGGTGATGCATCACCTGCTGCTGACGCTGCTGGCGATCGTGGTGGTGCTGACGATGAAGCTGGCCGGCGTGCTGCTGGTCTCGGCGATGCTGGTCATTCCCGGCGCCACCGCGCTGCTCTTGAGCGGCAAGCTGCACCGCGTGGTCGGGCTGTCGTGCCTCACCGGGCTGCTGGGCGTGACGGGCGGCTTGTTCACCAGTTTGGAACTGGGCTTCGCCGGGCCGGGGCCTTGCATCGTGGGGGTGTTGTGCCTGCTGTTCGCGGCGGCGTATGGGCATCACCGCTGGAGACGGTGAAGCGGGTGGAGCAAGGAGGCGATACTTTTTTACAACCTGAGTTCAGGATAAAAACCGCGAATCAGATTTTGAAATCCCGGCTCGTTGCGTCACCGGGCCGGGGCTTCGCGGACTCAGCCCCAGCCACCCAAAACCCCCGGCTCCTCCGGCTCCCCCGGCTCCCCCGGCTCTCCCGGCTCTTCTGGCTCTTCTCACCCCTGATGTACCGTTGCGAAGCCGCAAGCGGCTTGGACGCGAGGTTATTCAGGAGGCCCCGGTGTCTTATTCGGACACGGAAATGACCCCGGTCATCCGATCCCTCTTAACTCCGAACCCCACCGGCCCGATGTCAAGGTAGGCGGTTTGGGCGATCTGCGTTGAGATTTCGGATCGCAACGGTCAGCCGGAGATCACCGCGCCGTCTCGGTTCGATGCAGAGGGATTTCTGAATAACCCCCGATGTACCGTGAATCAGGGGAATCCGGGGGAATCCGGGGGTTGCGAAGCCGCAAGCGGCTTGGGCGTGAGGTTATTCAGGAATCTCCAGAGTTCAAAAGGACATGTTCCGCATGAAAGGCCACGTCATGACCAGCGACAACGGGGAGAACCTCACCGACCTTGCCACCAAGCAGGTCTTCACCACCGGTGAAGCCGCGGCGGTGTGCAAGATTTCGCAGCAGACCATCATCCGCTGCTTCGATTCGGGCCGGCTCAAGGGGTTTCGCGTGCCCGGCTCGCGCTTCCGGCGCATCCCGCGCGAGGAGCTGATGCGCTTCATGCGCGAGAACGACATCCCGCTGGAATCGCTCGAAGGGGGCAGGAAGCGCGTTCTCGTCGTCGATGACGATGAGCAGATCGTGCAGCTTTTTGTCGATGTCTTTGGCCGCGACGGACGCTTCGAGGTGAAGACCGCCGGCAACGGCTACGAGGCCGGGGCGCTGACCGAAAGCTTCCGCCCGGACCTGATGATCCTCGACTACATGCTGCCGGACATCAACGGCAACGTGGTCTGCCGCATGGTGCGGTCCAACCCCGTGCTCTCGGCGATGAAGATCATCATCGTCTCCGGCGTGATCAAGCGCGAGGAAGTGGAGGACCTGCTCGTCAGCGGCGCCGATGAGTTCATCAAGAAGCCGTTCGACATCGAACACCTGATGTCCCGCGTGGGCGAACTGATGTAAACAAGTTCCGAGTTCCGGGTTTTTAGTTCCGAGTTTCGAGTTCCGAGTTCCGAGTTGCAAGGCAAAGACAAAAGCCGGCACACCTCTTTCGTCGCGCTGACTCGGAACATTGAACCCAAAGCTCAAGGCTCGAAGCTCGAAACTCAGAACTCAGAACTAAAAACTCGAAACTCGAAACTCGAAACTCGGAACTCGGAACTTACCTTGATCCCCACCCCCGTCATCACGAGCGAAGCGCAGGACCCGGCCAAGGTTCGCCGGCTGGAGTTGATTCTCCAGCAGGTGGATTCGCTGCCCACGCTGCCGGTCGTGGCGACCCGGCTGCTCTCGCTCACCGCCGATGAGAAGGCCGACGCCAGGCAGGTCATCGAGCTGGTCAGTTCCGATCAGGCCCTGACTGCCAAGGTGCTGTCGATGGTGCGCATCGCGGCACGCGGGGTGCGCGATGTGACCACCGTCGATAAGGCGGTGCTGCTGCTGGGATTTGACGAGGTGCGCAATGCCGTGCTCTCCATCAAGGTGATCGAGATGTTCGAGCCTTCGCGCAAGCGAACGCCCGGCGTCGCGGCCACCGGGAAGCCCCGCTTCACCGCCATCGCCCAAGGCGAGGAGCCTGATGAAGCTTCGCTGATCAGGCCCACCTTCAACCACACCGAGTTCTGGCTGCATTGCCTGGCGGTGGCCGTCGCCGCCGAGCGGATCGCCGCGGCTCATCCCGAAGACAAAACGCTCAAGCCCAGCGAAGCCTTCGTGTGCGGCCTGCTGCACGACATCGGCAAACTCGCCCTCGAACGCATCCTGCCCAAAAGCTACGAGCGGGTCATCGAACTGGTCGAACTGAACCAGAGCAACATCGCCGAGTTCGAACGCCGCGTCATCGGCATGGATCATCACACCGCAGGCAAGCGGCTTGCCGAGCAATGGCACCTGCCGCACATGATCCAGGACTGCATCTGGCTGCACGGGCAGCCCTGGGACACCGTGCCGCCGGTCGAGCATCGCCGGATGATCGGGCTGATCACGCTGGCGGACCTGATCGCCCGCAGCCTGCACATCGGCTACAGCGGCAACTTCAACCTTCGCGCCGGCGCCCACGCGCTGGCCCGGCAGCTTGACCTCGATCCCGCCAGGGTCGATGAAGCGGTGCGCGATCTGCATCAGCTTGTCGCCGGCCGCGCCGCCGCGCTGGGGCTGCATGACGCACCCTCGCAGACTTCGTTTCTCAAGGCGATCCAGCAGGCCAACGACATGCTGGGCAAGCTCAACAACTCGCTGGCTCGCCGCAGCCAGATCGTGGCAAGGCAGCAGCAGGTGCTCGACGCGATCGGCCAGTTTCACGGCGGCGCGGTGCCCGGACGCAGCGCGGAAGAGGTGCTTGCCGCGGTGATGGCCAGCGCCGCCGCCGTGCTGGGGCAGGGCTACTTCGGCATCGTCTATCAGCCTTCGCACACCACGCAATGGCAGATCAGTTCCTACGACGGCGACGGCCGGCCCATCAGTCAGCACGCCATCGATCCGCCTCCCGGCGCGCCGGACCTTCGCACGCTCGACGCCAATCACCCGGCCATGCTCAACCAGATGGGCATCCTCCCCTGGCTGGCCGACTACCTGGGCGACAAGGTCGATGTGAGGCAGGTTCGCATGTTGCCCCTGGGCTGCGGGTGGGGCACGGCGGCGGTGATGATCCACGATCGCCCGGTGCTGCCCGCGTGGCAACTGCTGGGCGCCCTGACCAACACCTGGGGCGCCGCCATCGCCGCCGCCATGCAGCACGATGGCGCACGCAGGCTCGGCGAGCAGCTTGCCGACGCCAACATCGCCCTTGCCGACGCCCAGGACCGCCTGCTGCGCAGCGAATCGATGGCACGGCTGGGCGAGATGGCCGCCGGCGCAGCCCATGAAATGAACAACCCGCTCGCGGTGATCTCCGGCCGCAGCCAGTTGCTGGCGCAGAGTCTTGCCCCCGGCAGCCCCGATCAGCGCACCGCGCAGACCATCGTGGAGCAGGCCCATCGCCTGAGCGATCTGATCACCTCGCTGCGTCTCTATGCCGATCCGCCCAAGGCCGACCGCCGGGCCGTGGATTTTGCGGCGCTGCTGGATGACACGGTCAAGCAGGTGAGCAAACAGGTGCCCAAAAACATGCACGCGCCGATCAATCTTCAGATGCGCAAGGATCTTCCCGTGGTGCAGGTCGATGCGGATCAGCTTCGGCAGATCATCACCGACCTGCTGATCAACGCCTTGCAGGCCGTGCCCAAGACCGGCGTGCATGTGAGCGGCCGGCTCGATGCAGCCCGGCGGGCGCTGGTCATTCAGATCGCCGACGATGGTCACGGCATGGATGAACACACCCTGGCGCACGCGATGGATCCGTTCTTCAGCAACCGCCCCGCCGGCCGCAGCGTGGGCATGGGCCTGCCCCGGGCCCAGCAGTTCGCCGCCGCCCACGGAGGCCGCATCGAGCTTCGCTCCACGCCGGGCGAAGGAACGCTGGCCACGGTGACGCTCCCGCTTGATTCGATCACGTAAATCGTCGATGGAGATGAACGGAAGACATTCAGGTGAAAGCCTGTTGAAGAGGTCAGAGGTCAGGAGACAGGGGACAGGGGACAGGAGACAGAGAGAAGCCCACAGCCGCTTGCGGCTTCGCTCCGCCCTCCCCCCTCCGCCCTCTTTCACCAGTGATGGATGACGCCGGACCGCAGGAGACCGCTCGTGGCGCAGGAATTGAAAAAGGATGTGAAGGTGAAAGCTCATCGTCGCCGCCGAAAGTCCTTTCGCGTGCTGCTGGTCGATGCCGATCCGCAGAGCCGCGATCTCCTGAAGCAGGTCACCGCCGGTGGCCGCACGCATCAGTTGAACCTGCTCACCGCAGGGTCGGTCGGCGAGGCGCGTCAGCTTCTTCAGGAAGGCACGGTCGATCTGCTGATCGTCGAGCCGGGCGTCTCCAATCATCACGGCTTGGAACTGGCCGGCGATGTCCACGCCGGCAGGAGCAACACGCAGACGATGGTGATGACCTCCACCGCGACCTACGCCGCCGCCGTCGAGGCGATTCGCGCCGGCGCCAGCGATGTGATCACCAAGCCGTTGAATCTTTCGGAATTGAACGATCGCGTGGAGCAGGCGATCAGCCGGACCGAGGCGGAGCACAGGAAAGCCGATCGCGTCCGCCGTCTTCGCCGCATCTGCCGCAAGCTCAACGCGGCCCGCAACGAAGTGACACAGCAGGTCGATATCCTGTGCAGCGATCTGGTCTCGGCCTACCGCGAGCTGGCGGACCAGATGCAGAGCGTGGTGGAGACCAGCGAGTATGCCGCCCTGCTTCGCCGCGAGCTGGACCTGGAACGGTTGCTGCACCAGACTTTGGAATTCGTGCTGGAAAAGGCCGGCCCGACCAACGCCGCCATCTTCCTGCCGGTGACGGCGGATGAATACACGCTGGGCGGCTACGTCAACTACGACTGCGCCGGCGGCTCGCCGGAGATCCTGCTCAACCACCTGGCCGATGTCGTGGCCCCGCGCGTCGCCGAGGAGGACCGCCACGTCCACCTGACCGACAACGAAACCCTCGCCCACTGGCTGGGCGATGACTCGGCCTACCTGACCGATTGCCACCTGCTGGCGATTCCTTGCTACGCCGAAAACGAACCCCTGGCCGTCATGATCCTCTTCCGCGACGGCGCCCAGCCCCTGAGCCAGGACACCATCCACACCTGCAACGCCATCGCCCCGATGCTCGGCCAATACCTGGCCAAGATCGTCCGCGTCCACCACCGCCACCTGCACGATTGATCAGGCAAGGCGAGCCGGGAGAGCCAGAAGAGCCGGGGGAGCCGGGGGAGCCGGGGCTTCGCAAAGCCTCAGCCCCACCCACCCAAAGCTTCTCATTCACTTCAAAACTTCTCACCCAAAATTTCCCAAACTTCTGACTGGGCTTTGCGCTGCTACAAAAGATGGGCACACCCATGCGATCATCGTGCGGACCGACGCCTCATCGACGCCTGAGAATCATGCTGTGGAACGGCCTTCCCTCCCGGCGGTATTTGCGCTCGAAGTTGGTGCCCACCAGTTCGCCTTCGCCGGCGGAACCGGGGCTTTCAAACGGGAGGCGCTCGAACAGGTCGGACACCTGGGCCGCGTGTTCCTCCATCCAAACGAAATAGTCGCTGTGATCGGTGGCGATGCGAACACGGCCTTGCGCTTCGAGGGCGCGGTGCAGTTCGCGGAGGAACGGCGCCTGGATCAGCCTCCGTTTGTTGTGTTTGGCCTTGGGCCAGGGGTCGGGGAAATAGATGTGTACCTGCCGCAGCGCGCCATCGCCCACGTAGTTGCGGATGAAGAAGCCCGCCTCGGCGCGGAGGAGTTTGACGTTGGCCAGTTGATGCCTGCGGCAGCGATCGGCGCCGAAGCGCCAGAACGCCTTGGCCCACTCGATGCCGATGTAGTTGACGCCCGGCGTGAGCGTGGCCTGCTGCACCAGGAACGTGCCCTTGCCCGAGCCGATTTCCAGTTCGAGCGGTTTGCGGCAAGCCTCGCCGCCCTCCTCGCCAAACCACAGGCGAAGGTCGATCCGCCCCTGCGAAAACGGAGGCAGGTCCTGCTCCTGAATGCCGATGCCCGCGACATCCAGCGATTTGCCATGTCCCAGTGAAAGCGCCATGCGGCAAGCATAGCAAAGCGGCAGACGATGAGCGGACGAGCAGGCGCATCTTTTGTGGCAGCCTAAGCCACCCGGAATATGCTGCCACAAAATATGCGCACCCCACCCAACCATCGCGCCTTCATGCCTTCCCCCTCCGTGCCTTCGTGCCTTCGTGCCTCCGTGCCTTCTTCGCAACCATCGCTTTCACGTAAGGCTTCATCTCCATTCCCGGATACCTTCGCCTGACGCCTTCGATCGTCGCGTCATTCCAGTAGGCATCGCCGGGTTTGGGGAAGCCCAGCGCTTCGCGCTGGCGCGGCGTCGCGCGTTCGAGGAACGATTGCAGTTCCGCCTGCTCGCCGAAGCTGGGCCAGTGCTGGTAGCCTTGGAAAAGGTGTTTTTTGCCGCGGTACACCAGGTGTTGCGTGAAGCGGGCGCCCAAGTCGGCGGTGATCGCGGTGCCCCGGTGGAAGGCCCGCATGGAGAAGATGAGCATCGAGCCGGCCCTGGCGAGGATGGGCGTGGCCAGGTCGTAGATTTCAGGATATTCCTCGCGTGGCCGAAAGGGAGGCCAGAGCGGATCGTGACGGGTGTGATGGTGCGGGACGACGTGGGTGGGGCCCAGCATCTGATCGACATCGCTGTAGTAGAGGATGATGTTGACCTGCCGGTAGTCGCCGTCATCGCGCGGCACGACGAGCGTGTTGCCTTCGTAATCGACGTGCATCGGCTGATCAAACTCGCCCATGCCCGCGTACTTGGCCCACAGCGACGAGCGCGAAAGCATCACCTCCTCCGTGCCCAGCAGCCTTGCGACGACATCGAGAATGCGCGGATGCAGGGCGATGTGATTGAGCGTGTGATCGACGTAGGGAAACTCGATCTGCTGAAAGTCCGGGTTCTCAGCCAGGGCGCGGTAACGCAGCGGCTGGAGGGCCAGTTCCTCCGGCGAAGGAAAGTAACCCGCGACCGCCTTCTGCGCGGCCTTGAGCTCCGCAGGGGTGAGAAAGCCTGGAACAAGCGTGAAGCCCTGATCGCGGAGTTGGTTCAGATGTTTGGCGGTGACGTTCATGCGGGGAGTCGGGTGTCGGGTATCGGGTTTCGGAGTAAAGCAACATAGCGTATGTTCAATGCTTCAATCCGGCCCCCGGCCCCCGACACCCGATACCCGAAACCCGCTTCCCATGTCCATCAAGAAACCACCGCTGACGATTCAGGTCACCACGCTTTGGGATTATCCCTCGCAGCATTATGGCGATGAGTTGCAGGGCGATCCGAACTATCGCGGGGCCACGCCCAGCTACATCATCTGGAACCTGCTCCGGCGATACACGCAGGAAAGGGACCTGGTGATCGATCCCTGCTGCGGCAGCGGAACGACGCTCGATGTGGCCCGCGATCTCAACCGCAAGGCGCTGGGGTATGACGTGGCGCCGAGCCGGGGGCGGAAGGATATTTTCCGGGTCGATGCGCGGAAGCTGCCGGCGGAGCTGACGGAGAAGGTCGATTTCGTTTTCATCGATCCGCCTTACTCGACGCATGTGGAATACAGCGATGATCCGCGCTGCATCGGCAGGCTCGACACCGGCGTGGACGGCGGCAAAGCCTACTACGAGGCGATGGAACAGGTGATCGCCGAGATTCACCGCGTGCTCAAACCCGGCAAGCACATGGCGCTTTACGTCAGCGACTCGTTCGTGAAGGGCAAGCCTTTCATGCCCATCGGCTTCGAATTGTTTGCGATCATGCGAAAGTACCTGGAGCCGGTGGACATCATCAGCGTGACCCGTCACAACAGGACGCTGGAGATGGGCAACTACCGCAAGGCCGCGGAGGATGGGAACTTTTTTCTGCGCGGGTTCAATTACCTGTTCATCATGAAGAAGAGCGCGGCAGGCGATCGCGGCCAGGTGAGCCGGAAGAGCCGGGGGAGCCGGGGCTGAGGCTCTGCGGCCGGGTGGCTGGGGCTGGAGGCTTGCGCAAGCCCCGGCCCAAGCGACCATCGACTTTCAGTTGCTTCACCTTGCTTCGTGCGCCTGGCCCGGGGCTTTGCGGACTCAGCCCCAGCCACCCAAAAGCTCTCAGGCTCCGAGAGGCGGGCCTCCAGTTCGGCGGGCCTCGGCTGCGGCCCGGCGGCAGCCTTCGAGCGACTCGCGGTCTTCCTCGGCTCGGCGCGCGCGCTGCGCTCCTCTGCTCGACGGCAATCAGGGCAGCCGTCGTAGTCGTCGTCGCTGAATCGGCCATGAATGTGGCAATATGGCATGCCGTCCACGTCTCAATGATGGAACAAAACCGCCGGATTGTTGGCCAGCGCTCACGCCAGGTCGGCAGCGATGAAAGCGCCGCCGACACGAATCAGTTCGCGGCGGGAGTAGCCGTCGCAGGTTGCGCCAGGTTTGCCGGGGATGGTCAGCATGAACATTAACTCCAAGGGAGTGGTTGAGATCACCATTCTGCCAGACGAAGGTTCACATTCCAAACATCTTTCATCACAAAATTCGTGGCCATGTCAAGAATTTTTCGGATGCATTGGCCGTGGGTGTGGGTTCCATGAGCGATGTAGATGCAGCCCGCAAAGCCTCGTCCGGCGGACTCGAACCGCTCGATGATCCGAAAAAAGTCGTCATCGAACGTCACAAAAACACGCTTCAATTCCGTGGCCCGTTCCAGAAGATCAGGATCATCCCATTCTTCGGTTGCATCGTCCTGGGCGGTTAAAACATCAATGCCGCGACTTCGAAGCCCCCGCGTGATCGGCCCCGGAACGTGCGCATCCATGTACAGTTGAAGGCTCAACCCGCCGTCCTGTTCTCGTTTTCATTCTGTCTGAATCGCTCCTGCGCTTCCCGCAACCGACGATGCAGATCAGGGTGCTGGCGTTCCGACTCGCGCTGCATCCCGATGCCTCGCTCAATGCACTCCTGATTGTACCGATCCATGTCGGCCTTGTGGTCGTGATAGTAGGCAAGCGCCGCGTAAACCTGCGCCGGCGTCAGGCTCGGATAGCAATCCATCAACCCCTCCGCGTTGAGCTTGTTCA
>CAZYPK010000053.1:0-28936 GCA_964649195.1 uncultured Phycisphaeraceae bacterium
CATGAGTCGGCCAACCACACCCGACACCCGACACCCGACACCCGACACCCGCTCCCCCGCCCCCCCTTCGCCTTCCCGAGGCCACGCCTTGAACACGAATCCCCCCACATCACAGCCATCGCCGCACCTGTCGCAGGCCCTGGCGATCACGCAGCAATCCATCCTCGCGTTGCAGCGCACGCAGGAGCAGATGGCGCAGCTGCATCGTCAATACCTCGAAGGCCAGGAAGTCGCCCAGCGCACCATGGCGCAGCTCATCGAACAGCAAAGCCAATTGCTCGCCGCCTCGGTGACCGCACCGATCGCGCCTGTACCCCAGCCGCTTGCGGCTTCGCTCCCCATCCCCATCCCCATCACCCCCCCCGCACCCTGCATCCCTCTCGTCACCGCACCCGTTGCCGCACCTGTCACTCCTGCGCAAGACATCGGGGCGACACGCCCCGGCTCGCAAATCTCCTCCATCCTCCTGGCCATTGTCGCGGACAAGACCGGCTACCCCGCCCAGATGCTCGAACTGACCATGACCCTCGACGGCGACCTGGGCATCGACTCCATCAAGCGCGTCGAAATTCTCTCCGCGCTTCAGGAGCGTCTGCCCGATGCCCCGGTCGTCAAACCCGAAGACCTGGGCACGCTCCAGACGCTCGGACAAATCGTTGACTTCCTCGGAAGGCACGTCCCCGGTAAAAGCACGGAGGCACGAAGGCACGAAGGGAAAGACCAATCCGAAATCTCAAATCCGAAATCCGAAATCCCAAATCCGACATCCGACATCCCCTCCATCCTCCTGGCCATTGTCGCGGACAAGACCGGCTACCCCGCCCAGATGCTCGAACTGACCATGACCCTCGACGGCGACCTGGGCATCGACTCCATCAAGCGAGTCGAAATTCTCTCCGCCTTGCAGGAAAAACTGCCCGATGCCCCCATCGTGAAACCCGAAGACCTGGGCACATTGCAGACACTGGGACAGATCGTTGACTTCCTCGGAAGGCACGAAGGCACGGAGGCACGAAGGCACGAAGGGAAAAAACAATCCGAAATCTCAAATCTCAAATCCGAAATCCGAAATCCCAAATCCGAAATCGAAACCTCCCAACCGCGGAGGTTGCTTCGGCAATGCCTCACCCTCACTCCGTTGACAAATTCCGCTTCGCGCAAACGGCTGCGCCTGCCTTCGCACACGCCGGTCTGGATCACCGATGATGGCGATGGCCTGGCCGCCCATCTCAAGGCGGCGCTGGAGGAGCAGAACATCGAAGCGGTCATCGTGCCGCTCGACGCCGATCCCAAGGCGCAACCCGTGGCCGGCCTGATCGTGCTCTCACCGGCACAGATCGATGACGCTTTTATTCTCGACGCCTTCAAACTCATTCAGCGCACCGGCCCGGCCCTGCGCCAGGCTCATGCCGCCACCGGTCAGCATGTGCTGCTCACCGCCATCACCCACCTGGGCGGCGGCTTCGGGTTGTCACGTGACGATGACGCCGCCATGCAGCCGCTCACCGCGGCGCTGGCGGGCATCGTCAAGACGGCATCGCACGAGTGGCCGCAGGTGGCCTGCAAGGTGATCGACATCGAGCAGCCGATCCGCCACAAGAGCGAACTCTCCGAGGATCTGGTCGATGAACTGCTGCGCGAAGGACCGCTCGAAGTGGGCATGACTTCGCAGGGCAGGATGATGACACAGCTTCAGACGATCGCGCCGGATGAAGCGGCCATCGTCGGGACTTCGCCGATCGCGCCCGGGGATGTCATCGTCATCACCGGCGGGGCGCGCGGCGTCACCGCGCAGGCCGCCATCGCCATCGCCCGGCGCTATCGCTGCAATCTTCTTCTGCTTGGCCGCAGCGAACCGCCGACCGCCGAACCCGACTGGCTGCGCGATCTGCACGATGAAGGCGCCGTCAAGAAGGCCCTCGCCTCGCGCCTGAAACCCGCCACGCCCAAGGCCATCGAACAGGCCTGTCGCAAAGCGCTGGCCAACCGCGAAGTGCTCGCCACGCTCACCGCCATCGAATCAGCCGGCGGCAAGGCAACCTACGCAAGCGTCGATGTGCGCGATGCGTCGCAGGTCGCCGCCGCCATCGGCGACGCACGCAGGACGCAAGGGCCGATCCGAGGCATCATCCACGGCGCAGGCGTTCTTGCCGACCGGCTGATCGAAGACAAAACCGAGGATCAATTTACATCGGTTTTCAGCGTGAAAATCGATGGTTTCCGCGCCCTGCTCGCCGCGACGACAAACGATGACCTGCGCACCATCGCGGCCTTCTCCTCCTCCACCGCCCGCTTCGGCCGGCGGGGCCAGGTCGATTACGCCGCCGCCAACGAGGCGCTCAACAAGATGTCGCAGCGGCAGGCGAAAGCGCGGAAGAACTGCCGGGTGCTGAGCATCAACTGGGGCCCGTGGGATGGCGGCATGGTCACGCCTGCGCTCAAAAAAGTCTTTGCCGGCGAAGGCGTGGGGGTCATCGGCCTGGAGGATGGCGCTAACTATCTCGCCGATGAAATCGCCACACCGGCCGGCGGTTCGGTGGAGATTGTCATTCTTGGCGAAGTTCCAGGTTCCATGTTCCATGTTCCAAGTGCGGCGGAACCGGCGGTGTCAACCCGGAACCCGGAACCCGAAACTCGGAACTCATTCTCCCTGACCTTCGAGCGCGAAGTGAGTCTCGACGCCATGCCGATGCTTCGTTCGCATGTCATCGGCGGCAAGGCGGTGCTGCCGATGGCGCTGATGATCGAATGGCTGGCGCACGGCGCGATCCACGGCAACCCGGGCCTCGCCTTTGCCGGCGTGAACGATCTGCGCGTCTTCAAGGGTGTCAAAGTGGATGGCGATGGCGCTGCGGCGCTCTCCATCTTTGCAGGCGTGCCAGTCACGCAAGACAACGACCTGCTCGTGCCGGTGGAACTGCGCAGCGGCCCCGCGCTGCACGCCAGGGCTTCGATTCTTCTGAGCGCTTTGCCCGCGCGCGGTGAAGCGAAACTCGCCACGACTTCCACTTCCGCATCACTGCCCTTAAAACCTTATGAAGACGGCACGCTGTTCCACGGCGGCGATCTGCGGGCCATTGGAAACATTACCGCCTGTGATGCCCGGACCATTGAGGCGCA
This sequence comes from uncultured Phycisphaeraceae bacterium, assembly GCA_964649195.1. Classification (GTDB taxonomy): domain Bacteria; phylum Planctomycetota; class Phycisphaerae; order Phycisphaerales; family Phycisphaeraceae; genus JTS-RE9. Next base: position 3,121 of record CAZYPK010000053.1, read on the forward strand.
GATGAACGCCGCCCCGCAACCCTCGGCCTGGATGAAGCAGCCGATCCGCTCCGCCTGGCTGGCGGACCCGATGGCGCTCGATGGCGCGTTTCAACTGATGATCGTCTGGTGCGCCCGGCAGCTTGGCCACTGCTCGCTGCCGACGGGCCTGAAAAACTACCGGCAATTCATGAAACGCTTCCCCGCCCAGGGCACGCGCGTGATCAGCCGGATCACACGGCACACCGCGCACGAAGCGATGGCGGACATCGAGTTCCTCGATGCCACCGGCCAACTTGTCGCCCGCATCGAAGGCTACTCGTGCGTCATCGATGACTCGCTGCGCGAAGCCTTCACCCGCAACCGGATCGAAGCCGGCGCGATCGTCTAACAGAGAAAATAGTGTGAACCAAAGCCCACCCACTCCCGTGGGTGGGCTGCTCCGACAAACCTGTGTCTGACCCCCTGAACATCGCGATCGTCTCGAAAGCGGGCATCTTCCCCGGCGCCGCGAATCTCGCCGCGTTCTGGAAGAACATTCTCGCGGGCCATTCGGCGGCGCGCCGTGCGCCTGCCGGTCGCTGGCCGATTCCCGCCGATGAAGTGCATGATCCGCAAGGCGGCCCGGACCGCACGCTCAGCGCCAAGGCTTGTTTCATCGAGAATTTTCAGTTCGATGCCTCACGCTTCGAGGTGAATCAGGCCACGCGCGATCGACTGGCGAGACTCGATCCGATGTTCCACCTGCTGCTGCACGCAGGCAAGGATGCGTGGGATCGTGCGAAGACTGTCGCGGTGGATCGCCGTCGCGTCGGCATCATCATCGGCAACATCGCGCTGCCCACCGATGCCTCCAGCGCCCTGGCGGATGAGATTCTGGGCGAAGCGTTGGATGATGCGCTGAAACGGAACAACGAGTCCGCGGCGATTTCGCTGCGCCGCTCGCCTTCATCCAAAACAAAAACCGATCCGCTCAACCGCTACGTTGCCGGGCTTCCTGCGGGTGTGCTCGCAAAAACGCTCAACCTTGGCGGCTCCACTTTCACGCTTGATGCCGCGTGCGCCTCCTCGCTTTATGCGATCAAGCTGGCGTGCGATGAACTGACCGGCGGCCGCGCCGATGCGATGCTTGCCGGCGGTTTGTCCCGGCCTGATTCGCTTTACACCCAGATGGGTTTCAGTCAGCTCAAGGCGCTTTCGCCGACCGGCCGCTGCGCTCCGTTTGATGCGAAGGCGGATGGCCTGGTCGTCGGCGAAGGGTGCGGCATGTTCGTGCTCAAGCGGCTCGATGACGCCCTGCGCGACGGTGATGAGATTCACGCGGTCATTCGTGGCATCGGCCTGTCCAACGACATCGGCGGCAACCTCATGCTGCCCGATTCCGAGGGTCAGCTTCGCGCCATGCGGGCGGCTTATGAACAGGCGGGCTGGTCGCCGGTTGATGTTGATCTGATTGAATGTCACGGCACCGGCACGCCGACGGGTGATGCGGTGGAAGTGAACAGTCTCGCGCAGCTGCGCGGCTCGAATCCATCGCATCATGCCGTGATGGGTTCGGTCAAGAGCAACGTGGGGCACCTGCTCACGGGCGCCGGCGCTGCGGGACTGATGAAGGTGATCATGGCGATGCGCGAAGGCGTGCTGCCGCCGACGGCTTCGTTTGCCCGCGGCGCGAAGGATGATGTGATGCGCGGGGCGGGATTGGAAGTGTTGACGCAGCCGCGCGAATGGAAACGGCGCGGTGAGTCGCAGCCGAGGCGGGCGGCGATCAGTGCGTTCGGGTTTGGCGGGATCAATGCGCATGTGCTGGTGGAGGAGTTTGATGCGAAGGTGAATGGCCAACGCGCGATGAGTCCAGGGATTCGTTCCGATGACGGTGCTACGCCGCGAGCGGCGATTGTGATTGTGGGAATGGATGTTCGCGTGGGGCCTTGGGATTCGCCGGATTCTTTTGCCAGACGGACGATTCTGAATGAGGATCATCGTGAGCCGGAGCAGCCGCGCCATTGGTGGGGGCATGCGAAAGCGGCTGATTTCAAGGGGTATTTCATCAATGAAGTGACGGCGCCCATCGGGCGCTTTGCGATTCCGCCTGCGGAACTGCGCGACATGCTGCCTCAGCAACTGCTGATGCTGCAGACGGCGGCAAATGCGGTGGCGCAAGCGAAGCTTGAGGGCGCGGGGCGGAGGCTTGAGCGCACGGGCGTGTTCATTGGCATCGGGTTGGATCTTAATACGACGAACTTTCACTTCCGCTGGTCGATGCGCGATGAGGTGCGCGATGCGGTGCATCCGCCGTTGACCGCCAATCGCACGATGGGTGCGCTGGGCGGCATCGTCGCCAGTCGTGTGGCCCGCGCGTTTCATGTGGGCGGCCCCAGCTACACAATCTCCGCAGAAGAAGCATCAGGCCATCAGGCGCTGGGCGTTGCAGTAAAAGCTTTGCAGCAACGCGAGATTGACTCGGCGATTGTCGGGGCGGTCGATCTGGCCGGTGATGTGCGGGCGGCGATCTGCGAACGGGAATGCGGAAGATCAGCGCCCGATCAGGCGATCAGCGATGGTGCGGTCGCGTTTGTGCTCAAGCGACATGAGGATGCGGTGCGCGACGGGGATCGGATTTATGCGGTGATTTCAGAGGTATCGGGCACTGGGGGTATGGTCGATATTTTTCGCGCTGATGACGCCACGCCGCAAGCGGCGGAAGAGGTTGAACTCGTGGATTCAAGCGCGCGGGTCAGCGAGCGCGTGGGTCAATGCGGCGCTGCAACAGGACTGATGGCCGTGGCGCGGGCGGCGCTTTGTCTGCATCACGATCTGCTGCCTGCGGGTGATGGGCCTGCGCGGTTCTGGCTGCGCGACCGGACCCATGGCCCTCGGCGGGCGGTGGTGAGCGCGGCGAGTGTGGATGGGAATGTTTCGCATGTGGTGCTCGAGGAGGCGCACAAGGCGGCGCGTGGGTTGTTGAGCGATGTTTCGTTGCCTGCGCTCGGAGCGAAGCCGCGAGCGGCGGGGAAGGTGGCGTTTGTTTATCCCGGTGCGGGGAATCAGTACCTGGGAATGGGGCGGGCGCTGGGGGTGCGCTGGCCGCAGGTGATGCGCGGGCAGGATGCGGAGAATGATCGGCTGTTTTCGCAGTTCGCTCATGGGCGGTTCTGGTCCGCATCATCGCTGCGCGAGATCAGTCACAGCGATGTGATCTTCGGGCAGGTCTGTCTGGGCACGATCGTGACGGATGTGCTGGCGCGGTTTGGCGTGCAGCCTGATGCGGTGATCGGGTACAGCCTGGGCGAGACGACATCGCTGTTTTCGACGCGCTGGTGGCCGGCGGAAACCTGCCGGGATGAGATGCTTAGACGGATGGAGAATTCGACGCTTTTCACCTCGGATCTGACGGGTTCCTGCGATGCGGTCCGCAAGGCGTGGGGGCTTGGCGATGGTGAAAAGGTGGACTGGCTGATCGGTGTGATTCGCTGCGGGCGTGAGAAAGCGGCGGCGGCGGTGCGCGGGCGAAAGCGCGTGTATCTGCTGCTGGTCAATACGCCGGGCGAGTGTGTGATTGGCGGGGATCGTGGTGCGGTGATGGAACTGGCGGGCGAGCTTCGCTGCGCGGTGCATCCGGTGGAGGGGGTGACGACGGTACACTGCGAGGTGATTGAGCCGGTGCGGGAGAGGTATCGGGAGCTGCATCTGCATGAGGTCGCGGGGCGGAACGGAGCGAAGCCGCGAGCGGCGGTTTACAGCAGTGCGTGGGCGAAGGCTTATGAGGTGACGCGCGAGTCGGCGGCGGATTCGATCATGGCGCAGGCCGGGGCGATGGTGGATTTTTCGCGGGTGATCGAGGCGGCGTATGCGGATGGGGTGCGCGTGTTTGCGGAGGTGGGGCCTGGCGAATCGTGTACGCGGATGATCCGCGAGATTCTGGGCGAGCGCGAACACGAAGCGATGGCGGTCTGCGTGGAGGGGGAGGATGAGGTGGCGAACGTGCTGCGAACGGTGGCGCGATTGCAGGAACTTGGGGTGAAGGTGCGCGAGGCGGAGGAAGAGAAGGCGCCTGTTGAAATGAAAGAGACGCGGCCGATGGTGCGCGTGAAGGTGGGGCGCGAGGCGGTTGATGTGAGTGAGATCAAACGTGCTGCGGTGACGTGCATTGATGTTCCGCAAACAGTGGGTGTCGATCCGATTGATGAGGCGCGGGCGTTGCAACAGCACGAACCATACGCGGCGGCTTCGGTGATGGAGCCTGTTGCATCCCGTGTGAGTGTTGCGGCGGATTCATCGCTTGCGGCGCAGTGGTCGCCTTTGGTGGAACAGATGGCGGAAGCACAGGTGGCGCAGGCGGCGGCGCAGGAAACTTTTTTGCGCGCGTCGCGGCGGATGATGGATTCGATGGCGCGGGTGATGCGGTTTCAGGGGGAGCTGTTGCGCGGCGGGGGCGGGGGCGTTGGTGATTGTGAAATTCCCTTTGATCAGGGGGATTTTGCGTTGGTCGTTGCGAAGCCGCAAGCGGCATTTGATCGGGCGATGTGTATGGAGTTCGCCATCGGTTCCATCGGGCGCGTGCTTGGGCCGCGGTTTGCGCCGATTGATGCGCATCGAACGCGGGTGCGTCTGCCTGATGAGCCGCTGATGCTTTGCGATCGCATCGTGGAGGTCGAAGGCGAGCCGGGGTCGATGACGCATGGCCGGTGCGTGACGGAGCACGACATTCTTCCGGGGGCGTGGTACCTCGACTGTGGCCGGATACCCACGTGCATCGCGGTGGAAGCGGGGCAGGCCGATCTTTTTCTGAGCGGTTATCTGGGCATCGATTTCATCACGAAAGGTCTGGCGGTTTATCGTCTGCTCGATGCGGTGGTCACGTTTCACGGGCCGCTGCCTCATGAAGGGCAGGTCATCCGCTACGACATCCGCATCAACGAATTCTTTCGGCAGGGCGACACGCATCTCTTCCGTTTCGAGTTCGATGCGACCGTCGATGGCGCGCCGGTTCTCACCATGCGAAAAGGCTGTGCGGGGTTTTTCACCGAAGCGGAACTGGCGGCGGGACAGGGCATCGTGCTCACATCGATCGACAAGCGCGAGCAGGAAGGGGTGGTGACGGGCGGGTGGAGGTGGCTGGCGGGGGAAAAGCAGGAAAACAGGAAAACAGGAAAGCAGGAAATTGGGATCGAAAAATCCGAAATCCGAAATCCGAAATCCGAAATCGAATCCTACTCCGATGCACAGATCGACGCCCTTCGCCGCGGCGATGCGCGCAGTCTCGTCGATTGCTTTGGCGAGGCGTTCGCGGGTCTCGCGCTCAAGCATCCTGTGGGGCTGCCTGGCGGCGGTGACGGGCCGGATGGCCGGATGAAGCTGGTGCATCGCGTGCTTTCGCTTGATCCTTCCGCAGGTCGTTTTGGCCTCGGGCAAATCGTCGGCGAGGCGGACATTCATCCCGATGACTGGTTTCTGACCTGTCACTTCTCCGATGACCGCGTGATGCCCGGCACGCTGATGTATGAATGCTGCCTGCACACGCTGCGGATTTATCTGCTTCGCATGGGCTGGGTCGGCGAGCGCGGCTCGGTGGTCTATGAACCGATTCCGGAGGTGCCCGGGCAGCTCAAATGCCGGGGACAGGTGAATGAGACGACGAAGAAGGTGCGGTACGAAATCACGGTGAAGGAGATCGGGTACGGAAGAAGTGGAGGGGAAGAGGCACGAAGGCACGAAGGGGAGGCGGACACGACGCCTTATGTCATCGCCGATGCGCTGATGTATGCCGACGGGCGGGCGGTGGTGCAGATGAACAACATGTCGCTGCGATTGACGGGGCTGACGCGCGAAGGGTTGGAGGCGATGTGGGAGGATGCGGAAAAGCAGGAAAACAGGAAAGCAGGAAAGCAGGAAATTCAAACCACTCGGAACTCGGAACTCGAAACTCGGAACTCTTCCCACCCGACACCCGACACCCGACACCCGACACCCGCTTCCCGTCCCGCTCTCTTCGATTACGCCTCGATCCTCGCCTTTTCCGCGGGCAATCCGTCCGAGGCCTTCGGCGAGCGGTACAAGGTGTTCGACAAACAGCGCAAGATCGCCCGGCTGCCGCGCCCGCCGTTTCAGTTTCTGGATCGCATCGTTTCCATTGAGAACTGCGAGCAGTGGAAGCTTGCCGCCGGCGGTGTGATCGAAGCGGAATATGATGTGCCTGCGGATGCGTGGTATTTCGCCAGCAATCGCCAGCGCGAGATGCCCTTTGCCGTGCTGCTCGAAACCGCATTGCAACCGTGCGGCTGGCTCGCGGCCTACCTCGGCTCGGCGCTCACCAGCGAGACCGACCTGCGCTTCCGCAACCTCGGCGGCAGCGCGACGCAATTCCTCCCCGTCACTCCCGACATTGGCACGCTGACGACGACCATCAAAATCACCCGCGTCTCCCAGTCCGGCGGCATGATCATCCAGAACTACGACATGATCATGCGCTCGGCGCAAGGCATCGTCTATCGCGGCGACACCTACTTCGGTTTCTTCTCAGCCGAGGCCCTGCGCGATCAGGTAGGCATCCGCGATGCGAAACTTTTTGCGCCTGATGAAGCGGAACTCGCGGCACGCGCAGCGAGGACGCTGCGGCTGGAATATCCAATCACCGCCCCCTTCCCCGATGCGAAGTTCCGCATGATCGACCGCATCGAACGCTTCATTCCCGACGGCGGCCCGCACGGACTGGGCTTCATCGAAGGCACGATGCGCGTCAACCCCGCCGCGTGGTTCTTCGAGGCCCACTTCTACGAAGACCCCGTCGTCCCCGGCTCGCTCGGACTTGAATCGTTCATTCAACTGCTGAAGATCGTCGCGGCGGAGAAGGCGGGTGTCGGGTATCGGGTGTCGGGTGTCGGAAAGACAAACCGATCATCCGTTGCCTTCGATCCGAACACTCCGTCCGACACCCGACACCCGACACCCGACACCCGCGTGTTTTCCTCCCCCGTCCTGAACGCGAAACACACCTGGATCTATCGCGGCCAGGTGGTGCCCAGTGATTCGCTTGTCACCGTGCAGGCCGTGGTCACGGAAATCAACGATGTTGACCGATGGATCAAGGCGGACGGGTTTTTGTCGGTCGATGGGCGGACGATCTACCAGATGAAGGATTTTACGATTACCTGCGATTGATGCGGCCTGCGACGGAACGAAGGATTGATGATGGATCGGTCAAACGACAATCACTCATCACGAACCCCCGGCCGACTGTGTCTTGGATGTGGTTATCCGCTCGCGGCAAGTTTTCACCCGCAGTGCCCCGAATGCGGCAGGGAATACGATCCGAGAGATCCGACAACCTATGCGTCCAGGTATGGACAGGACCATTCATACAGGATCGGCGGGTTCACCGGAACCTTGTGCGTGCCTTTCGTGTTCATGATCCTTTACACCATTCAACATGCCGCGATGGAATGGTGGCATGACACCGGTGATATTTGGTGGTGGGGCGCCGTATCCAGTTGCCGCTCCGCCTGGTGGGAATTAAATGACCTGGGCGCATGGCTGTGGCCTCTTCAGATGCTGGTGTTCCTCGTTCACTCCATCGTCACCGGCATGATCATCAGTCGAATCACCATTGACCGCCACGCCCCTAAAATGACCGGCTGAATATATTGGCTATGATGCTTGCCGCCCCCGGAGCGCCCCGGAGCGCCTCCCCGGGACGCCCCCCTCGCCAGGCCACCGTTGCCCGGCGCCAACAGGATTGATGTCTGCATGAACTACACCCGCGTCCATCTCGACACGCTCGGCTACGAGCTGCCGCCGGTCGTCGTCACCAGCGATGAACTGGAGGCGCGGCTGTCGCCGATGTATGAAAAGCTTCACGTCCAGCCGGGCCAGCTTGAAGCGCTCACCGGCATCACCGAGCGCCGCTGGTGGGAGCAGGGTTATGCCGTCAGCGAAGGCGCGGCGGCGGCGGCGCGCAAGGCTCTTGAGCAATCGAATGTTCAGGCGAAGGACCTGGAGGTGGTGATTTACGCCGGCGTCTGCCGGGAGAATTTCGAACCCGCCACCGCCTGCGCCGTGGCCGACCTGATCGGCGCCAATCCCGACGCCTACATCTACGACATCAGCAACGCCTGCCTGGGCGTGATGAACGGCATCATCGACATCGCCAACCGCATCGAACTCAAACAGATCAAGGCGGGCATGGTCGTCTCCTGCGAGTCGGCCCGCGAGATCAACGAAGTGATGATCCAGCGGATGCTCTCGGAAAACTCGATGGAATGCTTCACGCGCTCCCTCGCCACGCTCACCGGCGGCAGCGGGGCGGCGGCGGTCATCCTCACCGATGGCTCGTTCTCCAAGCGCGACAATCGCCGGCTGCTCGGCGCCGTCACCAAGGCCGCGCCGCAGCACCACCGTTTGTGTCGCTGGGGTGTGAACTTTTCGCCTGCGGGTTTGACCAAACTCATGTTCTCGCCTGACAAGCTGAAGCTCGCGGTGGAGGACATCTTCAAGCCGGAGACGATTCCCAGCGCCCTCAAGGAGATCATGACCAGCGAGCGATTGCCCGGCGCGATTCAGAAGATTCTGCCTTCCGAACGGCTGCCGGCGATGCTCACGCAGTTCATGACCACCGACTCGGTCGCGGTGCTCAAGCACGGCGTGGAGCTGGGCCTGCGAACCTGGGGCGCGTTCCTCGCCAAGCTGGGCTGGGGCCGGGAACAGATCGACAAAATCATCTGCCATCAGGTCGGCTCGGGCCACCGCTCCACCGTCCTCCGCGAGTTGGGCATCGCACCGGAAAAGGAATACCCCACCTTCCCCTACCTGGGCAACATGGGCACCGTCTCCCTCCCGATGACCGCCGCCCTCGCCGAGCAGCGCGGCTTCCTCAAGCCCGGCGACCGCGTCGGCTTCCTGGGCATCGGCAGCGGCCTCAACTGCCTCATGCTCGGCTGGGAGTGGTGATCCCCCAGCCGCTTGCGGCGTAGCACCGTCACCGCAAAACATCGCCACAATGCAATTGCAAAATGACCATTGAAAAATGCAAATTGCAAAATGACCCGGATGTCCGCCCTCTCCCCACTTTGCATTTTTCAATCTTCAATGGCCATTTTGCAATCTCCCAACTCCTATCCCGATTATCCGTTCACATCGCACTTCCTCGATCGCAACGGCATCAAGCTGCACTACATCGACGAAGGCCCTCGTGAAGCCCCGCCCGTCGTCATGCTCCACGGCAACCCCACGTGGTCCTTCTATTTCCGCCGCGTCATCACCGCCCTCTCCCCGCGCTTTCGCTGCATCGTCCCCGATCACATCGGCATGGGCCTCTCCGACAAGCCGGGCGATGATCGATATGAATACACCCTCGACCGCCGCGCCGATGATGTGCAGGCCCTGCTCGAACATCTGAACATCACGCGCGACATCACGCTCATCCTCCACGACTGGGGCGGCATGATCGGCGCCGCCTTCGCCACACGCTTCCCCGATCGCATCAGGCAGTTCATCATCCTCAACACCGGCGCGTTCCACCTGCCCGAAAGCAAACCGCTCCCCTGGCAGCTCAAGCTCTGCCGCAGCCCGATCGGCGTGCTGTTCGTGCGAGGCTTCAATGGATTTTGCCGCGATGCGGTCAAGTCCTGCGTCACCCGCCGCCCGCTGCCGGAGGATGTGAAAGTCGCGCTGCTGGCGCCTTACGATTCGTGGAAGAACCGCATCGCGGTGCATCGCTTCGTGCAGGACATTCCGCTCAGGCCCGGCGACCGCGCGTATGACACGGTGACGAACGTGCAGGAAAACCTGCATCAATTTGCGGATCGACCCATGCTCATCTGCTGGGGCATGAAGGATTTTGTCTTCGATCACCGTTTCCTCGCCGAGTGGGAAAACCGTTTTCCGCAGGCGATGGTGCATCGCTTCGAGGATGCCGGGCATTACATTCTGGAGGATGCCCGTGAGGATGTGGTCCCGCTGATCGAGCGGTTCATGAACCGGTGAAGCGCGGGAAGGGCGTCGAGCCGCGACTCAACGAGTCGCGGACGTGAACGGAAAGAAGGGTGGTTCGTTTCACCAAGATTGTCAGGCGATAGCGCCCGTGTCGCGCGGAGGTGTCCGAGGCTTGCAACGCAAGGTGTGCGCGACGCTCTTTCAAGCTGCCGATCTCCGCGACGTGTTACGTCGCGGCTGGCGAACCGCCTGAAGGGGCCCCGGGCGAAGCGGTTGATGATCCGCCTCGAAAACGTCTATTCTGTCCTCTGTTCCACGGTTTTGAAAGCCCTGCAAAACCGCACGGTTTTCGAGGCTGTTCATCGCGGCAAAATCTTCGACCCATCAGGCTGATCATCTCCGCGACTCGTTGAGTCGCGGCTCGCCATTCTCCCCAACCCAGGCTGCACATTCCATCATGACATCACCCCGCAAGACCGCCGATGCTCTTCGCTCCGCACGCTGGTTCGCCCCCGATTCGCTGCGAGGCTTTGGCCATCGTTCGCGCACCAAGCAGATGGGCTACAGCCGTGATGACTTCATGGGCAAGCCGGTCATTGCGATTCTCAACACCTGGAGCGACCTGAACACCTGTCACCAGCACTTTCCGCAGCGGGTGCAGGAGATCAAGCGCGGCGTCTGGCAGGCGGGCGGTTTCCCCGTGGAGATTCCCGTCCTTTCGCTCTCCGAAATGTTCATGAAGCCCAGCCCGCTGCTCTACCGCAACCTGCTGGCGATGGAGGTCGAGGAGGTGCTGCGCTGCCATCCGGTCGATGGCGCGGTGCTCATGGGCGGCTGCGACAAGACCGTGCCCGGCCTGATCATGGGCGCGACCACCATGAACCTGCCCACCATCTTCATGCCCGCCGGTCCGATGCTGCGCGGCAACTGGCGCGGCAACACGCTCGGCTCGGGCAGCGATGTCTGGAAATACTGGGCCGAGCGCCGCGCGGGAAATCTCAGCGAAGAGAAGTGGCTGGAGATCGAAGATGGCATCGCGCGGTCGGCCGGCGTCTGCATGACGATGGGCACCGCCTGCACCATGGCGCTCACCGCCGAGGCGATGGGCCTGACGCTGCCGGGGGCTTCCTCCATTCCCGCCGTCGATTCCAATCACGCGCGCATGGCCACGCAGTGCGGGCGGCGCATCGTCGAGATGGTCTGGGAAGACCTGAAAATCAGGGATATTCTGACCAGTGACGCCATCGACAACGGCATCAAATGCGACATGGCCATCGGCGGCTCGACCAACGCCATCGTACACATTCTGGCGATGGCGGGACGGGCCGGCGTGAAATTGGACCTGTCCCGTTTTGATGAGCTTTCGCGGGTTACGCCGTGGCTGGCGAACATCCGGCCCAGCGGGAAGTTTCTCATGGAGGATTTTTATTATGCCGGGGGACTGCGGGCGCTGCTCAATCGGTTGATGCCGCTGCTCAAGGGGGATTGCGTGACGGTGAGCGGTCGGACCCTGCGCGAAGCCGCAAGCGGCGCGGAGGTTTTCAATGAGGAGGTGATCGCTTCACTGAAAAAGCCGTTGCGCGCCGAAGGTGGGACGTTTGTGCTGCGAGGAAATCTCGCGCCCGATGGTTGTGTGATCAAGGTCACCGCCGCCGAGCAGCGGCTGCTCACACATCGCGGCCCGGCGGTCGTGTTCAAAAATTACAACGACATGAACGCCCGCATCGATGATGAGTCGCTCGATGTCACCGCCGACAGCGTGCTGGTGCTGCAATCGGCCGGCCCGCTGGGCGCGCCCGGAATGCCCGAGTGGGGACAGTTGCCGATTCCGAAAAAGCTGCTCAAACAAGGCATTCGCGACATGGTGCGCATCAGCGATGCCCGCATGAGCGGCACGAGCTACGGCGCATGCGTGCTGCATGTCTCCCCCGAATCCTTCATCGGCGGCCCGCTGGCGCTGGTGCACGATGGGGACATCATCGAAATCAACGCGGCGGAGCGGTTGTTGAAATTACACGTCAGTAGCGCTGACCTTGCTACGCGGCAAGCCGCGTGGACCGCCCCCGCCGCGAAGTACGAGCGCGGGTACGGCGAGCTTTACTCGAAGCATGTGACGCAGGCGCATCTGGGTTGTGATTTTGATTTCCTGGAGAAGGCGGGAGAAGTCGCGGAGCCGGAGATACACTGAAAGATCACATGTGGAAGATATTTCGACATGGCGGCGCGTCGATGACGAAGCTCCGAATGTCACGTCCGACAATGAATGCTACAATCATGGCAGGTGAATGATGGTGATTGCCCGGAACCCGCGTGAGCGGAAGAAACTTGAAATGGCGGAGGTCACCGATCCTGCGGAACTGGAGCGGGTGAAGAGGTGCCGCGCCGACTTCGATCGAAACCTTGCCTGGCATCAGGCCCACCTGAAGGAGATTTACCGCGAGGACAACCGCGGCAAGTTTTTTTGCATCGCGGGCGGCGAGCTTTTCGTGGCGGACACGATGGAGACCGCGGTTGCGAAAGCCTGGGCGTCGCACCCGGACGATGGTGGCCGATTCACGCATCGGGTGGCGGACGATTTCGATCAACCTTCCAGGAAGATCTATGCGATTCAACGGTGAATGGGTCGAGTCTTATGACGGGGAAACCCGTCCGATGGTTCGCTGTGCGGTGGTCGGGCCGCGAGGCGAAACGGAGCCGTGCATGTTCCTGATCGACAGCGGAGCCGATCGGTCCTTGATCACCTTTGAGGTTTCGCGATTGGTCGGCGCCGAAGTTTCGCCGCTGGACTTTGCGGTGCGGGGCCTGGGCGCCACGGTCAACAGCGCGCAAGTGAACGTGAATCTGATGCTGGAGCGCGACGATGGCGTTGAAGTATTGATGCGGGGGCCGTTGATCGCCTGTATGGAGCCGGGTTTGGTTGACACCTGCATTCTTGGCCGCGACGTATTAACCCATTTCTGCGTGATTCTCGACGAGAAGAACAATCTTGCCGCCTTGCTCGCCGGAACCCACCGCTGCCGGATCGAGCAATCCTGAATCCGCATCGTTTTTGAAACTGTCGAGTTCCATCGCATGAACACCGCCCCCATCACCGCCGCCACCCTTTCCGCCTCCGTCGTCGCCGTGCCGCCGCTGGCTCGCCATGCCGACCTTACGTTTAGCCGCGCGGAAAACCTGAAGATCATCCGCCACATCGAAGCGGGCGGCGTCTCCACCTTCCTCTACGGCGGCAACGCGAACTTCTACAACATCACGGTCAGCGAGTTCAAGGAACTGCTTGCCTTCCTCGAAGAATCGGTCGCGCCGACGAGCATCGTCATCCCCTCCGTCGGCCCCATGTACGGCACCATGATCGACCAGGCCCGCATCCTTGTGAAAACCAAATATCCCACCGCGATGGTGCTGCCCGCCGCCTTCGGTGCGACCGGCGCCGGCGTCGAGACCGGTGTGCGCAGGTTCGTCGAAGCCAGCGGCAAACCGGTGGTGCTTTACATCAAGGACCTCAACTACATCACCCCCGAAGGCGCGGCCCGCCTCGTGAACGACGGCCTGATCAGCGTCATCAAGTACGCCATCGTCAAAACGAACACCGCCGATGATCCCTATCTCACCAAACTCCTCACCCTCGTCGATCGCAACCTCATCATGAGCGGCATCGGCGAGCAGCCGGCCATCGTTCACCTGCGCGACTTCCGCCTGGGCGGCTTCACCAGCGGCTGCGTCTGCGTGGCGCCGAAGCTCTCGATGCAGATGCTGCGGGCGATTCAGGTGAAGGACTGGAACGAAGCCGAACGGATTCGTGAGCTGTTCAAGCCGCTCGAAGATTTGCGGAACCTGCACAGCCCGATCCGCGTGCTGCACGAAGCGGTGCGACTGGCGGGGATCGCGGACACCGGGCCGATCCTGCCGCTGCTTTCGAATCTGGATGGCGAGCATCATGCAAGCGTGGCGGCGGCGGCGAAGGCGCTGCTCATTGCGAAGTGATGGCCGCGAGAGGGCGGAAGCACGCAAGCTCGCCGTCCACGGGCGGGCCATTCGATGCCTTGCTTGAACTTTGGAGCTTGTTTGAGATTGGGTGATTGCGATTCGGAGCTTCCGGCTTCGCCGGTTCAGGAATCGGACTGGCTGAAGGTGGAGGCTTCCTTCCACGCGGCGGAGGTGTCGGCCATTTCGCCGCGCTCGCTGTGGCCCCGCCATTTGCCGCGGTTGAACGACCACTTCCGCCGCTTCCCGCAGCAGATGCAGGTCTGCGTCAAGGCCCTGGGGGAGCCCAGGTGGTTCTTGGTCTTGTCCCACCAGGTGTTGTGGCGATAGCGTTTGGCCAGCGATTCAACATCGCCGCGCCAGCGGTGCATACCGAGATGGCAGAGAAACCCGAGAAGTCGCATAGGGGGCAAATCGATAAGAGGGACTCAAACTCCAACCTTCCACACGGCAAATGTAAACGGCTTGGCGCAAGGTCGCAAGTCTGTTTTCACATATTCTCCAAAAAATAACGAACCCGAACAGGACTCTTGCCTTTCCGCTTTTCGCTTCGCACCGAAAAAAACCCCGCTGTCACCTAAGCGACAACGGGGCGGAGGGGAGAAAGATCGATGGATCGATAGAGATGTCTCTGTCTTTCCGTTGTCATCAATGGTTGGCCCCCGGAAGATCCCGCAACTCGTTGGGTTGGATGAATATCCCGTGACTCTCCTATGGGGCTTATCAAACCCTATCTTGCCCGTCTCGTCAAGAGGAAAAACACCCCATTCCGCAAAAAAACGTCCCGATGCGGGTAAATCAGGAGAGCCGGAGCCGGGCCAGGTGGGCGGCGCCGACGACGCCTGCATCGTCGCCCAGCGAGCTTTGGATGATCCTGGCGCTTCGCAGTTTTTCGGGGAAAACGTGTTCCTCGAACGATTGCCGAATCCATTTGAGGTACGGCTCCCCCATCGCCTCCATCGCCCCGCCGCCCACCACGGCACAGGGCAGGCTCAGCAGCGTGATCGTGTTGGCGATGGCGATGCCGACGTAACGGGCCGACTGCCTGGCGACTTCGATGGTGAGTTTGTCATCCTCCTTGATCGCCTTGGCGAGCACGCTGGAGCGGATGTCATCGAGCCTGCCATCGACGAGTCTGGTGATCTTGCTTTCGTGGTTGGCGAGGATCAGCTCCTTGAGCTGATTGACGACGGCCGTTCTGCTGGCGCGGTTTTCGAGCGTGCGGATGCCCAGGGGGGCGTCGCCGAAGAGGATGGTGTGGCCGATTTCGCCGGCGGTGAAGTAGTGGCCGTGATAAAGCTTGCCGCCGATGATCAGCCCGCCGCCGATGCCCGTGCCCACGAAGATGCCCAGCAAATCATCGTGATCCTTCGCCGCCCCGGCCACATGCTCGCCCCACGTGCCGACGTTCACATCATTATCCACCGTCACCGGCACCTTGAGTTTGCTCTTGAGCTCGGCCGCCAGGGGAAAATCCTTCCAGCGCAGGTTGACCGCGTTGAGCACCGTGCCCTTGTTGATATCGACCGCACCGGGAGCGCCGATGCCCACGCCGCCGATGTCGGTCAGCGACAGGCCCGTCTTGCCCAGCGCCTCCTGAACGACCTTGCAGATGCGCTCGATCACCGCCCCGCCGCCTTCCTCGGCTTTGGTCTTTTTTTTCTCGCGGGCAAGCACGTTGTTCTTCGCATCACAGACGCCTGCGGAGACGTTGGTGCCGCCCAGATCGACCCCGACGAAAATCTTGTCATTGGACTTAGCCATGCGAAAGGCCTCCTTGCGCGCCAGTATAACGAGCGAAGGGAGACAGGAGCAGGGGCAGTGGCAGGAGCAGGAGATTCATAGCCGCAGCGTCCTCGCTGCGCGTCTGCGGGCTCTTCAATAAGAAATAAGCAATAACAAATAAATAATAACCAATTGCCTTTGTTCCCTGTCCCGCAAACGCGCAGCGAGGACGCTGCGGCTATGAATCTCCTGCTCCTGTCCCCCGTTCCCTTTCAAAAGATCACAACCGCACGAACCCCGCCGCGTTTTCCAGCATCCGCGCGATGCGCAGCAATTTTTCCTCCTGATACACCGGCCCCAGCAACTGAATCCCCAGCGGCAGCGCCTTGCCTTCCACTTCCGTGCGGATAAACGGCACCACGATCCCCGGAATCCCCGCCAGGTTGGCCGTCACCGTGTAAATATCCTCGAGGTACATCTTCAGCGGATCATCGCCGCTGTCGCCGAAGCGAAACGCAGGCCCGGTCGTCGGCGGACAGAGAATCGCATCGCAGCCTTTTGGCCCGGGAGTGAACGCGACATCGAAATCATTCTTGATCAGCCTGCGAACCTTCAGCGCCTTGGTGTAATACGCATCGTAGTACCCGCTCGAGAGCACGTAGTTGCCCAGCATGATGCGACGCTTCACTTCATCGCCAAAGCCTTCCGCCCTGCTGCGTGCGTATAGATCAAAAAGATCATCGGCCTGTGCCGCGCGATGCCCGTAATGCACGCCGTCGTACCGCGCGAGATTGCTCGAAGCCTCGGCGGGGGCCACGATGTAATACGTCGGAATGCCGTACTCGGTGTGAGGCAGATCGACTTCAACCATGGTCGCGCCGGCTGCTTTGTAAAGATCGATCGCCAGGTTCACCGCCTGCGCCATCGTGGGATCATTCGCATCGGAGAGGTACTGCCTGGCGATGCCGATGCGCAGGCCCGTGATCGGCTCGTTCACCGTCGCCGCGTATTCAGGCACCGGCAGCGTGGCGCATGTCGAATCGAGCGGATCGTGACCGGCGATGATCTGAAGCAGCAACGCCGCATCCGCGACGGTGTGCGTGATCGGCCCGACCTGATCGAGGCTCGAACCATAGGCGACCAGGCCGTGGCGCGAGACCCGGCCATACGTCGGCTTGATGCCCACGACCCCGCAGTAAGCCGCGGGCTGGCGGATCGAGCCGCCTGTGTCCGAACCCAGCGAGCCCGCGCAAAGTTTCGCTGCGACGGCCGCCGCGCTGCCGCCCGAGGAGCCGCCAGGCACACGCGACGGATCCCACGGATTCTTCGTGGCGCCCATCGCGGAATTTTCCGTCGATGAACCCATCGCAAACTCATCGAGATTGGTCTTGCCCAACACGATCGCCCCCGCCGCCTCAAGCCTGCGAATCACCGTCGCGCTGTAAGGCGACTTGAAATTCGCCAGCATCCTCGACGAGCAAGTCGTGTGTCCCTGATCGGTGCACAGGTTGTCCTTGATCGACACCGGCACGCCGGCCAGCAGACCCGTGATGCGCCCCGCATCCACCTCCGCGGCGCGAGCGACCGCCCGATCCGCAAACGTCTCCAGATAACAATGCAGCGACCCATCCAGCTCCGCAATGCGACCCAGATAAGCCCGCACCGCTTCCACGGCGGAAACACGCTTCGATGCAATCGCATCACGAAGTTCAATCAGGTTGTAGTCGGTGAGTTGCATAAGGACAGAGGCAGTGGCAGTGGCAGGAGCAGGAAAGAATCTGAAATTTCAAATCTCAAATTTCAAATCACAAACAAGCAAACCAAATCTCAAATTTGAAATCTCAAATGGCAAACAAGCAACCCAAATCCGAAATCCCAAATCCGAAATCGCTCCAACTCAGAACTCGGAACTCAGAACTCAGAACTTATCACCTTGGGCACTTCGAAAAACGGCGACATCTGTTTCGGAGCGTTCGCCAGTGCCGCTTCCACGCTCAGGCCCGGCTGCTCGACATCCTCGCGCAGCACGTTGGTCACGTCGAACGGATGGGCCATCGGCTCGACATCATCGACATTCAACTCGTTGAGCTTGGAGATGTAATCCAGCACTCGCGAAAGCTGGCCGGCAAAGTGATGCACCTGGGCATCGCTGAGCCGGAGCCTGCTGAGTTTGGCGACGTGGCGAACCTGTTCATCGGTCAGTTGCTGCGGCATGCGGCGAATCATAGCAAACCTGGGTTCTGGGGCAGTCTGGAGCCGCGACGTAACACGTCGCGGACGCAAACGGGATGAAGGGGCGTGATACCGCGCGGTTGATCTTGAAATTCGATCGGTCAGCGGCAGTAACGAGGCGTTTTCGAGGCTGTCCATCCCTTGCGCGAAGTATCCTCCTTCATGTCGCTGACGTCCGCGACTCGTTGAGTCGCGGCTCTGAATCCGTAAAAAAAGAACCCGCAGCATGTGGTCCACAACATGCCGCGGGTCCGGGGGTAGATTGCTTTTTTCGCGGCGAGGGTTTGCTTCGGGTGGGTTTGCTTTGGGTGGCTGGGGCTGAAGGCTCCGCGCAAGCCCCGGCCCGACGACCATCGACTTTCAGTTGCACCACTTTGCTTCGCGCATCTTGGCCGGGGCTTCGCGGACTCAGCCCCAGCCACCCATCTCAGCCCCAGCCACCCATCACGGACTCAGCCATCCATCTCAGTCCCAGCCACCCGCCGTGATGATGGCCAACGACCATCAGAACTTGATCTCCACGCCCAGCACGAAGTTCCGTCCCGGCTGATTCACGCCCGAGCCGTGTACGCGGTAGTCTTCGTTGGTGATGTTCTCGACCGCCGCCGTGAGCGTGACATCGGGCGTGATGCGGATGCCGCCGCGGATTGAAGCGACGCCGTAGCTCTCATGGCCGCCCGGCGGAATGCGCTGCGTGTCGGCCATGTCGCCCAGCGACAGCATGTTGGCGTTGTCCACCATCTGCACCGTGCCTTCGACCCACCATTTGCGGTCGGTCGAGTCGAACCGCAGACCGATCAGGCCGGTCAGAGGCATCGTGCGGGTGAGCGTGTCCTCGAAACCGGAAGTGGGGTCGGTCAGATCGCTGAAGGCGTCCACGCGGCTTTCCACCCAGGCGACGTTGCCGAAGAGGGTGAAGTTGGGGTGGAACCGCCACCAGGCTTCGAGTTCGACGCCGTGAACGAAACCGTCGCCGGAGTTGGTGGCCTGCACGATCTGGTTGCCGCTGCCGCCGTCGATCTGGCCGGTGGGGGTGCGGATGATCATGTCGTCGATGATGGTGTAGAAATAGGCGACCTGTCCGCCCCAGTTCTGCTCGCGGACTTTCAGGCCCAGCTCGAAGCTGATGTAGTATTCGGGATCGAGACCCAGCGCGGGGATTTCGAGCACGCCCGATCCGGAGGTTCGGTTGGAGGAGACATCCGAAAGATTGGGGGCGCGGAAGCCCTGGGAGACGCCGCCGAAGATGTTGACCTTGTCGGGAATGATGCTGTAGATCGCGCGGGCCGAGGCGACGAAGGCGGAGTATTCATCATCCAGGCTGATGACCGGCCCGGTGACGGGTTGGTTGGGATCGCCGATGACGCGGCCGGCATCGAGCTTGGCGTAGGTGTATCGTCCGCCCAGAACGACATCCAAACGGTCCGTCAGCGGGATGGTGTCCTGAAGGTAGATGCCCAGGATGTCGTAGGAGGAATCATCGCCGACGGGACCTTGAATGAAGCTGCCGGTGACGTTGGATCGGCGTTCGAAGCTGTTCACGTTGTCGTGGTAATACTCCAGACCGTAGGCCAGCCGGCCGATGGGCGTGGGTGTTTCCATGTGAAGAAAGAAGCCGAAGGTGCCGACCTCGAATCCCGCCCGGCGATCGCTGGCGCCGACGATGCGATGCTCCACTTCATCCTGCTCATGCCAGGAGATGCCGGTGCTCAGCTTGTCGAAGAACATGTCCTGCACATTCTCGGCATGCAGTTGAATGTAAAAAAGCTCCCGGTTCTGATCGAGGTCGCGCTGCACATCGGTGCCCAGCGCGGTCCCCTCGAAGCTCTTGGAAAAAGTGGTCGAGTGCCAGCGGGGGACGTTGTTCTGCTGCACGCGCTGATAGGCGAAGACGAGGCGCGTGTCGGGATTGAAGAAATACTCGCCCTTGAAGTCGGCATCCCACTCGTCGTAGCCGGTGTCATCCATCTTGCCGGTGCCGTGGCCTCCGCGGGTGTCGCCGAACCACTGGCCGGTCGCCCCGAAGTGGAAGCCGAAGGTCTCATCGACGGTCAGGCTGGTCTCGGCGTGGATGGTGTGCGACTTCTCGGCGGAGGAGACGCGGTAATAGACGGAGGATTCCACATTGACGCCCGTGCCGTAGGTGTGCGGCGACTTGGTGATGGCGTTGAGCGTGCCGCCGATGGCGTCCGATCCGTAGAGCACGGAGCTTGGGCCTTTCACCAGCTCCAGATGTCCGACGGAATGGATATCGACGGTGGACCAGTATTGGTTGGGACCGTCGCGGAAGACGGAGTTGTTCAGGCGGATGCCGTCGATGAGGAAGAGCGTGCGGAAACCGGTGAAGCCCCGCATGAAGGGGGATGATTGTCCGGGGCCGGTGCGCTGCACCATGACGCCTGGCGTGTAGGCGAGGGCTTCGGAGAGCGAGCGGTAGGCGCGGTCGTGCAGTTCCTGCTCGCCGACGTATTCGATGGTGAACGGCGACTTGAAGGCCGGCTGCGCCGAGCGCGAGGCGGTGACGATGATGGGGTTGTCCGCATCACCCTCCGCTGTTCCGGCAACAGGCTCAACCTCGGCCGGCGCCCCCGGGGCCGGGGGCGCGACGGATTCATCCGCGCCGGCTGTCGGAGAAAGCGAACCTGTCCCGAACATGAACGCGATCAACAGGCAGAAGCGCAACGACAGCGCACGATGTGAAATCGCCTTGGTCATCAAATGCTCCCTGAAAAAGAATGTTTCGCAGCCCGTCCAGAGTTGCGACGACCACCCTTTTAAGCGATGCCCGATCGCCCCGGCAAATTTTGCAGGTTCAAACAAAAGGGAGTTGTTCACCTCCGCGAACGGAGAAAATTCCCGAATCACCGCACGCCCAAGCCGCTCGCGGCTTCGCTCCCCCTTCTTCATCGGCGTAGCAATGGTTCACGACATGCGCCGGTGATTCAGGTTTCACTCACCACGAAAGACCTTCAGGCAGCTCGTTGAGATTCTCGCAGCCGTGTTCGGTGACGATGACCATGTCCTCCACGCGGATGCCGCCGATCGCCTTGGAGTAAAGGCCCGGCTCAATGGTGACCGCATCACCCACCAGCAGCGGCGGGCCGCCCCTGGCCAGCAGCGGAGGCTCGTGAACATCCAGCCCGATGCCGTGGCCGGTGCCATGCGTCATGGCGCAGTGCGTGACGGGTGCATCAGCGGGAGGCAGGCCCATCGCGTAACCATGTTTGCGGATGACGGCCGCGGTCGCCTCGTGTACCGCTTCACCGGTCACCCCCGCGCGCACGGCGGCAATCGCGGCGGCTTTCGCTTGGACCACGGCCGCGTGCATGCGCTTGAGCGTGTCGCTGATGTCGCCATGCACCACCGTGCGGGTGCAGTCGCCGTTGTAGAAAGTCGCGCGGTTTCTGGGGAAAATATCGACGATGACGGGTTCGCCGGTGCGCAGCTCGCCGTGGCCGTGGTCGTGGCAGTCGCCGCCGACGGGGCCGCCGGCGATGATGCTCATCGGGTTGGCGTAGCCGCGTTCGAGAAGAAAGATGTCGATGGCGCTGCGCACGCGCTCGCTGGTGAGCGGCGCTCGTTCGTGCATGAGCACGCCATCATGCCGCGCCGTTGAACGGGCGATCATCTCGCAGGCCATGCGCATCGCCGCTTCGGTGGCCGCCTGCGCCTCGCGCAGCCACTGGATTTCCTGCGTGTCCTTCATTCGCCGATCGAGCACGCCCATGTCGGGATCGCAGACCACCTCGATGCCGGCCTTCTTCAACTCATGGGCGAAGATCAAAGGCAAGGTGCGATCGGCGGTGATGCTCGGAACCTTGCGTTGCCGCAGACACTCCGCGACCGCCTGCGCCGTGGCCGTCTCCCGATCGCCGGACAACCCGCCTGCCGGCTCGAAGTCAGCCGGGCAATGCACGACATCGGCCCGCGCCTGCTTGCGGGCACGTTCCATCTCGATGTCGCGGATGATCAGCAGCGACTGTTTCTTTTCATCAAGCGATGCGAACTCCAGAATCGCAGCGGGATCGCCCACGCTGAACCGCAGCCTGCGATAGAGCGAGTAATTCGACTGCGGAATGCCGGCCATGAGGGTTGCGTTCATGATCCAATCGTAAAGCCTGTCGATGAAAGAGCAAGACAACACCTGGGCCGTGCAGGGCAAACGCATTTAGCCGTTCGCCTTGGCGAACGGAGTATTGGATGGCCTTTGGAATTGGAGATTGTTTGAGATTTGGCGATTGCCATTTGTGATTTCAGGCCGCACATCAACCAACAATTAAACGGTCCTGGCGCCGCGTGTCGGCCCAATTGCAATATTTTCAGTCGATAGGACGATGTGTTACTTTCTCACTTATTCAAGTGGGACAACATCGGGGCATGGATGCGCCGTCCGCCGCCGGTGTCCGGTCTCGGCTTGTGTCAGTATCAACTTCACCAAGGGAGCCGCCATGTTGCGACAACATTGGATCGCTGTTTCATTGATCATGGTCGTGCTGTTCGCCGGCTCCGCCCGGGCGAAGGTCACGGATGAGGAGATTCAGCGGGCCATCAACAAACTGAAGCAGTATTTCTACAAGAACATGAACGCCCAGGGCACGTGGGAGCATCTCTATTCATACAGGGCGGGGCACGAAATACCCAACAAGGGCGGCGCCACCGCCCTGGTGACGCTCGCGCTGCTCTACGCCGGCGAGACGCCGCAGAATCCCGCCCTGGCGCCGACGATGAAATACCTGCGCACCGAGCCGATGCCCGGCTGCTATTCACGATCGTTCCGCGTCCACATCTGGGCCCATCTGCCCGATGAATACCTTCCGAATCTCAAGGCCGATGTGGACTGGCTGATGAATGTATCCAACACGGACCTGACCTTTCCACACCCGGTCGTCGGCGAACTGGAAAACAACATTGATGCCGCCACCGGCAAACGCAAGGCGCCTGTCTATTACGACAACAGCATCACCCAATACGGACACCTGGCCATCTGGGAGGCGCTCAAGCGCGATGTGCAACTGCCCTACCTGGTCTTTCAGCAGATGTCCGACTATTGGCTTCGCGCCCAGGGCGCCGATGGCGGATGGGGATACAAGGACAACGCCGCAGGGCTGGAGGACGCCTACGGGTCGATGACCGCGGCAGGGGTCACCTGTCTGATCATCGCCCAGCAAGGCCTGCACCGAACGATGCACACGCCGGACCCGAAGATCACCAAGGCCATCGACAAGGGAATCCAATGGCTCGACAGGAAGTTCGACGGCATCCGCTGCGTGGGCAACAACAGCGACCGCCGCAACTATGACATCTACTACACCGTCTGCCTCGAGCGGGCCGCACTGGCCGGCGGCACCTCCACGCTCAACGGCAAGGACTGGTTCCGCGAATGTGCCGCGCAGATCGTGGAGAAAGTCATGAAATCACCCGACGGCAATGTCAACGGAAGCATGCAGGTGGCCGACTCCGCCTTCGCCCTCATGTTTCTGGCGCGTGGCCGGGTCCCGGTATGGGCCAACAAGATTCAAGTGCCCGACCTCAAGTGGAATCAACATCCCAATGACATGTTCTTCCTGACGAACCATATATCCCACCGCCGGGAATCAGAGGTCAACTGGCAGATCGTCCCCCTGGACAAGGACCCCGATGACTGGCTCCAGGCGCCGCTCTCCTACCTCTCGTTGCCGGAAGAACTGAAACTCACCGACCGGCAAAAGAAGAACCTCAAGAAATATATGGATCAGGGCGGCATGCTCGTCTGCAATCCGCACGAGAAGAGCGGGCCGGCCTTCGCCAACTCCGTCAAAAAACTCGCGGCGGAGTTCTATCCCGAACACCAATGGAGAACGCTCCCCAAACAACATCCGCTTTTCACCGCCCTGCATCGCATCGAGCAACCCGAACGGCTGAACATCGCCGGCGTTTCCAACGGCGCCCGCGAGTTGATCCTGATGCTGGGCAGCGATGTCGGCTACCAGTGGCAGGCGGATGCGAAACAGAAAGGCCCCAACTGGGAGCTGGCGATGAATCTGTTCAGCGTCGCCACCAACAAGGGCGAGCTGCGCAATCGACTCGTGCCGGCGTTCGAGCCGCGCAGCAATCGCAAGTCCGAAGGTGACGTGACGGTCGGCCGGGCAAAGTATGTCGGCAACTGGCGTCCCGAGGCGCTGAGCTGGGAACGATTGGGCCATTCGTTCTTCAATCGCACCGGACTTTCGATCAGGACGCAGGATGTCGATCTTGCGGACCTGGGAAGCAGCAAACTGAAACTGATTCACCTGGCCGGCACCGACCCGATCAAGCTCAGCGCCGAGCAGATTGGTGCGATCAAACAATATACGGAGAATGGCGGAACCATACTGATTGAAACCGTCGGCGGCCTCGGGCAATTCTCACTGGCCGTGGAGGACCAGCTCTCCCAGGCCCTGGGCAAGACGGCCGGCCCGCTTGGCCGAAGCTACAACATCATCAGCGGGGAAGGCCTCGCCAACGGATACAACTGTTCCCAGATCGACTGGCGCTGGCGCACCGCCCAGGTCATGAAGCCGGGCCCGTCGCCGCGACTGAGCGGAATGCTGGTCAATGGCTCGCCCGGAATACTGTTCTCCCACGAAGACCTGACCACGGGCGTGATGGGCATACGCCAGTGGCAACTGATGGGATACAGTCACGAAAGTTCGGTCCGCCTGATGACGAATGTTGTGTTGTCCGCGAACAAGGGGAAGTGATTGCCGACTGTTCCATCGGATCAATGCCGTATAAAACCACGAAATCAGGAGATGCGATCCGGAAACCTGAGTTTCGGCTAAGCCCCGCCCGGAAGAGCGCGGGCCAAAGCGTGTCCAATGAACAGAGGATCAAGAGTCTGAAAGATGAATCAGACCGACAATCGAGTTGTGGTTCGTCAACGGGCCGCGAATCGAACGCCCCTTGGCCCGCGCCCTTCCGGGCGGGGCTTAGCCGAAGCTCAGGTTTGCAACATTCCCAGCCCGACGTTGGCGGCGTTGAACAGCACATGCACGATGATGCAGGGCCACAGCGAGCGGTGGGTTTCGTAGAGCCAGCCGAGGATCAGGCCGAGGATGAACAGGCCGGGCAGCGCGTGCCAACTGACGCCCTGCATATGGATGAGCGAAAAGAGGGCGCCGGCGATGATGATGATCAGCCATCGCCGGGCTGTTCCGAGCAGGTCGAGCAAGGCCGATTGCACGAGGCCGCGGAAGATCACCTCTTCGAGCAGCGGGGCGATGACGACGGCGGAGAGAATGATCAAACCTTTGGCGACGCCATCCTCCGATTCGAGCAGCGCCTTGAGCAGTTCGTGCGCCACCGTGGGCGTCTCCATCTCCAGCCGGCGGCTGAGTTCCCCCATCAGCGATGAGGCGCCCGTGACCATCGGCATGGCGGCGAGAAAGGCGAGCAGGCCGGCGAGGAGAACGGGGCCATGCGGCTTTGTGAAACCGAAAGAGGTAAAACTCCCCGGCACACCGGCGAGCCTGTAACAGATGAAAAGCGCCACCGGCAACTGCGTGGCGAGTTGCCCCAGCAGCGCGGTGATCGCCAGTCGCATCGGGTCCGTCGGTGCATCGGGTGCGGGCGCCTCACCATATCCCGCCAGTTCCAGCAGCGGCGAAAAGAGCAGCGCCACGCCGGCCAGCAGAATCCAGAAGCCGATGAAGAGATCGAGAAATCGAAGCGGTGTGACGCGCGGTTCGATGCGATCAAAATGCGAGGGCCGCAGGTGGCCGCGCAGGAGGAAGATGATCAGCGTCAGCGCCGCCGCGATCGGCGAAAGCAGATATTCGAGGATTTGCAGCAGCGTTGCGTTCATCGGCGGTGATCATACATGCGGCCCGTCTTTAGCCGTTCGCCTAGGCGAACGAAGCGCGTGATGGTTCATTTCGCTTTGATCACTGCGCCGGGTGGCTGGGGCTGAGGCTCTGCGAAGCCCCGGCTCCCCTTGCCGGGGCTTCGC
>CAZYPK010000054.1:0-28530 GCA_964649195.1 uncultured Phycisphaeraceae bacterium
AGAACGGCTCACCCCCGGAATCGGGAGCTTCGCCCTCCCATATGCGCCGGCCCTGAGGGCCAAGGGGCGATCGTTTCACTGCACCATCACATTCACAGGACGATGCTGCATTGTCTTAAGCGGATGCAGTTAAGATCATCATCATGCTCGACATCACCACCCCGCCATCACGTCCCCTCGTTGCCGCCTCGATTCTCTCGGCTGATTTCGGCCGCATGGCGGACGACTGCCGACAGGTGCTGGACCTGGGGGCGGACCTGCTGCACATCGATGTCATGGATGGCCACTTCGTGCCCAATCTGACGATGGGTGCGGACATGATTCGCGGGCTGCGCAACCATTTTCCCGACACCTGTCTCGATGTGCATCTGATGGTCGAAAGGCCTTCCGATTACGTTGAGATGTTCGCCGCCGCCGGCGCGAATCTGTTTTCGTTTCATCTGGAGGTGAGCAGGCCGATGCGCGAGCAGGGCGAGGATGCCGCCGCCCTGATCGATCGCATTCACAAGGCGGGCATGCACGCGGGCATGGTGATCAACCCGCCCACCGCGCCCGACGGGCTGGCCCCCCATCTCGATCGGTTGGAACTGGTGCTGGTGATGAGCGTGAACCCCGGCCGGTCCGGGCAGGCGTTCATGCCGCAGGTGCTCGACAAGGTGCGCTGGCTGCGCTCGCGCATCGGAGCGAAGACGCGGCTGGAGATGGACGGCGGGATCAGCCCGGTCACGGTGGCACAGGCCGTCGAAGCCGGGGCGGACACGCTGGTGACCGCATCGGCGCTGTTCGGCGCCACCGATCGTGGAAAGGTGATCGCCCAGCTTCATGCAGGCGGAAAATAAGTTCGTGAACCCAAGGCACGCGAGCTTGAAGCTCGCGTGCCTGTGTATTCAACCCGTGATGATCGGGGAGGCCGCCGCCGCCGGGGCTGCGCCCGTTGCGCCTTCGCCCTCGGCGCCGTTGATCAGGTCATCGATCTGCCGCATCAGGTCGAGGTAATCCATCTGGGCCATCTGCATTTCGCGCAGCACCAGGTTCTGCGCCACCGCGGCCTGGAACTGGTCCATCTTTCGCTTGTCCTCGACTTCGATCGGCCTGCCGGTCTGCTCTTTCTGCGAGAGCATCTGCATGTGACGGTTGAAGTCGGTGAGGGCCCGCTGGGCTTCGCGGTCGTTCTGGAGCTTCTTCATCAGGTCGTCCATCCGCCTGGCGGCGGGATGGGTGGAGATGAGCTGGCCGAGGCTCTTGGCTGCATCGAGAATTTCCTGGGTCGTCGCCATGATTGCCTTTCTTCGTGGGTGTGTGAACGTGTTAGCATATCGGCGACCGCCGGTGATGACGAATCCAATGAGATTTCGGATTTAGCGGCATGGGCCGCTGTTGAAGCCGTCAGATTTCGGATTTTGGATTGGTCCGACATTCCGCGTCTTCGTGCCTGGCCTTCCGTTCATCGTCGTTCGCCGAGGCGAACGGCTAAATATGTTTCCGCTGCCGAGATACTCATGGCTCGATTGATTGTTTCACGACTGTTTCAGTTGCCGTTGATTCTGGCGGTGATTTTTCTGGTGACGTTTTCGCTGCTCATGATGACGCCGGGCAATCCGTTCGACAAGAACCCCGATCGTCCGATGGATCAGGAAACGCTGCGCCGGCTCGAGGAGCGGTACAACTTTCGCAACCCCGCCGCCTTCGCCACCAAGTATGTGAAGGATGTCGTCACGAAGTTCGACTTCGGCGAATCGCTGCATTACCGCGATCTCTCGGTGACGCAGCTCATCAGGCAGGGGTTGCCGGTGTCGGCGGCGCTGGGCGTCTTCGCGCTGATCTTCGCCCTGATCGTGGGGCTGGGCGCGGGCATCCTCGGCGCCCTGCGGCCAGGGTCGCCGCTGGACTTCGGCAGCCTGGTCATCGCCCTCATCGGGGTGAGCCTGCCCAGCTTCGTAACCGCTTCGATTCTGCTGACGCTCTTCGCCGGGTTGATTCAGATATTCCCCATCAGCGGCTGGGGCACGCCGATGCACATGGCGCTGCCCGCGATGGCGCTGGGCGCGGCGCCGGCGGCCTACATCGCCAGGCTCACGCGGCTGGGACTTGCCGATGTCATGTCCAGCGACTTCGTCCGCACCGCCCGCGCCAAGGGCCTGAGCAAACACTCGGCCCTGATCAACCACGCGATGAAGGTCGCCTTCCTCCCCGTGCTCTCCTTCCTGGGGCCCGCAGCCGCCACCACCATGACCGGCTCCTTCGTCATCGAGCGCGTCTTCGCCATCCCCGGCCTGGGCGAACACTTCGTCAACTCCGTCCTCAATGCCGACCGCTTCCTCACCCTGGGCCTGGTGCTGATCTACTCGACCATGCTCATCGTCTTCAACCTCATCGTCGATGTGGCTTACGCCTGGGTCGATCCGCGCATCGAGGTATAGAAGTTGATCTGTAAGGCAAGAAGGTAAGAAGGTAAGAAGGCACGAAGGCACGGAGGGAAAGGCAGGGGAAGGCAGGGGAAGGCAGGGGAATTGCAAAATAACCATTGCAAAATGCAAATTGCAAAATGTGAAAGACCGCCACAGTCCGTCACTTTGCATTTTGCAATGGCCATTTTGCAATTCTCACTCCACGCCCCTTCGTGCCTCCGTGCCTTCGTGCCTTTCCCCCTCCCTCACGCCTTGTCTTTGATGTTGACCCAGACATGCACATGCGGCGCGCCGCGGAAGTACCACATCATGTTCGGGCCTTCGATCTGCCAGACATCCCAGACTTCATCCTTGCCGATGTCCATGTTCTTGTAGTAGGCGATGGCGAGCTTGTTGAAGCCGTCGTTGGCTTCGATGAGCTTCATCGATTCCTCGACATCCTGCTTGCGGAAGGGGGCGAGCACGTCGGCCATCACCTTGCGGAGCAGTTCGCGCTGGTCCTTGCTCATGTCGGCGGCGGGCAGGCCGTGGAGTTTGCCTTGGGCGCCTGCGAGTTTGACGGTGTCGCTGCCGATTTCATCGCGGGGGTCGGTGCGAAGCGCGATGGCCCGCTGTTTGCCGTCGAGCGCCTGGTAAAGTTCGTTGGCGCGTTTGGCCTGGTACCAATAGACATTGCCGGGGTGATCCGGTTTTTCGTTGAAGCTCTCGGCGGCATGGCCGTAGAAGATCGGCCCGCCAAAGGCCGCCCCTTCCACCGAATCACCATCGCAGCGGCGGGTGCAGTGGCGTCCGGTGAGAACGAACTGAAACTTGCCGGTGCTCGGGCTTCCGGGGCTTCCGGGGCTTCCGGGGCTTCCGGGGGCGCCTGGTTCTCCGAACAGCGCGATCGAGCTTTTGCTCAGTCCGCCGCTGCCGCCCGAGTCGTGATCCACCTGCTTCACCACCGTCTGGGCATATTCCTCGCTGTGCAAGCCGATGAAAATCTGCCTGACCATCTCCTGCTGCTCGGCGGAAAAATCGCGGCCGACGCGGGACTTGGTGATGTGCCAGTTGTTGTCCACCGCGCTGCGAAGCTCGTGATCGAAGGGGAAACAGATCGCCTTCTTCTGCGCTTCGGTGAGCGTCTTGTAGAAGGAGGCGACAAGCGTTTCGCTCGTGGAAGCAGCGGCAGCGGCAGGAGCGGCGGCAGTCGCGGGGACGAGGCCTGCACTGACACCGGCAAGGGCGGCGGTGGTGAGGGCCGTGGACTTGATGAACTGGCGACGCGAAACGCCGCCGCAGTCGGGACAGTCGTGGGATTCGGTGGTCATGACAGACTCCTGAAAAAGAGGAAGCCGAAGCGAGCCTGCATCATTGTCGATCTCACCGGGCCGAAGGTCAACATAAATATCCGGGGGAGCAGGGCCGTTTAATTCCCGGGTGACGTGCGGCCTGAAATCACAAATCGCAATCACCAAATTCAAACAAGCTCCAATTTCAAAGGGGAAAAAGCGAAAATCATGCCCGATCCGAATTCCTTGTTATTTCCCTTTCCGCATTTTGGAGCTTGTTTGGAACTTGAGATTTGCCATTTGGAGTTTTCTCCGTTCGCCAAGGCGAACGGCTAAATGCGCAGACCCTGCGTTACGGTAATATCGCGTCATTTCCCCGGCCAAGGCCGGGGCCATGCGCGGCCACCCACCTTCGAGAGATTTCCATGACTGACGCCCCTATCTATGTCGCCCCCGGGCAGGGCATCACCCACCGCGTGCTGGGCGGGGATGTCATCACCTTCAAGATCACCGGCGAGCAGACGAACCATGAGTTCACCCTGGCCGAGACGACAACCATGCCCGACGAAGGGCCGCCGCTGCATCTGCATCGGCGCGAAGAGGAGACGTTTTACGTGCTCGAAGGCAGCTTCGTGTTTCACGTGGGCGAGCGACGCATCATGGCCGGGCAAGGCTCGGTGCTCGTCGCGCCGATGAACACGCCTCACCGCTTCGTCAACATCGGGACCACCCCCGGCAAGCTCCTGGTCATCACCCGGCCATCGGGCTTCGAAAACTTCATCCGCGAGCTGGCCGCCATTCCGGTCGATCAGCCGCCCGATCCGGTCAAGCTCAAGGAACTCAGCGACCGGTACGGGGTTGTTTTTCTGTAAACCAATCAGCCGCGACTCGACGAGGCCGAGCCGCGACGTAACACGTCGCGGACGTGAACAGCCTGAAGGAGGGTCGCGCACGCCTTGCATGACAAACCTCGAACACGGCCGCGCGACTCGGGGGCTGTCACCTGGCAACCTTCGTGAAACGGACCACCCTTCTTTCCGTTCATCTCCGCGACGTGTTACGTCGCGGCTGAATTGGCACCGCTTCATGGATTGCCTTATCCTCGGCTGCCGATTCATATGAGGACATTCATCTTGAAACCTTTCACGCTGTTGCTTTCCATCCTGGCCGGTCTGCCGCTGACCGGTTGCACGACGAGCATCGTTTCGCCGACGGCTTCGGTGACGTCGATCGCCCTGGTCGAACAGTCCGCCGATGCGGCCAAGGTGATGGTGACGGTGGAGCTCAAGAGCGACAACGCGGTGCCGCTGCCGCTGGTGGAATGCGACTATCGCGTTTCGCTCGAAGGGTTCGGCACGTTCTCCTTCAAGGACCTGCCCAACAAGTCGATTCCCGCCAGGCGCACCGACATCAACGCAGGCCCGGCGACGCAGATGGTCACGCTGCTGGCCGTGTTTGCGACGCAGGGGCGCGAGGTGAAAGGCGCGGACTGCCAGGTGAGCGGCACGGTGATGTACGAACCGCCGGGGGAGATTCGCAAGATCATGACCGATTCGGCTGTGCCGCGTCCGACGGTGGGCTTCAGCGGCGAGGCGAGATTGGAGTGATTCCTTTTGGGTGTGCCCATCTTTTGTGGCAAGATATTGGGTGACAAGATATTGGTGGCTGGGGCTGAGGCTTTGCGAAGCCCCGGCTCCCCCGGCCGGGGCTTCGCAAAGCCTCAGCCCCAGCCACCCCAAACTTCTCACACCTCGGGCGCACGCCCTTCCTTTTCCGCCGAGGCGGGCGGCCAAATCTCCGATGCGGTTTCCCCTATCATTTCCCCTATGAATGCCGTGTTCTCCGAGCGACGTTACCTGATTCCCTTCCGTGCCACGTTGTTGTCGCAGATCTTCACGGATGTGCTGGTGATCGGCGGGGGCGTCGCGGGGATGCGGGCTGCGCTGGCCGCCGCGGAGCACTCCGATGTCATTCTCACCAGCAAAGGCCAGATCGAACAGTCCAACACCTACTGGGCGCAAGGCGGCATCGCCTGCGTCCTCGATCAGGAGGACACGGTCGAGCAGCATGTGAAGGACACGCTCGTCGCCGGGGCCGGACTCTGCGATGAGCAGGTCGTTCGCATCAATGTTGAGCAGGGACCGGCACGAATCAAGGAACTGATCGACTGGGGCATGCGCTTCGACAAAGCGCGGCCTGATTCCGAAGAAGGCCCCATCGCTCTGGGCCGCGAAGGCGGGCATGGCCGGGCGAGGATTCTTCATGCCGATGGCGATGCGACCGGCCGGGAGCTTGCCATCACCATGCATCGCAAGATGAAAACGAACGATCGCATCCGCTCCTTCAGCGAATGCTTCGTGCTCGATCTGGTCACTCTCGATGGCGGCACGGGCAACGGCGGCCGGTGCGTCGGGGCCATCACCTGGCACCCCAAGTATGGCCTTCAGGTCATCTGGGCCAAGGCCACCATTCTCGCCACCGGCGGCTGCGGGCAGGTCTATCGCGAGTCAACCAATCCGCCCATCGCCACCGGTGACGGCATCGCCATGGCCTACCGCGCCGGTGCGGTGCTGGCGGACATGGCGTTCGTGCAGTTTCATCCCACGACGCTTTATATCGCCGGCGCCTCGCGCTCGCTCATCACCGAAGCGGTGCGCGGCGAAGGGGCGCTTCTCATCGATCGCAACGGCACACGCTTCATGCCTGAGTATCACGAGATGGCGGAGCTGGCGCCGCGCGACGTCGTCAGCCGTGCAATTCTCGCGCAGATCGGCAAGACGAACCACACGCATGTTTACCTCGACTGCCGCCACATCGGCACGCAGCGTTTTGCCGAGCGTTTTCCGGGGATTTTTCAGCTTTTGAAGAAGTTCGACATCGACCCGGGCAGGATGCCGATCCCCGTTCATCCCTCGGCTCACTACATGGTCGGCGGGGTGCGCACCGATGTGGACGGACGCACCAACATCGCCGGACTTTATGCCTGCGGTGAAGCGGCGGCAACCGGTCTGCATGGCGCCAACCGCCTGGCTTCCAACAGCCTGCTCGAAGGCCTGGTCTATGGCGAGATCACCGGCCGCGTCTGCGCGGAGATGTGCACCAATGGCCCCACCGCGCCGGCCAAGGTGATCTCCGACATCCGCCCCAGCGATCGCAGCGAACTGGACCTGGCCGACGTGCGCAGCAGCCTGCGCTCGGTCATGTGGCGACACGTGGGCATCATGCGCGAAGGCCCCAGGCTGGCGGAAGTGTCGGAGATGTTCGACTTCTGGGCCCGCTACACGCTCGACAAAATCTTCGACGACCTCACCGGCTGGCAGACGCAGAACATGCTCATGGTCGGCGCGCTGATCACGCAGGCGGCACAGTGGCGGCAGGAAACCCGGGGCACGCATTGCCGGACGGATTATCCGCAGCAGGTCGAATCCTTCCGCGTACACGACCTGTGGCAGCGCGGCCAGAGCGAGGCGGCGATGATTTAACCGTACGCCTTGGCGGACGAAGAATAGCCGCGCGTCATCCCGTTGGACGGACGGGAACCCCGCATGTTTCGGGGCTATACTTGAATCATGCCAAACGTTTACAAAGTCATCATTCGCAATGATCGCATTGAGTGGACCACCGAACCGCCGGCACAGGCGCGCGGTGGTCAGCCGATCCACGCGCAGGTGAGGTTGCTTGAGGAAGATGATATTTCCAAAAAAGAGCGTGGCTTGCGGATGGCACAGATCATGGAGAGGTTGGCGCAGATGCAGGACACCGGCCTGCCGGAGGATCCCGTTCAATGGCAACGCGAAGAACGTGAAGATCGGCCATTGCCGGGGCGAGAATGATCATTGACAGCAACATCATCATCTATTCCGCGCTGCCGGCTTATGGCGTCATTCGAAAGTTGTTGGAGAAGGAGTCGCCGGTCGTTTCGGCGATCAGTCGAGTGGAGGTGCTGGGCTACCACCAGTTGTGGGAACCCAGTCGTTCCATCCTCGAATCATTCTTCGCTGCGGCTCAAGTGCTGCCGGTCACCGACCAAGTGATTGACGAGGCTGTGCGTCTTCGGCAACTAAAAAGAATGAAACTAGGCGATTCAATTATCGCCGCAACGGCTTTGGTCTTTGGTCATTCACTTGCGACCAGAAATTTAGCCGACTTTAGAAATATCGATGGACTTACAGTCATCGACCCGCTTGCCGGGACTTGAATTTCTTCGTTTTGTTACTCGTCACCCTTCCTCCACATTCGTATTCACCGTCGTCTCGAACACCTTCCCTCTTCTCGTGCGGCGGACGAGGAACTCGCAGTCCTCCATATGAATTCGATGACCTGGGGGACAATCAATCACGAAAGCTCCTTGAGGCCGGCGTTTCCCGCGATCTTGATGGCGACGGACTTGAAGTCCTTGTAAGCGTCGGTGACGGCGTAGGTGTGAGCACCCAGCGCCCCGTCGGCGGGTTTGAGGAAGAACATGGGTTTGCGCGCTTCCTGAGCCAGCGGCATGAGACTGCGGTAATCCTTGAGCTTGGCGATGCAGTTGGGGTCGGCGTCGATGGTGAGATTCGGATCGGGCGTTTGTTCGAGAACCGCTTGGGCATAGGTCGATGGCATCCTTGCGATCCACCGCTCAAAGGCTTTGACGGGTCGGTCGAGGCGGATGGAGTGGCGCAGAACCATGTAGCCGATGGGCTGGATGGTGCCGGCGGGAAGTGCCAGTTCCTTGGGGGGGTTCTCCTGAAGCCGCTTCTTCCATCCCTCTCGCCAGGTTTGAAGAGCCGGACCCAGGTTACGCAGCCCCTGAAGAGAGAACAGATCGGGGCCCAAGGGGATGACCACGAAGTCTGAGGCGATCAATGCGGCGCGGTTGATTGCCCCGAGATTCGGTCCAAGGTCAATGAGAATGACATCGGCTCTGTGCTTTTCGCCGGCCTTCTGAACAAGCCGCCAGAAAGCCGACATGATCCGAAAAGCCCTCGCATCACCACCGAGACACTTGGGCCACACTTCCGACAGGTCGTCTTCAAAGGTTGAAAGAGCCATATCGCCGAGCATCAGGCCCAGGCGATCAGAGACGATTTCGACGTGGGGATCGGCAATATCGCCGGTACCCTGTTTAAGGGGCTGAATCGCGCCAAAGATCGTGAGGGGATGGCCATTGCCGGGCATGACCTGCTCGAGGCGATCCTCATCGAGAAACGCGGCAG
Source organism: uncultured Phycisphaeraceae bacterium (assembly GCA_964649195.1). Taxonomy (GTDB): domain Bacteria; phylum Planctomycetota; class Phycisphaerae; order Phycisphaerales; family Phycisphaeraceae; genus JTS-RE9. Next base: position 8,875 of record CAZYPK010000054.1, read on the forward strand.
TCAGGTTGCTTTGCGGATCGAGGTCCGCGGCGATCACGCGCAGTCCTCGGTCAGAAAACATCCACGACAGGTGATAGACCATCGAGGTCTTCCCCACGCCGCCCTTGTTGTTGAAGAATGCGATGACCGGAATGCTCATGGTTTTTTCCTCAAGATGACGGCGACATGGGAATCTTCGACCTGAAACTCGGGCGGCGGGTTTCCGTTCTTCTCCATTTCGTTGCGCGCCAGCGCGATTCCCACGCCGAATCGCTGCACGTAACCAAGTTCCTTCATGACGGCCGCGAGATTCGGATTGCGGTAGTCATTTGAGCCGGGCCGTCCGAAGTTGACCTTCGTGACCTGGCCAAAGGGACCGCCGGGATTCTGCATTTCAACCCGATCGTTGAACCAGTAAAGGCGCACGGGCGCGTTGGTGTTCTCGTAGGTCCGATGAAGTATCGCGTTGCGGAGAATCTGCTGGAGAGCGACGACCGGGTAATCCGGCGTTCTGACTTCAACGGCGCCGGTGGTGAAATCCGCGGATGCCTGGATGTTGTTCTTGAGCAGATCATCGGCCTCGGACAGGAGGTCGGGAAGCGAGCCTCTTATCTCCTTTTGATTCTTCACCGGATCGCTCAACGCGGTTCCGTCAAATCGCACGAACTGTATGTATGCCCCGGGAATCCAGTCCGTAGGCGACGATCCGACCGTGAGGATGCCCAGCGCCGTAGGACACACCGGCGGGCCGGGATGGGCGAACTTCGAGGCGATGAGTTGATCCTCGATGGAACGATGGTTCCGCTCGATGATTTCCGGCGCCACGGCGGACGGCAGATAGGTGCGGCGGAACAGCATGTCGTCGATCGCGTCGAGCCGGGCATCCGTGATCGGGCGGACATCCGCGGGAAGGTCCCGGAATCGGCGTTTCTCATTGAGCCGACGTTCATCGTCGGGACTCGCGATGCCGCGGCGCGGTCCCGATCGAATCCAAACCGCACCTTTGAACCTCACCGGCGGCGCGATCGAAGGATGCACAATGACCACGGCGATATCGCACTCATGGATGCGGCGTTTCTGAACATCCAGCGACGGAAACGGAAGAATGTTTCCATCGCCTCGCATCGAGGCAAGATTCTGGAGCAGTTGGTCGGTCACAGACAACCCCACCGGCTTCCCTTCGTCGTTCACTCCGACAAAGAGCACGCCCGGCAAACCGTGTCCCGGCAGGTCGTTGGCGAAAGCGCAGACCGCCTGCCTGATCTTGTCGCCATCGGAAAAGGATTCCTTGCGCTCCACACGATCGGATTCGCTGTCATTCAGAAGCTGCTCGAGTTCGCCATCGGTCATACGGATGTCCTTTTCACGCGGCATGCGCCGTCGCTTGGCTTGTTGCAACCCGGTCGCTCAGCGGCCTCGATCGGCGCCTCTCCTGGCCGATGTTTTACGCGCCTTCCCCGATATTCGTATTCACCGTCGCCTCGAACACCTTCCCTCTTCTCGTGCGGCGGACGAGGAACTCGCAGTCCTCCAGGCGGACCGTATCGCCGGCCTTGGGCGGGTGGTCCAGTTTTTCCGTCAGCCAGTCGGTCACTTTCATTTTCGTGCGGGGGATCGAGTTGCCGATGCGCGAGGCCAGCTCGCTCATCGGGGAGCCGCCGCCGACGATCCAGATGCCGCTGGAGAGCGGGTGGATGTAGTGCGGCACGCGGTCGAACTCGTCCTCCATTTCGCCGAGCATCTCTTCGAGGATGTCCTCCAGCGTGATCAGCCCCAGCGTCCTGCCCGCGGTGTCGCGGACGATGGCCATGTGTTCGTGCTCATCGACGAAGAACCGCAGCAGGTCGGCCACGGGGGTCTTGGGATCGGTGAAGTGCATCGGTCGCATGATGCCCCTGAGACTGGGGTCCTTCGGGTTCATGCGCAGGCTGTAGATCATCTCCTTGAAGTTCACGTAGCCGACGACCTGATGCGGGCTGCCTTCCTCGCACACGGGGAATCGCGTGTGGGCGTCGATGTGGGCGGCGATCACCGCATCGGGCAGGGTCATCTTCGAGTTGAAGAAAACAATCTGCTCCACCGGGATCATCACCTGCTGCACCTTGGTCCTGCTGAGGCGCGAGGCGGTCTTGATGATCTGCTCCTGGTGCGAGCTGATCTGGTTCGACAGCCGCGCCAGGCCGGCCAGGGCGGTGATCTCATCGATGTTCGCCGGCGCGGAGTTCCCGCCGCGCCGACCCTCGAACGGGCGGTTGATCCAGTGGATCAGCTTGATGATCGGCGAAAGAAGCTTGACGGCGATCACCAACGACGGTCCCAGCCGGGCGGCCAGGGAATAGTTGTAGCGGACGCCCAGGGTCTTGGGCAGAATCTCGGTGAACTGAAGCATCACGTAGGTGAAGATGAGGGAGAAAATCCAGATGCTTTTGTCTCCGAAGACATCATTGAACGCGAAGCCGGCGACGGAGGCGCCGATGGTGTGGGCCGCGGTGTTGAAGACGAGAATCACGGCGATGGGTTTTTCGATGTTGGTTTTGAAGTTCGTCCAGACCCCCGCGGATTTCCCGCCGCGACGATCCAGTTCGGCCACCTGCGCGGGTGAAAGACTCAGCAGGACGGCTTCATATACCGAGCATAAAAAGGAAATGGACAGGGCGATGGAGACGGCGACAATAAAGGTCAGCATGAGTGACTCGTGGGTTGAGAAGGATGCGGTGAGATTTCCTGAGAGCGTGCATTGAAGCGGGGTTCAATGCGCGCTCTGAATGATGTCAAACGGCCCGGCTTGCACCGGGCCGTCAACCGGCGATGGCGTTGCTTCACTTGCTCGCCGGGCCGCCGCGCCGGGCGGCGTCATCGGTGTACCAGCAGGCGGCGCAGTGCGACATGTTGCTCATCGAAGGCGCCAGGTCCGGCCGCTCCTCGGTGCAGCGGCGCATGATGCGGACGGCCCTGCCCTGCACCTGGATTTCCACCGTGGTGGATTTCGTCCCGACGCCGCCCTTGCCGCCGATGGAATCGGCGGCCAGTTCGCGGGTGAGGTAGCAGCGCGGATGAAACGCGCAGCCGGGGGGCGGATTCAGCGGGCTGGGCACTTCGCCGGTCATGACGATGCGCTTGCGATTGCGCACCGGGTCGGGCATCGGCGCCGCCGAGAGCAGGGCCTGCGTATAAGGATGGCGAGGTTCCTTGTAGATCGCATCGCGTTTGGCCAGCTCGACGATTCGGCCAAGGTACATCACGGCGACGCGATCGCAGAAGTGTTCGACGACCGCCAGATTGTGGGCGATGAAGAGATACGAAAGGCCAAGGTCCTGCTTCAGGTCGGAAAGCAGGTTGAGGATCTGCGACTGGATGGAAACATCCAGCGCGGAGACCGGCTCATCGCAGACGATGAATCGCGGGTTGAGTGAAAGGGCCCGGGCGATGCCGATGCGCTGCCGCTGTCCGCCGGAGAATTCGTGGGGGTATCGCTGGGCGTAATCAGGTTCGAGTCCGACGCGCTGAAGCAGCGAGGCGACGCGATCGTTGAGTTCGCTGCCGGTGGCCAGGCCGTGTACGTGGATCGGTTCACCGATGATGCGTCCGACGGTCATGCGCGGGTTCAGCGAACCGACGGGGTCCTGAAAGATGATCTGCATCTGCCTTCGCAGTTGACGCAGTTGATGGCGGTCGGCTTCATAGACGGATTGGCCGTCAAACCAGACCTGCCCGGTGGTCGCGGGGATGAGCCGAAGAATGGTCCGGCCGACGGTCGATTTGCCGCAGCCGGATTCGCCGACGAGGCCCAGCGTCTCGCCATGCCCCACATCAAAGCTGACGCCATCGACGGCCTTGACGTGGCCGACGGTTCGCTTGAGCAGGCCGCGCTTGACGGGGAAATAGGTTCGCAGATTCTCCACCTCAAGCAGCGACTGACGTTGCGGATCGGCAGGCGGAGAGACGGAAGATGCGGTGACCGTGGCAGCCATGCGGACAAGTATAGCGATCCTTGCGGACCAGTCCGGGCATCGGCATATCTTTCTCAGGAGCATCGCCCGCAGGGTGTGTCAAACCTGAGTTCGGGATCAGCGTGAGCCGCGACTCAACGAGTCGCGGACGTGAACGGCCTGAAGGAGTGTTCTTCGCGCGATGGATGAACAGCGTCCGTCGAGCGGCGACGGTCGATTGACGGCGAATGGGCGTCGGGTGGCTGGAACCGCTTCGGATGGCTGGGGCTGAGTCCGCGAAGCCCCGGCCCGGCGCACGAAGCAAGGTGAAGCAACTGAAAGTCGATGGTCGCCGGGCCGGGGCTTGCGCAAAGCCTCAGCCCCAGCCACCCGACGCAAATCAACTGCCGAAGCGCGACCGGCGCTGATCATCCACCGTGCAAAGGACGCTCCTTCAGGCCGTTCACGTCCGCGACTCGTTGAGTCGCGGCTCGTATCACAAGAAGCATCACTTGATCTTCAGCAGTTCCTTCTCCGTCCACGCCGCCTCGCGGTCCTTCGTCGCTTCGCGCACCTTCGTGACCGTGGCGGCATCGATCGGGTCCGCGGCGTGTTCCCACTCGCGCCGGGCGTAGGTCAGGAGCGCGGCGATCTGCTCATCCGTGAAGCCCTTGAGCGGGGGCATCTCCATGTTGTAAGTCCGGCCATGCACCGTGATCGGCCCGGTCACGCCCTGAAGCACGATGCGGATCGCCACGTTCGGCGAACCGAGCAGGTAAGGCGAATCGATCAGCGGCGGCGCCTTGCCTTCCTCGCCAAGACCGCTGGCCTGGTGACACGAAGCGCAGGTCTGCCCGAAGATGATCTTGCCGGTGTCGAACATCTTCTGCTGCGCCGCGGTGAGCGGGGTCGGCGGTGTCGCCGGTGCGGGCGGCGCGCCGAACTTGATGAAACCACCCGCCCTGGTCGCCAGCGTTGCGATGGCCTTGTCCTGATGTTGGAGAAGCTCCGCCATGCCGCGTGGCTGGGTGTCGTAATAGAGCGGCTTGGGTGCCCGGCCGCCGGGGAAAGCCACGCGCACAAGCCCTTCCAGAATCGCCTTGCCGCGCCAGCTTGTCGCGCCGGTCTGCGCACCGGCCAGATCGACCAGCTTTTCAATGCGGGCCTTGTTGTTTTCCGTGGTGACGCAAGCCGCCAGATCGCGGATCAGCGCCTCGCGGCCCCTGTCGAATTTGGCGAACGTCTCATCGGCCAGCAACCGCTGAAGGAACTCCAGCTCGCGCTGATGCAGGCCCGAGAGAATCGCCTCTCGAATCTCGTTGTGGCCTGCGCCGCTTGCCGCCAGGGCCCGCAAAGCATGGGTCGCCTCGCCGCGACGGACGGAGGAGAGCGTGAAGGCCGCCTGCCGCCTCACTTCATGACGCGGGTCGGCGGTGAAGCCGAGCACCGCGCCCAGCAGTTCGAGTTGCTCCGGTTCCTCGGCAGGGTCTTCGAGCCTGCGATTGAGCAGCGATTCGCTGATGCGCATGGCGTGGGTCTTGACCTTCACATCATCGGTCTCCAAGGCGGAGGTCATGGTGTGGAAGTCGATTTTGCCTGCGCCCATGCCTTCGAGCGTCCACAAGGCATGAAGCCGCGCCAGCGGGTCGGCGTGGCCGGTGGCCATCGCGTTGAGCGCCGGTCGCACGGAAGCGTCGTTGCGCTCCACGAGCAGTTGCTGGGCGGTGTCGCGGTGCCAGCCGTTGGCATGGGCCAGATATTTCACAAGCTCCGCGCTGCCGGCCTTGCCGAGGCTGGGCGTTTCCTTCTTCCATCCCTCTCGCGGCTTCTCGGCGACGACGCGATAGATGCGGCCCATGTGCAGCGGTTTTTCCAGGCCGCGCTCGATGATCTGCTTGCGAAGATAGGTGGTGACATAGATGCGGTGCTGGAGGATGCCGTGGTAGAGATCGACGATGTAGAGCGCCCCGTCGGGGCCGGTGTAGGTGTTGACCGGACGGAAGCGTTCATCGGTGGAGGCGAGGAACTCGCGCTGCTTCCACTGCGGATCGTCATAGAGGACGTGACTGGTCTTGAGCGCGCCATCACCTTCGATGGGGACGAAGTGGGAGACGACATTGCCCGCCGGTTCGGGGATGAAGAAATGGTTGACAAACTCGGCGGGGAACTGATCGCCGCGATAGACGCCCGGCCCGCAGGTGGCGGTGGTGCGGTTGAGCCGGCCATCGGCGCGGAGCGTGCCGCCCTGGTAACCGCGATTGACGCCGGGGTTCACGCGAATGGAATGCACCGCCTGATCGGAGGCGATGTTCCTCCCGGTGGTGATGGGGAAGTGCGGATTGCGGCGGAGGTAGTCGGCGGGGATGAGGTCCGCATGGAGGTAGCTGGAGTTGCCGTTGTGATAGAGACGACCGTAGTTGTCCTGCGTGATGCCCCACTGTCCGCGGCTGAAGTTGGTCTCCACCAGCAGGGAAGGTTTGCCGTCGGCGTAGGAAAGCTTCATGCGCTTGGAGGACTTGGCGTTGTAGATCCAGTTGTCGAGGTTGCGAAGCAGGCCGTTCTCGGTGTGCTCGACGGGTCCTTGCGAGGCGTAGCCTCTGAGGATTTCGACCTTTTCATCCGCCTTGCCGTCGCCGTCGGTGTCGCGGGCGAACCAGAGAATGGGCGGCTCGGAGATGATCGCCCCGCCATGCGTGAGCATGATGGCGCGAGGCATCTGAAGGCCGTCAAGGAAGACGGTCGATTTGTCCATCCTGCCATCGCCGTCGGTGTCTTCGAGGATCGACACGCGGCCGTTGCGGACATCCTCCCCTTTGCCATCGACGTTGGGCATGTACCCGCGCATCTCGACCACCCACAGCCGGCCATCCGGGTCCCACGCCATCGCCACCGGGGTCTGCACCATCGGCTCATGGGCCACCAGCTCCAGACGAAAGCCCGGAGCAATGCGGAAGGTGGAAAGCGCCTTGTCCGCAGGCACCGGATCGCCCGGCGGCACGGTCATCTTCTTCCAAACCTCCGGCTGGTCGGTCTGGCCGCGATCACCCGCCTGCGCCAGCAACGGGGCGGTCATGAGAAACGAAATAAGCAAAGCGCGTATCAACATGAATGATTTCCAATTTGGCCGTTCGCCTTGGCGAACGAAGGAATGAAACGAGGCATCTGAAAAATGCCGTGCAGACCGTGCAGGTTACACGTAACATTACCCGTCCATCATGCAATGTGTCGGAACATCGCCCTCATTTTGCCGGAGATTTCTCATGCGGAACCCGCTCGCCCGGATTGTTGCGTTTATCGTCCTGATCACCTTCATCGGCATGAATCATACGACCGTCCACGCGGCTGCGCTTTCGTTGCAGGTCGAGGGCGCGGGGATTGATCGCATTGGCGCACCGGTGACCGTCGAGCTGGCCGTGCCTGCGCAGATCACGCAGGAGGACGCCGTCGCGTTCAGGAACAGCGGCGCGGTGCTCGTGCCCGGCAACATCCCCGTGCAGGTGGAGCCGGTGAACGATGGACAGGCCAAGGTTTCCAAGGTGCTTCTCCACTGGGTGGAGCCGAGCCTGAAGAAGGATGAATCCAAAACCTACAAGTTGGAGCCGGCGAAGGAAACTGCCGCAAAACCTGCAAAGTTTTCCATCGTCGATGCCGACGCCACCCGCGACCTGAAGCTGGGCGATCAACTCATCTGGCGGCACGATGTGCTCCAATACGATCCCGCCAAGCATGTCGAAACCTTCAAACACTTCCACCAGATTTACGACATGCACGGCAACGGCTTCATCACCCAGGGCATCGACGGCAAGCAGTTCCCGCACCACCGCGGCCTCTACATGGGCTGGGCCAAGACCGGCTTCGAAGGCAAAACCTACGACACCTGGCACTGCACCCGAAACGTCGCCATCAAGCATCAGAACTTCGTGCCCCGGCGCGAAACCCTGGGCCACGTCATCGCCCGCAGCGTCTCCATCGCCCACTGGAAAACCGGCGAAGACAAAACCATCCTCACCGAGGAACGCACCGTCACCACCTGGAACCCCGCAAAGGGCGCCATCATTCTCGACTTCCACTTCAAACTCACCAGCGGCGGCGGCGATGTGAAACTCGATGGCGACCCGCAGCACGCAGGCTTCCAGTTCCGCGCCCACGGCGATGTCGGAACCAGCAAGGCCGCCTACATCTACCCCGCCGACGTGAAGGCGCAGAAGAACGATGTCTGGGCCGACTGCGCCTGGGTCGTCAACCGGTTCGCCATCAAGGACAAGCCTTACGCGGTGGCCCATTTCGACCACCCGAAAAACCCCGGCACCGATGAAGGCAAAACCGTTTACTCCACCCGCAACTATGGACGCTTCGGCGCCTATGCCGCCGTGATGCTCAAGGCCGACACGCCGCTGGAATTCAACTACCGCATCATCGTCAACGACGCCACGCTGCACACCGAAAAATCCGTGGACCATTTCCAGCAACTGCACGACGGCTGGGTCCGGCCGGTGAAAGTGACCGTCAAGTGAAGGCGAACGGACATATCAGCCCGTTGAAGAGGTCAGGAAACAGGGAACAGGAGACAGGAGACAGGAGACAGGAGACAGAAAGAAACCCACAGCCGCTTGCGGCTTCGCTCTGACTTCTGACCTCTGACCTCTGACCTCTTCAACAGGCTGCTTGCCCCGTTCCTTACTTGCGATCGATCGCCTTGGCCAGGGCGTGGGTGCCCAGTTTGCCGCCGTCGTTCAGGGAGGCGTCGGACTTGACCGCATGGAAAAGCGACTGGGCCAGTCGGGTCGCCTGCAACGGCAGGTTGAGCATCCCGGCGGTGTCGGTGACGATGGCCAGGTCCTTGATCACCAGGTCGATCATGAAGCCCGGTGCGAAGTCTCCCGCCGCGATGCGCGGCCCAAGGTTGGCCAGTTGCCATGAGCCTCCCGCGCCGCCGCTGACGACTTCGATCATCTTCATCACATCCAGGCCGCACCGTTGCGAGAGCGCCATCGCCTCGCAGACGCCCATGAGATTGCAAACCACCGCGATCTGATTGCAGGCCTTGCAGACCTGCCCCATGCCCGCCTCGCCCAGGTGGACGATGGTTTTTCCCATGGCGTTGAACAGGGGCAGGCAGTGATCGAAAACTTCCGGGGGGCCGCCCACCATGATGCAGAGCGTGCCGTTGCGGGCGCCGACATCGCCGCCGGAAACGGGAGCATCAAGGAAGCGGATGCTCCGCTGCGCCAGTCGCGCGGCAATGGTCTTGGTGGTGGTCGGGCTGATGGTGGAATGATCGATGAGGATCAGTCCGGGACTGGCATGGTGGATGATGCCCTGCTCGCCGAAGATGACCGCTTCCACATCGGGCGTGTCACTGACATTGATGCAGATGACCTGCGGCAACATGGCCGCGAGATCGGCAGGCGAAGCGGCGACCTTCGCGCCTTGCTCGCGCAGGGCATCGCACTTGCCGGCGGTGCGATTCCAGACGGTCACCTGAAACCCCGCCTTGAGCAGGTTGGCCGCCATGGCGGAGCCCATGATGCCCATGCCGATGTATCCGACGTGTTGGATCAGTTGCATGGAAGGATATTCCCATCATCAACGGCCTGCGGCAGAAGCAGGAGCAGCGGCAGGGGCAGTAGCAGGGGGCAGTGTGTTTGCCTTTGGCTGATAGCTGATAGCTGAAAGCTGATAGCTGATTAGCCGGTCACATCCAGCCGCTGCCCCTTGCCCGGCTCGATGGCCAACGATTGCGACAATGTTGCCGCCGATTCCAGAAGTGAAAGCACCGCCGCCCCTTGTTGCTCGGCCACGCTTTTGGCCTTCGCCGCGACCTTGATGTTCACATCGGCGGCGAGGCGGGCCTGCGAAAACGAACTGATGGCGGCGGCGTCGGTCATGTCTCCTTTATCGTCATGCGCGGGCCTGGGGCTGAAATCGAATGGCCGCTTCATCGCAAGATCGAAGGGCGCCGCACGTTATCGGCTCGTTGATTTGAGGTTGACAAGCGTGTCGCCGATCATGTCCGCATTCGCCAGCCCCGCATGACCGAACACCAGCACACTCTTGTCGTCGAGGCGAACCTCATAGAGAGTGTGCCCATACTTGGTCCGGCGGGCCTTGGCCGATGCGATCCGCTGCAACGGCACATCAATCACCCGACGGGCAAACGCGGTGCGCGCGAGAAGCCGCCGGCCGTCGAACTCAAACCAAACGACGGCGCGTGGCAGTTCGCGCAACAGAATGAGCGGGACGACGAGGAAGAGCGCCGCCAGCAAATACTTTGATTGCTGCGGGCCATTCGTAATCCGAATATCCCCAAAGCAGAACCACGCAGCCGCGATGACGAAGCCCACATTGACACCGACGACCGCGATCGCGGTGGCTGCGGCGTTGAAACGCGATACGTGTCCCTTGATGATCATCATGTTCACCTACAGCGGCCTCACCACGCTCACGCTGCGCCAGTAGTCGAAGAGCGTCTCCACCGAGTTGACGCCGCCGCCCATGCCGCTTTTGTTCACCCCGCCGTAGGGCACGCCGTGCGGGAAGAGGTTGTGGGCGTTGATCCAGGAGTTGCCTGCGCACATCGTCTCGGCCACGCGGGCGCACCGGCCAAGGTCGCCGGACCAGACGCTGTTGGCCAGCCCGTAGTCCGTGGCGTTGGTCAGGGCGATCGCCTCATCCTCACTGGCAAACGGCGTGATGTAAGCGACGGGGCCGAAGATTTCCTCGCGGGCGGCGACGTTGTCCGGCGAGCCGGCGAGCAGGGCGGGCTTCACGTAATAGCCGCCCTTGCCTTCGATCTTCGCCTCGCCGCCTTCAAGAATCATCTTCGCCCCCTGGGCGACGCCTTTCTCCAGATAGCCCAGCACGCGCTGCCGCTGCTTCGCGTTCACGACCGGCCCCATCTGCGAGGCGCCGCTCATCTGGTACCCGACCTTCACCCGGCTGAGCCGATCACTCGCCGCGGCGATGAACTTGTCGTAGATGTTTTTATGCACCAGCCAGCGCGTCGCATCGCAGCAGACCTGCCCGGTGTGGAACGTGATCGCCCCGGCGAGCTTGTCGGCGGTGTCGTTGATATCGACATCCTCGAAGATCACCGCGGCGCCCTTGCCGCCCAGTTCGAGCTTCACCGGAATGAGATTGCGACCGCACGCCTCCGCGATCAGCCGGCCCACTTCAGGCGAGCCGGTGAAGCTCATCCGCTTGAAGCCGGGATGTTGAGCGACCGCGGCGCCGGTCGTTTCGCCGGCGCCGGTGACGACGTTGATCACGCCATCGGGAATGCCCGCATGTTTGGCCAGATGAGCGAGGTAGATCGCCGAGAGAGGCGTATCCTCCGCAGGCTTGATGACCACGGTGTTCCCCGCCGCCAGCGCCGGGCTGATGCCCCAGCCGATGAGCAGGAAGGGGAAATTCCACGGGAAAATGAAGCCGCACGGTCCCCACGGATGCCGCATCGTCCAGGCTTCGTGCTGCCTGACGGCCAGCGCGTTTCGGCGCTGCACATGTTGCTGAAGATCGGCGAACCAGCGCATGGTGGCGACGAAGTTGGCGACATCGCCTTGGGCCTGCGCCTCGATCTTCCCGGCATCGAGCGCCTCGATTTGGGCGATGACGGGCAGTTGCTTCTCGACCGCATCGGCCAGGCGATGCAGATGCACCGCGCGGTCCACCGGGCTGAGCGTGCGCCAGCCCGATTGGTCGAACGCCTTCAGCGCCGCCTTCACCGCGGCATCGACATCGGCAGCGGAGAGGTTGGTGACTTCCGCAAGTTTCTCGCCGGTGCCGGGGTCGAGCGTGGTGAAGGTCTGACCGGTGGAGGATTCAACCTCCCTGCCGCCGACGAAGGATTTGTGCAGCGGCGTGGAGAGAAACGCTTCAACTTCGGGAAGAAGATCAACGGTGGCGGTGGACATGGCGTGCCTCCTTGAATGAAACGGTTATGAACGGCGGGAACCTATTCGATAGTGTAGGACCGATGCGAGCGCCCCGGCGGGCGGCCCGTTCAGGCGGCTTCAAGAGCCGCGACGTAACACGTCGCGGACGCCTCCAGCCTGAAGGAGCGTGCATCGCGCGGCGATGTGACGCCTCGAACACGCCGGGATTCACGGCATCTGCGCGGCAGTCGACCGTTTGCGTCCGATGATCCAATCCGCATCAGAACGCTCCTTCAGCCTGCTCGCGTCCGCGACTCGTTGAGTCGCGGCTCATTCAATCATCGGGCGCTCAAACCTTCAGCGAGCCTCGGAATCCCCGCACACCATAGTAAGACTGCGCCCCGTTGTGATAGGTGAACACCTGTCCATATCGGCGGTCGCAGAAGAGGGCGCCGCCGAGCCTTCGGATGTCCGAAGGCGTCATCACCCAACTCGATGTCTTCAGATCGAACTCACCCAGCTTTTGCAGCTCGCGGTACTGCTCTTCCGTGAGCATCCCAATGCCCATCGCGGCCGCCATGTCGATGGCGCTGTTCGCGGGCTTGTGCTCCTTGCGCGATTCGAGACCCTCGCGGTCATAGCAGACGCTGCGGCGACCCCTGGGGCTTTCCTCCGCGCAATCGAAAAAGATGAATTCGCCGGCCTTCTTGTCATACCCGACGACATCCGGCTCACCGCCGGTGGTTTCCATCTCATGAAGCGACCACAACTTCTCCACGCCGGCTTCCAGCTTTTTCAGCACCTTGGCCCACGCAACCCCCTCGTGGCGTCGCATGTTTTTTTCAAAGCGGGACTGCAACGCCGCCAGCAGTGCTTCGCGTTGTTTCACGGACAATTCTTTCCTGCCGGTCGTGTTTTTTGCCATCTGCTTCACTCGTTGAAATGAAATGTTTCCTGCAATGATTCGCAATGCCTTTACAATCGAATGTTGACACACCCTGCATGTTCATGCGCCAGTCATCGCGTCGTCATCACCGCCTCCAAGCGCTTCATATGCAGCGCGAGGAACTGTCCGGTGTATGAAGCCTCGATCTCCATCACCTCCTCCGGCGTGCCTTGCGCGACGAGCGTGCCGCCGCGGTCGCCGCCTTGCGGGCCCATGTCGATGAGCCAGTCGGCACACTTGATGACATCCATGTTGTGCTCGATGACGAAAAGCGAATTACCCGCGTCGGCGAGGCGGGCCATGACGTGCAGGAGTTTATCGACATCGGCGAAGTGCAGGCCGGTGGTCGGTTCATCGAGCACGTAGAGCGTGTGACCGGTGGGCCGCTTGCCCAACTCGGTGGCGAGCTTGACGCGCTGGGCCTCGCCGCCTGAGAGCGTGGTGGATGCCTGTCCGAGCTGCACGTAACTCAGGCCGACATCGTTGAGCGCCGCCAGCAGATCCTTGATCTTGCTGAAATTGTCGAAGAAGGCGAGCGACTCTTCGACAGTCATATGCAGCACATCGGCAATCGTTTTGCTGCGATAGCGAACTTCCAGCGTCTCGCGGTTGTACCGTTTGCCTTTGCACGTTTCGCACTCGACAAAAACATCGGGCAGAAAGTGCATCTCGATTTTTTTCGTGCCCTGCCCCTGACACGCTTCGCAGCGACCACCTTTCACATTGAAGCTGAAGCGACCGGGTTTATAGCCGCGGATTTTTGCTTCCTTGGTCTGCGAGAAGAGCACGCGCACGAGGTCGAACACGCCGGTGTAGGTCGCGGGATTGCTGCGCGGCGTCCTGCCGATGGGCGACTGATCCACCTCGATGATGCGATCGACATTCGTCAGCCCCGTCACCTTGTCGTGCTCGCCCGGCTTGTCGCGCGAGGCGAGCAGATGTTTGCGGGCGGCGCGCAGCAGAATCTGATTGACGAGCGTGGACTTGCCCGAACCGGAGACGCCGGTGATGCAGATGATGCCGCCCAGGGGGAAGGCGACATCGATGTTCTTCAGGTTGTTCTCGCGTGCGCCTTTCACCACGATCGCCTTTTTGTGGTCGAGTGATCTTCGCTGCGAAGGCGTGGCGATTTCGAGCGTGCCGCTGAGGTATTTGGCGGTGAGCGAATGATTGTCCGCAAGCACTTTCGCCAGCGGGCCGGCGGCGATGACCTGTCCGCCATGACGGCCGGGGCCGGGGCCGATGTCGATCAGGTAATCGGCGGCGCGGATGGTGTCTTCATCGTGTTCGACGACGATGACGGTGTTGCCGATGTCGGTCAGATGGCGGAGCGTTTTGATGAGACGATCGTTGTCGCGCTGGTGGAGGCCGATGGTCGGTTCATCGAGGACGTAGCAGCAGCCGACGAGGCCGGAGCCGACCTGCGTGGCGAGGCGGATGCGCTGGGCCTCGCCGCCGGAGAGGGAGCCGGTGGTGCGGTCGAGTGAGAGATACCCCAGGCCGACGGAGAGCATGAAGCCCAGGCGGGCGTTGATTTCCTTGAGGATGGGGGCGGCGATTTTTTTCTGTTCATCGCCAAGCCGCAAGCGGCTGAAAAAATCGCAGGCGCGCTCGATGGTCAGGGCGGTGACGGAGGTGATGTTGAAGAAACGGGTGTCGGGTGTCGGGTGTCGGGTGTCGGAGATTTCGGATTTCGGATTTGGGATTTCGGATTTTTCTTTCCCTTCGTGCCTTCGTGCCTCCGTGCCTTCGTGCCTTCTCTCTTCGTGCCTTCCCTCCTCCACTTCAACAAACACATTCCTCGCCTCGACCTTCAATCGCGCACCGTGGCACATCTCGCACGGCGCTTCACTCTGGTATTCGTGCAGCGCCTCCTTGACCCATTCGCTTTCGGTGTTCTGCCAGCGGCGTTGAAGGTTGGGGATGACGCCTTCGAAGTGGGAATCGTATTTCGCCTCGTCTGCATCAGTGGTGCCATGCAGCAGGATCCGCTGAATCGGTTTGGGCAGCGAACTGAAAGGCACATCAGCCGCGATGCCGAAATCCTTGCAGAACCTGCGGATGATGCGCTTGTAAAAGATGTTGAACCGCATGCCATGCTTGCGCCACGCGGCAATCGCGCCATCATTGAGCGTCAGTGACTGATCAGGCACGACCAGTTCCTCATCAAACTCCTGAATCGTCCCCAGCCCGCTGCACGAAGGGCACGCGCCATACGGACTGTTGAATGAAAACAGCCTCGGCTCCAGCTCAGGCAGCGAACATTCCGGATGCAACGGACAAGCGTATTTCTCGCTGTAAAGCGTATCAATCCAGGATGAGTTCCGAGTTCCGAGTTCCGAGTTCCGAGTTGAAGATGGCGCATCCGTGCCTTTCGACTCGGAACTTTGAACTCGGAACTCGGAACTCTCCGCGCTGATGATCACCAATCCCTCGGCCAGTTTCAGGCTCAGTTCGATCGAGTCGGCCAGCCGCTGCCGCGAGGCGTCATCATCGCGCTTGATGACGACGCGGTCGATCACGGCTTCGATGTTGTGAGCCTGGTAGCGCTGAATCTTCGTCGTGAACGGTGTGGGTTCTTTTTTCTTGGCCAGTTCGCGCAGGTCGATCACCTGGCCATCGGCGCGGGCGCGGATGAAACCCTGTCGCACCATCGATTCGAAGATTTCCTTGTGATGCCCTTTCTTGCCGCGGATCAGCGGGGCGAGGATCATCACCTTCGTATTTTCGGGCAGGGCGTTGACCGCATCGACGATCTGCGTGGCGGACTGCGACTGGATCGGGTGGCCGCAGATGTTCGAGTTCCGAGTTTCGAGTTCCGAGTTCCGAGTTGGGGATTCGACTTCGACGCCAGTTTTATCCTTGGGCTTGCGACTTTTCTTCTTCACGACCTTCACGTTGCCGTCCGGCTGCTGCTTCAACTCGGAACTCGGAACCCCCGGAACCCGGAACTCGGAACTTATTTCCTCATGCCAGCAGCGCGGCTGCCCCACCCGCGCGAAAAGCAGACGCAGATAGTCATAAATCTCCGTCGTGGTGGCGACCGTCGAGCGCGGGTTGTGCGAGGCCGATCGCTGCTCGATGGCGATGGTGGGGGGCAGGCCTTCGATGGAATCGAGGTCCGGCTTCTGAAGCTGATCGAGAAACTGCCGGGCATACGCGGAGAGGCTCTCCATGTATTTCCGCTGCCCCTCGGCATAGATGGTGTCGAACGCGAGCGACGACTTGCCGCTGCCTGAGAGTCCGGTGATGACGACAAGCTGATCGCGGGGAATATCGAGGTCGATGCCCTTGAGGTTGTGCTCCCGGGCACCGCGAATGGAAATTGTTTTGGATGACATCGAGTCGATTGTATGCGAGGCGAGGCAGGGAGGGTTGGCGGATGAAAGGGGGATCGTGAAGCGACGGTCCGCCGGCGTCATCGATCAAACGGATCGAAGAACATCGACAGCAGCAGGTAGCCGAAGCCCAGGCCCAGCCATGTGCCGCCTTTTCCCGAAGTGAGAAACAGCGCGGCTCCGATGAGGATCATCAGCATCGGCAACCCGTATCGTCGAACGGCGGCGGGGATGACGATGGCGCCGGAATACCTGCGCTTGGCGTAAAGCTCGCCGACCTCAAGATGGCGGTTGCAGCGCGGGCATTGCGGCGAAGTCGCTTTGCTCAAGTCGGCTTTACAGTGCGGACAATGACAGCCGTTGAAGTTCATGGCACCATTTTACCTGTGGGAACGAACCCGCATGTGCCCGACAGCGCATAGAATGTGTCACCCATCCGGTTTCTTGCGGAGACAAACCCCATGCGCATGTTCCTTGTCACCATAGTGATCCTTCTTGCCACGGCAACTCCGTCGTGGGCCACCGCCCAATCCCCGGAGAAGCTGATCCACCAAGGCAAAGAGTTGCCGATGTTTTCGACGCCGCTGGAGTCGTACCTCGAGCGGCATCCCGATGTGAAGATGCCCACGCCTGACGTGGGTTCCACCGGGCTATGGCGTGACTATGTCGCCACCTGGTCGATCAAGGAGGACAAACTGTTTCTGGTGAAAATCGAACAGCAGGCCGCGACGAAGAACAAAGCCGGCGAATTCGATTTCACATGGCGCGAAGTGCCACTTGATAAAATTTTCCCCAAGGCCAAGGAGCCGGTTCTGGCGGATTGGTACAACGGCGTGCTCCGCGTGCCGCAGGGGAAACAACTTCAATACATCCACATGGGATTCGAGAGCAGGTATGAGAAGGACCTGCTGTTCCTGATCGAAAAAGGCAGGGTGATACGGTCGGTGGAACTCAACAATGCGGATGCGGATCCGTTCCGCTCCCGCGACGACCACCGGTGGACTGCGCTTGGCGATCCGGCTGCGCCGGTGAAGGATGCCGGTGACTGGATGGACGCGCGGCTGCTGGAAACGAGCATCGGCGCCGCGGCGATCAAGGAGGGCAAGACGATCAAGACGCGCGGCGTGTTCGTGCTGCTCCGCGACGCTGAGGATGAGGCCAAGCCGAAGCGGCCTGCGCTCTACATAGCGGGAACGTCAAAAACAGGGCTTGTTTTCATCGAATTGACCGCAGCGCCCGCCGAAATGAAGTTCGAGCCTGGCTCGCGGGTGGAGATCGAAGGTGTGGCGACCACGGAGGCCGGCAAGGTCAAAATGAAAGTGGCCTCGTCGCGCATTCTCAAAATCGGTGAATCGATCCATGCCGCGACTTATCCCGATATGCATAAAAAGTTGAACCTGGGGAAGGATGAATCGGAGTGATTCATACGCGGAGAGGCAGCGTTTAACATGTGACGTGGCGAAGGATGCGGGGCGTTGTCATTGGAGAATCGCTCAACCCAGTCGATGAATCGGTGTTTCATTCCTCGCGCGAAGGTGATACCGAAAACGCAATCATGACGGTACACCATCCGATGAGCATCCATGCCCATGTTGCTTTCGTGATTGACCCGTTGGATTGAAACAACAGTGCAGCGATGACCCATGGCGTAAAACTGACGATCCGAAGGCACCAGGCCCAGAGGCAGTCGAAAAAGAAGCGACGATGGGCCAGTCGCCGTCGAGTCGATTCACCGGGGATGATGTACGTGCCGCACTCGGGACAGTTCTGAGAGTCGGCCCCGCGCAAGTCATAGCCACAGTGATGGCAGATAAGCTCGTGGTTATCCATTTGGGAATCTATCACTCACCCGCCGGCTCGGGCAGCCTCTTCAAATGCGCGTTCAGCGCCGAGCGAATCTCCGCGATGTCAATCTTCGCCAGCAGCGGCGCGATACGGCGGTCCAGCAGCTTTTGCGATGGGCCTTTGCCGCCCTTGGCGGTCGCGGCTTCAACATCCTTCAGATGCAGATTGATGTGGCTGATGATCTGCGAAGCCGTCTCGGCCTGTGCGAAAAACGCATCCAGCTCCTTGCTGCCTCGGAACGGACGACGGCTGTCATCGAGCAGCTTGCGGAACTCCAGCAGCGGCGGGAAATCCTTCAGCGATGCGAGAATCGCCTTGCGGGCATCTTCCCACGTCCGCGTGATCTGCGGATTGTTCTTCGCCATCTCCGAGAGCAGCGCCTTGATCTGGCCATCCTCGGCCTGCTGCTTCAAATCATCCGGCAGACTCCTGGTCGAAAGCACCGACTTGTACCGACTCGCAGCCTCCTTGAACTTCTGCGATTCCTCCAGCTTTTTCGCCTCATCAAACTTCGCCTCCACCTGTTCGAGCACGCGCGGGTGCAGCCCTTTGTGGCATTTCTCGAAGAGATCGACCGTCATCTTCCGCATCGAATCGGTGATCGTGTGGCCCGCGCCCTCGGCGATATGAAACACGGCATACCCACCGGCAGTTGTGACCTTCTCGGCCCATGATTTGAGACCGGGGCCAAAGGCTTCCATCGAGCCGCACGCGCCGCCGACGGGAAGTTTTTTCGGTTCGTAGCGCGGCGCTGCGGAGCCGTAGAACGCCATCATGAGCAGTTGATCTTCGTGAGCGCCGGCATAGACGGGCGCGAAGTAGCCGCCGCGCGAGAAGCCGACGAGGACGAACTTGTCGTGGAGTTTGTGCTTGCTGCGCAGGTCTTTGAGGAGCGCATCCATCGCCGCGTTTTCGTCCTTCGATTTGTCCTTGCCCGGCCCGCTTCCCCAAGGCATGTTGGGACCGGCGACGATGACGTCATAATCGCGCGCCCAGAATGCCCTGGCTTCGCCGTCGGCGATCTGGCCGGTGCCGGTCATGCCATGCACCGCGACGACGAGGCGATAGGTTTTGGTTTTGTCGTAGCTCTTGGGAAGCTGAAGATGGTAGGTGATGCCCGGAGCATCGACGACCTGGGCAGGGGCAGCCAGAGAGAAGCATGATGAGATCAGGATCGCGACGCTGAGAGTGCGAAGAGAAATCATGGAAGGCTCCCGGGGCAGGGGGTGGAGGCTTGTCATGATATCGCAGATCGGGGAAAGCGCATAAAAACAAACGCGATGTGGGATCGCGTTTGTGGGGGGTGGTTTGGGTTGGCGGAGCGAAGCCGCGAGCGGCTTTAGAGGGTGGCGGAGGTGTAGGGGAGCAGGGCCATGAAGCGGGCCCGCTTGATCGCCTGGGCGGCCATGCGTTGTTCCTTGGCGGTCATGCCGGTGCGTTTGCGGCCCTGGATTTTGCCGTTGGGGGTGAGCAGGCGGCGCAGGTCATCCGCGTTTTTGTAATCGACGTAGAAGTCGCCGGTGGACGACTTGACGGTGACTTTGACGCGGGGGCTGCCGCCGAAACGAGTGAATTCCGCCATGATGAAACTCCGCTTTGGGTTGGGAAGACCCGGTCTGGCCGGGCCAACGGTTGAGCCGCGTATCATAATGGAGAGCGGCGGGGAACGCAAAAGGCTTGGACGTGAGGTCAGGGTAAAAGCATATGGGAGGGCGAGGCTCCCGCTGGGAGGGCGAGGCTCCCGC
>CAZYPK010000055.1:0-28391 GCA_964649195.1 uncultured Phycisphaeraceae bacterium
ACCTCAACAACCTCGCCAGGATCGAACGACAAAAACGCGCCGTCGGGACTTGACATGCAAGACAGTCGCTTCAGCCCCAGCCACCCAGCCGCGTGTCATTCCTTTAACATAAGATTGTTTTCCACCTTCGCCACGTTCACGGAGCCTCGCGATGAAACGCCTTCTGCTGTCACTGTCGCTCATTCTGCCGGGCATCATCACCTTCCATGCGGCGGCGTCCGCATCGGCGGATCAGCCGCGGCGGATCAAGGTGCTGCTGCTGGGCGACAACGGCCACCATCAGCCCGCCGCCCGGGCGCAGCAACTGATCCCCGTCATGTTCAGGCGCGGCATTGATGTGATCTACACCGACAACATCGCCGTCGCCCTCTCGGCGGAAACGCTGCGCGATTACGACTGCCTGGCCGTCTTCGCCAACATCGATGCGATCACCCCGGCGCAGGAAAAGGCGCTGCTCGATTTCGTCGAAGGCGGAAAAGGTTTCGTGCCGATCCACAGCGCTTCCTACTGTTTCCGCAATGCGACGAAGGTTGTTCAACTCACCGGCGCGCAGTTTCTCAAGCATGGCACGGGCGTGTTCAAGGAGACCATCACGCAGCCGGACCATCCGATCATGAAGGGGCTTTCCGCGATTGAAAGCTGGGATGAAACATACGTGCATCACAAGCACAATGACGAGAACCGCATCGTGCTGGCGGTGCGCGAGGATAAGGACGGCAAGGAGCCTTGGACCTGGGTCCGTACCCACGGCAAAGGCCGCGTCTTCTACACGGCCTGGGGCCACGATCATCGCACATGGGGCAACGAAGGATTTCAAAAACTCATCGAACGCGGCATCCGCTGGGCATCCGGCGACTGGGCGTTGGAACTTAAAGTTCCAGTGCCCGCCCCTTTTGAATTCACCGAAGCGAATCTCCCCAACTACCTCGCCGGCGCCGCATGGGGCAGGCAGGGCGATCTCATCCGCACCATGCAGCAGCCGCTGTCGCCGGAAGAATCGATGAAGCACATGCTCGTGCCCGGCGGATTCGAGGTGAAACTTTTCGCCAGCGATCCGCAGATCAAAAAACCGATCTGCATGACCTGGGATGAGCGAGGCAGACTCTACGTCGCCGAGACCATCGACTATCCGAATGAAATGCAGCGCGAAGGCGAAGGCCGCGACCGCATCACCATCTGCGAAGACACCGATGGCGACGGCAGGGCGGACAAGTTCACCGTCTTCGCCGACAAGCTTTCCATTCCCACCAGCATGGTCCGTGTCAACGGCGGCCTGCTTGTCGCGCAGGCGCCGCACACCTTGTTCCTGAAAGATACCGATGGCGATGATGTCGCCGATGAACGAAAAATCCTCTTCACCGGCTGGGGCACGGGCGACACCCACGCAGGCCCCAGCAACTGGCGATACGGACTGGACAACCACATCTACGGCGTCGTCGGCTACTCCGGTTTTAAGGGCGCCGTCGGAGGCGAACAACATCAGTTCGGCTCCGGCGTCTATCGCTTCAAGCCTGACGGTTCAAAGATGGAGTTCCTCGCCTCCACCAACAACAACACCTGGGGCCTGGGCATCACCGAAGAGGGCCACGTGCTCGGCTCCACCGCCAACGGCAATGCCGCGTGGTACCTGCACATCCCCAACCGTTACTACGAATCGGTGCGCGGCTGGTCCGCCAGGCGCACCGAAACCATCGCCGACAGCCAGGACTTTTATCCCATCACCGACAAGGTGCGCCAGGTCGATCACCACGGCAAATACACCGCAGGCTCCGGCGGCGCGATCTACACCGCGCGCTCGTTCCCCAAGGAATACTGGAACCGCGCCATGCTCGTCGGCGAACCGACCGGCCACGTCCTTGGCCGGTTCACCATCGAAGCGAAAGGTGGCGATTTCACCGCGAAAAACGAGAGGAATCTCCTCGCCAGCCAGGACGAATGGACCAGCCCGATCATGGCCGAGGTCGGGCCTGACGGCGCGGTGTGGATGATCGACTGGTACAACTACATCATCCAACACAACCCGACGCCGGCGGGGTTTAAGAATGGTCGCGGCAATGCGTATGAGACGCCGCTGCGCGACAAGCGGCACGGGCGGATTTATCGGATTGTTTACAAGAATGGCACGCCGTCGAAGCAGTATGACTTGAGCAAGGCGACGCCGGAGCAGTTGGTGGAGGTGCTTAAGAGTGACAATATGTTTTGGCGGTTGCATGCGCAGCGGTTGTTCGTTGAAGGCGCGATGGCCCACGCTACGACCGAAAAGCCTGCGGGGTATGTAACCGCTAGCCTCAAGCTAGCTGATTTCGTCAGTGTTCCATCCTGGCGGCTTTACTCCGATGAGGCAAAAATACACGCTTTATGGGCGATTCACGGAAGCGGTCTCAAGATCAATATTCAACCGCCGTTCGGATTACTCGGTCTCCAGTCGCCGGGAGTGCAAAAGGCCGCCATTGACACAATCCCGAGAGTAGCCGAGTCCGTCGCCATCGTCGTACGGATAATCTCGGACGATGAAGATAGTGTCGATCCGCAGGTTCTTAAGTCCGCACTCCTCGCCCTCGCCGACATGCCTGCCGACGAGAATGCCGGTGCCGCGATCTTCGCCATGCTTGGCAAACCTGAAAACGCCAACGACCGCTGGATTCCCGATGCTGCTGCTGCTGCTGCTGCGAAGCATGATGCGGGGTATCTCAAGGCGGTGCTGGGAGCCTATTCAAAATCGGACAAGCAGGGCGATGACGGCGCGAAGCCGCAAGCGGCGGTGAATCTGCTGCCCAATCCTTCGTTCGAGGAAATCGAAAACAACCAGCCCAGGGCTTGGCGCGTGCGCAACTACGGCGGCGAAGCGAAACATACACTCGACAAGGTCGCACGCACCGGCGCCCACAGCCTGCGCATCGATTCCGACAAAGGCTCCGACACGAGTTGGTTCGCCGATGTCCGCGTGCAGCCGAACACCACCTATCGCCTCTCCGCATGGATCAAAACCCAAGGCGTGAAGAACATCGGTGGCGCCAGGGGCGCACTGCTCAATGTTCACAACATCAACCACGAAAAGACCGACGCCGTCACCGGCGACAGCGACTGGACGCGCGTCGAAGTCACCTTCAACTCCGGCAGCCAGACCACGCTCTCCATCAACTGCCTCTTCGGCGGATGGGGCCGGTCCACCGGCGCCGCGTGGTATGACGACATCGAACTCGTCGCGCTTGCTCCAACGGTGCAGCTTCCGGGGGCGGTTGGCCGTGTCACGAGCATCGTCACCACACACTACGCCCAGCGCGGCCCGGTGGAATCGGTCGTGTCATTGCTCGCATCGCTCAAGAACACCGACCCGCAACTTGCAAGGGTGATGATCGATGCCCTCGCATCAGGCTGGCCCGCGAACAAACCGCCGACGCTCAGCGAAGCCGACCGGTTGGTGCTGGGCGAAGTGATGGCGTCGCTCGACGCCGATGGACAGGCGCGGATGCTCGCGCTGGCCGACCGCTGGGGCCGGCGGGATGTGTTCGCCTCCATCGTGAAACAGGTGACCGATCAGCTTCGCAAAACCATCGCGGATGAGAAGGCGCCACCTGCCGACCGCATCGCCGCCGCCAGACGGCTCATCGGCCTTGAGGATGGCGCATCCGCCGCGTCGCACATCCTGTCGCCGATCAGGCCGCAGACTTCTTCGGAGCTGGCGTCGGGGCTGATCACCGCGCTGGGCGACAGCCGCGCCAATGAAACGGGCGGGATGATTCTCGCCCATTGGAAGCAGTTCACGCCCGCACCTCGCCGCGCTGCGGTGACGGTGATGCTCCGCCGCGCACCGTGGGCCAGGCAACTGCTTGAAGCGATCAAGGCGGAGCAGATTCCGCGCGGCGACCTTGCCGCCGAGCATTGGCAACAGCTTTCGCTTCATGCCGACAAGTCGATCGCATCGCTGGCCAGGGAACTGAACAAGGCCAACGACAACGCCGACCGTCAGAAGATTTACCAGGCGATGCTGCCGCATTTGAACGCGAAGGGCGATCTGACGACGGGCGAAAAACTCTTCACGCAGCTCTGCGCCCAGTGCCACACCTTCGAAGGCAAGGGCGGCCAGGTCGGCCCGCCGCTCACCGGCATCGGGGCCCGCGACCCCAGGGATGTGCTCGTCGAAATCGTTGATCCCAACCGTTCCGTCGAGGCGAACTTCCGCCTCTGGACCATCACCACCACCGAAGGCGACATCATCTCCGGCAGGCTCGACACCGAGACGCGCACCACCATCGAAATCCTCGACACGCAGGGCAAGCGCCACGTCATCCAGCGCAGCGACATCGATGACGTGAACGCCTCGACGCTCTCGATCATGCCGCCGGGCCTGATCGACACGCTCAAGCCGGGGGAGGTGAGTTCGCTGATGACGTATCTGATGTCGAGCAAGCACAAGTAGGCATACAAGCGGTTTTCTTTGTTTGTGCAAAGTCCTGCCCAGGGAGAGGGCGAAGAGTCAAGCCCTGTGGTGCATGCGATGGCCCGTTCACTGCACCAGGCCTTTGGTCAGTCGCATGAAGGCGGTTTCGAGGCTGACGTGTTCCTCCTGCAACCGGTTCAGTTCGAAGCCGTCGCGCACCAGCACGGCGGCGATTCGGCCGGCGTCGATGCGGGTCGGGTCGATGGTGACGCGCATGAGGCCATCGGGGGATTGCACATCGATCACGCCGGGCAGTTCGCGCAGCGCATCCATCGCGGCGGCGGTCCGGTGGGCCACGCCGATCTTGAGGATGGTGCCGCCGCGCGTGCGATCGAGGATTTCCTTGACCGAACCGGTGAACTGAAGCACGCCGCGCTCGATGATGCCGACGCAGGTGCAGAAGTCCTCCATCTCCGGCAGGATGTGGGAGCTGATGAGGATCGTCTTGCCCATGCGGTGCAGCTCCTTGAGCAGCTCGCGGATCTCGATGCGGGCGCGGGGGTCCAGTCCGCTGGCCGGCTCGTCGAGCAGCAGCACCTTGGGATCGTGGAGGAGCACGCGGGCGAGGGAGAGTCGCTGCTTCATGCCGCGCGACAGGCCGTTGACTTCGGCGTCGGCCTTGTAGGCCAGGTCGGTGAGGTTGAGCACATCATCGATGACGGAATCGCGTTTGGGGCCGTGGATGGAGTAGGCGGCGGCGAAGAAGGCGAGATATTCCTTGACGACCATGTCGTCATAGGAGCCGAAGTAGTCGGGGACATAACCGATGAGGCTTCGCACCTGTCTGGCGTTGACGGGGCCGACGGAGAGGCCGTTGATGCGGGCTTCGCCATAGGTGGGTTTGAGCAGCGTGGCGAGGATTTTGATGGTGGTGGTCTTGCCCGCGCCGTTGGGTCCGATGAAGCCGAAGCATTCGCCTTCCTCGATCTTGAGGCAGAGGTTGTTGAGCGCGTTCAGTTCGCCGTAGCGTTTGGTGAGATTGTTCGTTTCGATCATGGCCATGGGGAGGTCCGGTACTAAAGTGCGAAGTGCGAAGTGCGAGGGGCGAAGTTAAGGCATGGCTGCGACACGGCGCGGTCAGGGGGTTCAGTGGCGGCGGGGGGTAAGCAGTCTTTCTCCGTGCAATCCGTGGTTAATTTGGCGAACGACTTGGCGTTGTAGTATTAGGGATTTCTGAATAACCTCCGATGTACCGTGAACCAGGGGATCGCGAAGCCGCAAGCGGCTTGAGCGTGAGTCCGGGCAGATCGCGGCGTCCGGCCTCACCGTGCTGTCCATGCCTTCACTTTGCATTTCGCACTTCACCTTCCCTCAATCTTCCACGTTCATCACAAACCGCACCATCGTCCAGCCTTTGCTTTTCACCTGACCGCCATCGACGGTCATCGGCACGGGCGCCGGCGAATCGGTTTCGATGTGCCCCAGGATGATCAGCCTTCGTTGGGCGGTCAGTTTGGTCAGGTCAATGCCGCGGGCGATGCGGCGGCTGAAATGGACCGGCGACCAACTGAACTGCGGGTCATCAGGCAGCATGAAATCCGGCGGAGGCAACATGCTGAAAAACGAAAGCATCTCCAGCGTGATCACGATCGTGCCCGCGCCCGGATCGACCAGCTTCATCGTCGTCTCGTCCTGCTCCGAGTCGCTGCGGCGGCCACCCATGTTGGACATGTGCGCCCCCAGCAGCCCCTCGGCGCCCAGCGAGCGATTCTCCCAGCCGTTGGGCCGCGGATTGCGTTCGGTGGCCTTTCGGCGCTTCTCGTTGGTGACCAGTTCAGGCGCCATCACCAGCGGCAGCTTCGTGGCGGGCCTGCTCACCACCAGCGTCTGGCCGGGGCGCCAGGTGCGGTCGGCGGGGTTCCAGACCTCCGCCATTTTGCCGTCGCCGGCGCTGTAGATCAGCCGGATGTTGGTCAGCGTGCCAGGCAGGTCGTGCGTAAGCCTTCCGCTGGGCCAGCCGTTGACCAGTTTGAGACCGCCCGTCGGCGGGGACCACTGTCTGGCGAAAGGGGAGCCGTCGATGATGTCGCAGTAGTGGGCTTCGAATTGTTTCGCGGTGGATCGCATCGGCACGCCGGGCATGGCGGAGGGCGCCAGGGTGTTGAACGAGTAGCGGCGCTCGCCGACGAAGGAGGTGCGATCGCCATCAGGCAGGCCGGGGCTGGCCAGGGCGTTGAGATTGGAGCGGTCTTTGGCATCGGCGATGGCGACATTCACATTGCCGTGTTCGGGGACGAAGAGCGACATGACGCTGTAGGCCCGCATTTGGGCCGGGCCGCGCTGGGAGGAGTCGATATCGACGATGGAGAAGTGCTCGATCTGGGTGGCGCCGGGTCGCAGCCACGCGGCGGCGAGCCAGGCGACCGCACTGAAGAAGACGACGACGCCGGCAAAGACCAGCCAACTGTGGTGCAGGATTTTGCGCGACTTGAGCGTGGCGAACATCGCCGGTCCCGCCACGACCCAGTAAATGCCAAAGAGGACCACGGCGCCGAAGACCGTCACCGCCGCGGTGGCTTTCATGGCGATGCGTCCGGGGATGAACGTGCCCAGTTCCGCCACCGCCCGGCTGCCCGTCGCCATCATCTTCCGCTCATCGACGAGCCTGATGTGATCGAGGTTGCCCGGCGAGCGCCAGCCGAACACCGTCTGCCACAATCGAGGCAGGCCGTAGCGGACGAACGCCACCTGCGAAGCCAGCCGGCGATCGGTGAGGTCGATGCCGATCAGCGTCACCCGGCCAAAGCCGAATTGATGCGAGGCGATCGCGCTCGATTCCTTTTCGATGGCGGGTGATGTGGTTCCGGGTGGTGTGCTTCCGGGGGCGGGGGTTCCGGGGCTTCCGGGGCTTCCGGGGGTGATCAGGGCCACATCGCCGGGTCTGGCATCATCGCGCCGGCTCAACATGCGGGCGGGAATCTTCACGTTCACCATCTGCTCCGTCCGCGTCGGCTCCCGCCTGGGGTCGCTGGTTTCGTACATCCACCGGGGCACATCGATGGCCTGCGATGAACCGATGTTCACCGCGGGCAGCAGGTCCGCCACGCGCGGGTCGCTCCAGCCCGAATCGATGGAGGAGAGCACGATGATCAGATGCCCGCCTCGCCGGACCCATTCCTTGATCGCAGGCAGCGGCACCGAAGGATCGACCGGCGTGCGTCCGCCGACGGGGGTCCAGACCAGGGCGTCGATGATCTGCATGCCATACCAGCGATCGGGCAGCGTGGCCGGGTCGATGCCGGTGATGAAGTCGATCGGCTCGTGCTGCGTGTGCGTTTCACGAAACGAGGCCAGCCCCATGAGGCCGCCGCCGGTGAGACCGATGGCCTGCGTGCGAAGCTCCATCGCGTGCTTGGGCGTCACCTTGATGGAGGCGACGATCTGCTCGCTCTCCTTGTCGATGGCCCGCACCGTCCATCCATCGGTCGCCTTGCGGTTCATCGCGGGCATCGCATAGAGGCGAACGCTCACCGACCCGCCCGCGGCGACGACCACATTCTCCCGGCGGGCGATGAGCTGATCGCCGTCGGCATCGGGCGAAACCCAATCGACCATGAGCGTTTTGAGCTGGCCGGTCTTGTTGCGCACCTGCGCCCGCATCGGCGCCCAGGTGCCCGGCCGGACGTGGCCTTCAAAGCCGACATCCTCGGCCCGTTCGATCAGCAGTTCGATGTCGTTGACCTGCGCATGAAGAGGGGAGGACACCAGCAGCGCGAACAGCATCGCGGTCAGTTGCGGCAGCCACCGGAATGGAAGGGGGAATGGGGAATACATGAACGTCGCGGGTTTCATCATACATCACGGCTGCTGTTCCTTGATCCTCACATCCAGCCGCCGGCGGATCAATTCCGCGCAGCGCTGATAGACCGTCAGATTACCGCCGATGGGGTCGTCGATGTCGCCGTTGGGGTCCAGCAGCATCGCCTTGTTGCCCGCCTGCGGCTCGATCTCCAGAACAGCATCCAGATGCGACTGGGCCATGCAGTAGATCACGTCGGCTTCGCGGATCAGCTCCGGTGTCAGCACGCGGGAGCGGTGAGGCTTCAGATCGATGTTGAGCTTGCCCATCGCCTCGATCGCCTCGCGGGCCGCAGGCATGCCGTTGGTCGTGAAGGCGCCGGCGGAAAGGATGCGAACGCCCGACGCCTCCAGGTCATCCATCCCGATGTTGCGCTGACCGGCCACGATCTGCTTCGCAATCACCTCCGCCATCGGCGACCGGCAGGTGTTGCCGCTGCACACGATGAGCATCGTGAAGCGAAGCATCCGGCGAATGGTCCGCTCGTCATACACGCCTTCACGCTCCACCGAAATCACCGGGCCGTTCTCCGTCTGCCGAACCCGGACAATCGTCGATGGCCTGGCATACCGGCAGCGGCCGCCATCCACGATCAGGTCCGCCGCCTCACCCATCGCGCTCACCGCCGCCTCCACATCCTGCGGCGGCGGCCCGCCCCGCCGGTTGGCGCTCGATGCCACCACCGGCGAGCGCGTCGCCCCAAGCAGCCTGCGCGCCACCGCATCATCCGGGCAGCGCAGCCCGACCGTGCCGTGGTGATAAATCCGGCCGCCCAGCGTCCTGGCATCGGCGCCCAGCTCCCGCGCCATCCTGTTCAACCGGTCCGCCATCACGTCCTCCGGCACATCGATCACCAGCGTCACCGGTCCGGGCAGCACCTTCTCGATCAACCGCCCAACGCGCGGATTGCCCGCATCGACGTAGCGATCGGCGCTTTGCGGATCGGGAATGTGCAGCGTGAAGGGCTGCGCCTGCTCGCGCCCCTTGGCCTGAAGCAGGGCGAGGTACCCTTTGTCGCTGGCCGCCGATGCGCCGATGCCATAGACCGTTTCGGTGGGAAAAATGACCAGCCCGCCGGCATCGAACACCCGCCCCGCCTCCGGCGCGGTTTCCGACAGCCGCGAGATGTCTTCGGATTTGATGGTGATCATTTCCATGGTCGATTTCCTCGGACCTTTGCCTTCCAAACAACACCACGAAATCAGGAAAGCAGGAAAACATGAAATGCAGATCATCCATTCCGTATGATCACGCCCGGTTTCCTGATTTCATGCTTTCCTGATTTCATGGTTTTATTCAGTCCGCCTTCGGCTCGACCTGCGTGGCGACGGCGCGCAGATAGCCGTCCAGGTAATGAGCCACAAAATAATCCAGGGCCTCGACGGTGGCCTGATGGTTTCGGCCCCAGACGCTGGCGCGAAGGTCCACGAACTCGGCATCGAGTTGGATGAGGTATTCCTCATCCCGCGCCATCGCGGTGGTCAGTTTATCGTGATAGTACGCCGAGAGCGCGTTGACTCCCGGCCCGCCGAGGCTGATCGTCGGCCGGCTTTGCAGGTCCTGATCGTTGATGTACCAGATGTCGGAGCAGACCAGCGGCAGCACCGGCGGCTGGATCGTCGCGCCGAACTTCTCCATCCACGCCCGCACCCGTTCGCACAGCCGATAGGCCAGCGGACGATCCGCCATCTCGGCGCGCAGATGCGCCCCGACGACGATCAGAAGCAGACTGGCCGTGTCGTCGGACGCATGTGGTTCGTGAGGTGCATCAGCCATGCGCCCCATTGTAGGAAGTCAACGAGGCAAAAGCAGGCCGCCGCCGCTTGCGGCGTAGCAACGTACATCGGAGGCGCCCAAGGTTTTACAGAGATCGTGCAACCTGCCCCCACGGTCCGCCGGTAGGATAGAGTCGGAGCGGTCCGCGCTCGCCAGTCATGCTTTCCTCTTCCGGCCTTCGTTCCAATTTCCCGGAGATTCCCATGTCCAAGCGTCGCCCTTATCGTACCGGTCTGGATCGGCTGATCACCACCCTGCGCCACCTCGGCAAATACTCGCTTTCGGGCGCACTGGTCGCGCTGGCCGGCTGCGTGCCTTCGCCCAATCTCGTGGGCGTCTCGCCTGATGGCCGCTACATCGTGCTGCCGGTGAATCAACTGGGCGTGGCGGTGGCGCCCAATGATGCCTCGAGCATTGTCCGCATCGACCTGAAGACCAACGATGTGCAGGTCATCGGCCCCAACCAGGCCGGCGTTTTCTGGATGAGCATCGCCGGTGATACCGTCGCCCACTGCATTGATACCAGTGAAGGCGTCGCCATCGTCGTACACCGCGGCCTGGAAGCGCCCGTCACCATCAAGCAGGCCATGCTGCCCACGCTTTCGCCCGATGGCGCTTCGCTCATCTATGTCGCCATCAACGAACTGAGCCCCCATGTCGCCAGCGGCAACCTCATGAAGCGCGACCTCAAGACCGGCAGGACCGCCGACCTCAAACTCGAAGGCACCGCGCCGGAGTTTTCACCCGATGGCAAACGGTTGCTCTACGTGACGACCACCGACGCCGGCGGCGCGTTGCACGTCGCCGATGCCGACGGCGGCAACGCGAAGAAGATCAGCCCCGTCGAAACCGACCTGCCCCAGATTTTCCGCCCGCGATGGGTCGGCAACGATGCCCTGCTCTACCGCGCCAAAACCAGGGACACCGGCGACGATGCCGAGCTTTTCATCGCCACGCTCGATGGCAAGGTCGAGCGCGTGACCGACAACGATGTCGAGGACATCACCCCCATTTACGCCGGCAAGGACCGCATCATCTGGCGCGAACTGCCCGTGGGAAAAACGCTGGACCAGGGCGATGATGTGTTGCCCCTGTCCATCAGCGAAAAGAAGGATGGCAAGTGGCAAACCCGGTCGCTGGGCATCACCGCGCTGACGGTGTCGGTGGTGGGGGATGACCTGTTTTTCGTCTCTTACGACAGGCAGGCCGGGGCGATCCGGCTGCTGCGCTGCCCCATCGCCGAGCCGGACAAGCAGACCGATGTGACCGCCATGATCAAGACGAAAGTGACCACGCTGCCCGCATCCACCGGCGGGCAGTGAAAGGCAGGGGCAGGGGGCAGGAGACAGGGGACAGGAGACAGGACTCGCAGCCGCAGCGTCCTCGCTGCGCGTCTGCCGTTCATCCCTCGCGATGCGTTGCGCCCTTTCACGCCGCTCACGTCCGCGACGTGTTACGTCGCGGCTGATGGCGTCTGTCCGTGTCATCCACTGTGGGAATCGCTATGATGTCTCCGCCATGAGCGAAACCCATCCATCGTTGCAGCGGCATGTGATTGCCGCGCTGGTCATGAATGAACCGGGCGTCCTTTCCCAAGTGGCGGGCATGTTCGCCGCCCGCGGGTTCAACATCGACAGCCTCGTCGTCGGCCGCACCGAAAACCCCGAAATCTCCCGCATGACCATCGTCACCAGCGGCGATGATGCGGTGCTCGAACAGGTCCGCAAGCAGCTTGCGAAGCTGGTGCCCGTGGTCAAGGTCGTGGACTACAAGGATGTGCCTTACGTCGAGCGCGATCTGATCCTGGTGACGGTCTCGACCACCGGCGCCCCCAGCGAGGAGAACAAGGCGGCGGCGACGCTGGACATCTCCAACGCCCGCCGCGGCGCCCTGGTGGAGATCGCCAACATCTTCCGCGCCAAGATCGTCGATATCAGCCCGGGCCAGGTGATGATCGAAATGGCCGGCACCGAAAGCAAGATCGAGGCGCTGGTGCAACTCGTGCAACCCTACGGCATCATCGAGCTGGCCCGCACCGGCGTCATCGCCATGCCGCGCGGCCAGAACATCGGCAACAACGACCGCCGTGGCCGGGCGACGGCAGCGGCAGGATCGGGCATCGATGAGGGCAGTCTGCCGCCGGGGTGAGAAGGGATTTGGGATTTCGGATTTGGGATTGCGGATTGTCCGAGCCGTGAAGCGTGAGCGAGCGGATGGTTGATCCACGCAAACGACTGCGACTTTCGCAAGACTTTTCGGCTCATGTACCGAATGCGGCGCCAAGCCCGATGGCGAGTCCGCGAGCCGTCGGGGTATTCTGTGCGCGGCGCCGATACCCCGACGGCTCGCCAAGCCTCGCCATCGGGCTTGGCGCCACGGCGGGTACATGAGCCGAATGTTCATTTTGGCTGCACTCCAAGCAAATAGCTTCGCCCCCGCTTGGACGGATCATCGATGATCAGAAAACCTTCCCGCACCCATTTTTGAACCAAAGCACGCGCCCCGCGCGGCGAGAGACGCAACATCTTCGCCATGCGCGGCGTCGTCACACGATCCCATTCTTCAAACAGCGGCAGCACCTTGCGCTGCCGGGCATCGAGCGAACGCAACCATTCCGCGCGATCTCCGGCATCGGCCGACTGCTCCATCCTGCGTCTGACCGCCTCAAACGATTCCGCCATGCCCGCGATGAAGTATTTGATCCAGCCGCTGATATCCGCCTTGGCGCGGCCCATGTAATAGTTGTGGCTCTTGCCCGTTTCCAGCGCGGCGTAATACCCGCGCAGGTTGCGGGCGTAATACTCTTCGAGGTTGAAGATGCTTCGCAGGCCAAAGCCGTGCTGATGCAGCACGGTGTTGGTGAGCAGCCGCGCCACGCGGCCGTTGCCGTCGTAATAAGGATGGATCGTGGCGAACTGGTAGTGAGCCATGGCGGCGACGATGGGGATGGGAACAAGGGCTGCGTGATCATTGATCCACGCGATCATTTCCTGCATCAGCAATGGAACATCGGTCGCTTCGGGCGGCATGTAAACGATGCGTCCGGTGGTCGCGTCGCGGATGACATTCTGCCCGTCGCGGTAAGGCGTCGGCTTGCAGCGCGTTCTGCCGCCGGCCATCACCAGGGCGTGGAGCTTGCGGATGAAAGGTTCATCGATGGCCGAGTGATCCGCTGAAAAAGCCTCGGCAAAATCCAGGGCCGCATAGTAACCCTTGACTTCCCGTTCATCCCGCTCGCGCCGGCTGATGCGTTTGCCTTGGACCAGCACCTGCTCGACCTGCACCTGCGTCAGCCGGTTACCTTCGATTTGTGTGGAATAGTGGGTCGATTGAAGGCGTGCGCTGTCGCGCAGTCCCGCCAGGACCTTTTCATTGAGAGGCAGCATGGCCACGGCCTGCCGCGCCGCCTCGATCCGCATCAGGTCGCGGGCGACGGTGGTGGTGATGGTGTATCGCGGTCGAAACGCCATGCCGTTATTATGCCGTTAAACTGCCGTTAATTCAAGGCCAAGGGAAACCGGGGGAGCCGGGGGAGCCGGGGGAGCCGAAAGAGCCAAAAGAGCCGGGGCTTGCGCAGAGCCTCAGCCCCAGCCACCCGACGTTGGCCCACGATCCAACCTCGGATTTATAAAGCCGTAAACTACTGGCCGGTCCAATTCCGCAATCCGAAATCCCAAATCCGCAATCCGAAATCTCCCTTATGCCCACCCCCTCCCACCGTTTCACTCTCGCCCACGTCACTCATGAAGCCGTTGACCACATCGGCGGCATCGGCACCGTGCTCGAAGGGCTCATGACCAGCCCCGTCTATCAGCGGCATGTCGATCGCACCATCCTCGTCGGCCCCACCGCCTCGCACATGGAGGTCGATCCCGAAGCCAGGCTCGGTGACCACGGCAAGGTGCTTTACAGCTCGATCGACAACATCGATCGCGGCCATTTCAGCCCCAAGCTCAAGCCCATCGAGTGGGCCTTTGATGTGAAGTTCGTCTATGGCACGCGCAGGTATGCCGTGCCCGGCACCGGCCGCACCGGCGAGGCGGAGGTGCTGCTGATCGATGTCTTCCACATCAACGCGGCTCGTCTGAATGTCTTCAAGCATCGCCTGTGGGAAACCTTCGGCCTCAACAGCGGCCGCTACGAAAACTCGTGGGACTATGAGGAATATGTCCGCCTCGCCGAGCCGGCGTTCTACGCCCTGTCCGCGCTCAAGGAAAAGGGCGGACTGCCCGCGATCCTGTTCGGCCACGAGTACATGGGCATGCCCGCGATCCTGGGCGCCATCCTCGACGGGCAGGAATCCTTCCGCACCGTTTTTCATGCCCACGAGTGCGCCACCGCCCGCCGGATCGTCGAGGATCATCCCGGTCATGACACGATGTTCTACAACCTGCTCGATCAGGCCCGGGCGCAGAACCTCTACGTCGGCGACGTGTTTCACAACCTCGACAAGTTTCTGCGGCACGGCCTGGTGAGCAGGGCCTATGTCTGCGACGGCATCATCGCGGTGGGGGACCGCACGCGCGACGAGCTTCAGTTCATGGGGCCCAGCTTCAACGATCAGCCGATCGACCTGGTTTACAACGGCCTGCCTGACATCAAGCTGGACATGAAGGTGAAGCGCGAAAGCAGGCGGATGCTGCTCGATTATTCGAGGGCTCTGCTGGGCTGGGAGCCTGACCTGCTGATGACGCATGTGACGCGGCCGGTGATCAGCAAGGGGTTGTGGCGCGATCTGAAGGTCTGCCACAAGCTCGATGCGCAGCTGGGGGCGAAGAGGAAAAAAGGCGTGCTCTACATCCTCACCAGCGGCGGCGGGGTGCGGCGGGCGCAGGATGTGATCGCGATGGAGGAACACTACGGCTGGCCCCGCCACCACCGCGAGAACTACCCCGACCTCGTCGGCCCCGAAGTCGATCTGTGGCACGACATCGACGCCTTCAACGCGGGGCATCGGAATGTGCAGGTGATCCTTGTGAATCAGTTCGGCTGGAATCACGCCCGCATCGGCCGCCGGCTGCCGGAGAAGATGGACATTGCCGACCTTCGCCGGGCGACGGATGTCGAGTTCGGCATGGCGACGTATGAACCGTTCGGCATCAGCCCGCTGGAGCCGCTGGCCTGCGGGGCGATCTGCGTCATCAGCAACGTGTGCGGCTGCGAAGGCTTTGTGCGGCACGCGACGGACAACCAGGGCGCCGAGGTGGTCATCAGCGCGGATTACACCAGGCTCGATCGCCCCTGGTCGATTGATGAGCTCAAGGAAATGGGCCGGGGCGAGCGCGACCGCATCGAGGAGCGCGTGGCCGGCGAAGTGGCGGCGGAGCTGATGAAGCGGCTGGCGTGGGACGATGCCGGCCGGGAGAAACTGCTGGCGACCGGACAGAAGCTGATCAGGAAAATGGGCTGGGACCAGGTGATCGAAGACGGCCTGCTGCCGATGCTGGATCGGATTCGATCGACGGTGAATGGGAAGTGAAAGGCGATATCAAGGCGTCAACAGCAAGCCCGATGGCGAGGCTTTGCGAGCCGTCGGGGTACGATGAGCCATTGTTCAAACGTACCCCGACGGCTCGCAAAGCCTCGCCATCGGGCTTGTGTATTGTTTCAGATTTTCCCGCTTTATCTCCTCATTTTTCCACCAGCACGATGGTGCCGTTGAAATCCGCGGCGGGCGGTTCTGCGAGGTAGTTTTCGCAGTTTTGGCGGTAGAGTTGTGAAAGCTTGGACACGCCGAAGGCTTCATCGAGTTCGCGGATGCGTTCGATGCAATCCATGAAACGGGACTGGACGAAGGCGGCGATCATGGCGCGGGTCATGTTGACCAGGTTGAGCTGTTCTTCGGTGGCGTCCTCGTGATAGCAGATCGGCTCGAAGACCTGGATGCTTTCCGATTTGCCGACGACTTGCAGGCGGGCGATGGGCCGGAAGAGGAACAGTTCGCCGCACATCTCGCGGGTTCGCTGGCTGACCATGACGAGGGTGCCGGTGGCCTTGTTGGCCGACTCGAGGCGTGCGCCGAAGTTCACGTCATCGCCCAGCACGGTGTAGTCGCTGGCATCGGGCGAGCCTGCGTCGCCGACGACCATCTTGCCGGTGCTGATGCCCGCCCGCATCTTCACCGCGCTCAGTTCCTGTTCGGCAAGCCAGGCGTTGAAGTCGGTCATGGCGGCCTGCATCTTCAGGACGGTGGCGACGGCATCGACGGCGTGGCTGGCGTTGGGGTAAGGGGCGCCGAAGAAGAACATGATGCCGTCGCCCAGGAACTTGTTGCGGTAGCCCTGCCGGTTGGAAGGCATCGTCGGATTGCGGATGATGTTCACCATGCGCTGCATGTATTCATTGAGCACCGGAACGACGCGCTCCTTGAGCTTTTCGCTGATGGTGGTGAAGCCGGCCAGGTCGGTGAAGACCACGGTCATCTCCCGGCTTTCACCCTCCAGGTGAATCTTGTCGGGGTTCTCGATGACGAAGTTGACCAGGGCGGGATCGACGTAGCTTCGGAAGCGGTTTTCGATGTGGCGTCGCTCGGCGCGTTCGACGACGAACCGCATGAGCGTGCAGCCGGACCAGACCAGGGCGATGGTGACCAGCGGTCCGGCGATGCCGACGATGACGTTGTGATAATCAAACAGCAGCAGGCCGTTGAGGATTCCATAACCGATGGCGATGGTCAGCGATGCGATCAGTGCGGTGACGGGTTGAAAGTAGGCGACGATGGCGGTGGCGATGACGCCCGCCAGCAGGGTCAGGCCGCGGGTGATCCAGGGCGAGGCGCGGGTCCAGACATCGCCGGTGATGATGGCGTTGAAGACCACGCCGTGTACGACGGGACCGGGGCAGGAGGGGATCAGGCTGGTGGGCACCACGTCGAGCCGGCCGGTGGCGGTGAAGCCCACGAGCACGGCCTTGTCCTTCATTTCACCGGCGAGCCAGGCGCGGCGGCGGTCGAGCTGCGTCCGCATGTCCAGCGTTTCCCGCTTGAATTTCGGAATGTTGTGATAGGCGGCGATGGCCCTGAAAACCTTGTCGCGTTCCGAGTCGGGCAAATCCTTCAGAATCTCGGCCAGTTCCTCCCTGGACATGGCATGGGTGCCGTCGGTGGCCAGTTCGTGTTCCCCGGCGGCGACGATGCCATCGATCCACTGGATGCGGGTGGCGGCGTCGTCGATGTCCAGGTTCAGCGCCTCGAATCGTTCG
The DNA here is from genome assembly GCA_964649195.1 of uncultured Phycisphaeraceae bacterium. GTDB lineage: Bacteria > Planctomycetota > Phycisphaerae > Phycisphaerales > Phycisphaeraceae > JTS-RE9. Next base: position 17,217 of record CAZYPK010000055.1, read on the forward strand.
AGCTTGCCCGGGTTGGCCAGTTCGAGGATGGAGCCGATGATCTGATCGAGTTGATTGTTGTTCCAGCGAACCTTGTCGCGCACATCGAGGATTTCCCAGACCTTGACCATGGGGAGAAACTGCCTGGCGCTGGCGGCGCCGGGCCGGTCGTACATGCGGGTCCAGTCGTCGGCGCGGTTGGAGGGTCCGAACCAGGGCAGGGGCATGAACATGCCGCAGTCGTAGTCGGCATGGGTGGTGCGCTGGGAGAAGACGGGCACCTTCAGGCGGGTGCCGTCGGGCTTGGGGATGATGAGGTGGTCGGCATGAATCTCGACCTGATTGATGGGCACCTCGAGCAGGGCGCAGGCCAGCATCAAGCCCATCTGCGGGTAGAGCCAGCCGTCGCAGTTGCGCCACAGGTCAATGGCGCGGATCACGCCGTCCGCATCGGACAAGTGGTTGACGAAGGCGGTTGACTTGGTTGCCGCCGCCAGTTCGGGGATTGGCGGGAGATCGGGGGTGACCGGGAGCATGGGCGGCAGGCCGGGGGGGATCGGCCGCGCCAGACGCCGAAGCACGCGGAACGCCGCCGCCCGCCGATATTGCTGGGTGAACAACCCCGGCGGCAGGGCCTGCTTCGCCAGAAGCTCCTGATCCGGGAACAGCAGCGCTTCCGCCTCGCGCCGGGTGATCAGCTTCACCTCCGGGCCGCTGTTGCGGGTGTCCATCAGCCGAACCAGCTTGTCGTAGAGCACGTCCTTGCGCGCCGCCGCCACGACGCTGGCGAAACTCATCTCGCTTTCCATGTCCACCTTCCCGGCTTGAAGGCGGCTGAGAATCCCCTCGGCGTCCAGCAGCGGATCCTCCCTGAGCACCTTCGCAATGGCGACATGCAGCGACGAAGGGGCGGAGACCGCATCGAGCGACAGCGGCAGGATGGAGTTGCCAAACCGCGCCACCGCCTGGGCGAACAACGCATCCTCATCCACTCGGACAAACTCACCCTTGAGATCGCGCGGCCGGGCTTGCGTGGATTCAAGGGACGCCGCCGTCTCACCCGTCGGCTCGAAATGAGATTCCTGCTCCTCCGAAAACAGCACGTCGAACCCGATCGCCTTGGCCCCGGCCAAACGCATCTCGTCGGTCAGCTCCGCCAGCAGCGAACGCTTCCAGGGCCACTGGCCGATGTATTGAAGCGAGGGGTCATCGATGGAAACGTGAACCAGCCTGTCGGTCGGCTGCGGGGTGAAATACTGAAACTGGCGGGCCCGAAGGTCGTATAGATTGTTCTCCAGCCGCGAAAGCCAGCCATCCTTGCCCATCCAGTCCGCAAGCAGAACCAGCAGCGTGAGCATGATGCCCAGCAGGGAGTTGCGGATCAGGACTCGTTTTTCAATGCGGGTCATGGGAAAACAACGATGCCGGAAACGAAGGATTGCGATTCGTCACATGCTTGTAAATCGGCGAAACGTCGCCATTGGGGGGAATATCCGGGCCAAAGGGCGGTATGATAGTGGCGGTGTGTTGAAACGGGCGTCGGCCCCCCGGCCCCCGGGACCCCGGACCCCCGGGGCTGACGCAGGGGAACGGATGTTGTTGTGAGTCATTCCCGATCTTTGCGACTTGATGTCATCAAACCGGAGACCATTCATGTTGTCACGACTTAGCGCATTGTTGCTCGTCCTGCTGGCGATCACCTGGACTGTCCCCGCGGGCGTTGCGGAAGAGGTCGATGAGACCGGCTGGCGCCATGCCGCCAAACCGGAACTGCGCGACGCCTGGGACGGACTCGAAGGCAAGGCCGCGCCCAGGATCGAAAACCTCACCGGCTGGATGAACACCGAGGCCCGCTCGTGGAAGGACCTCGAAGGCAAGGTGGTCATCATCGACTTCTGGGCCACCTGGTGCGGACCCTGCATCGCCCAGATTCCCAAGCTCACCGCGCTCCATCAGAAGTATGCCGAGCAGGGCCTGGTCATCCTCGGAGTCCACTCGGCCAGCGGCTTCGAAAAGATGGACGCCTTCGTGAAGGACAAGGAACTGCCCTGGGCCTTCGCCGCCGATGACAAACGCGAACTCTCCACGGCCCTCTCCGTGCAGTTCATCCCCAGCTATTTCATCGTGGACAAGAAGGGCAACATGCGCGTCGCCGGCGCCAACCGCGACAAGATCGAAGAGATCGTCGCCGCCCTCATCAAGGAGGATGGCAAGCCGGTCGATCCCAAGGCCCTGCTGGGCAAGTTCCCCAAGCCCGTCGATAAACGCCTCTTCGCCAAAAACGACCTGCGCGGCAAGCCCGCGCCGAAAATCGAAATCGAACAATGGATCGGCGACGCCGCCAAGACGCAGGACAAGGTTGTCATCCTCGACTTCTTCGCCACCTGGAACCCGCCCTGCAAAGCCTCCATGCCCCGCCTCTCCGCCTGGCAGGAGCAGTTCAAGGAGGATGTGGTGGTCATCGGCGTCACCGACGAATCACAGGACGCCGTCAAGCAGTTCATCGCGGCCAACAACGTCAACTTCCACGTCGCCCTCGATCCCAAGGGCGGCCTGAAACAAGCCGTGGGCGTCGAAGGCATCCCCCATGTGCTGATCATCTCCACCGACGGCGTCGTCCGCTGGCAGGGCTTCCCGTTCAGCGGGCAGGACGCCCTCAATGAGAACACCATCAAACGCATCATCGCCGCCGACCCGGGCATCGCGGCACGGAAGGAAAAGGAAGAGAAAGCGAAGGCGGCGGCGAAGTGAGGAGCGTATATCTTGATGAAATTCCCGAATAACCTCACATCCAAGCCGCTTGCGGCTTCGCGATCCCTGGTTGACCGTACATCGGGGGTTATTCAGAAGTTCCTGATGTTGCGTCGGCCTTGTCCGAGCCGCGCGGCTCGAATGCGTTTTCGGATTTTGAGACAGATTCATGGCATGATCGTTAATCCTTGAGAACCCCCTCCGCTTCTCAAAGGAGCGTGCCATGTTCTGCATGAACTGCCGATACCCGTTGCGTGGCCTCTCCAGGTGCCGGTGTCCTGAATGCGGTCAGTTCTTCACGCCCGGCGACCAGCGAACCTACATCGTCCACGAATGGCAGCGCAAACCGCAGAGGCCGCAGCCGGCGATACGCAGCCCGCGCATCATGCGGCAGCGCGAATGGGATCGGCAGGCGCGTGCCACGGGTTTGAGGCGCCTGCTGCTGTTTACGGCAGTGGGCATGGTCGTGATGTATGGGGCGTTTGTGCTGCTGTTCGGGCCGGTTGAGTATGGGCCTTGGTGTTGTCGCATCGCCCTTCCTTAAGTACAGCTTTTCACAATAGAGGGTGCAAAATGGAAAGCGTGACTCTCAGCCGCGAAGCGGCGACATCGGTTCGATGCGGCAACAAGTCTGCTCACTCACCTGGGTGTCGCCGCTTCGCGGCTGAAACCGCTGAACAGCCATTTTGATCCCGATTCAATGAAATGTTGTATATAGCATCGGCTTCTTGTCTTGTCGCGGATGTAGTCCCCGAAGATCACCTGCGCGGCTGCCCGGAGTTCCGCGTGAAAACGGTTGGAATGTGTTGCGGCGCCATTGTATAATTTTACGCATGACGACCCGGCAATTTGAAAACACTTTGCATCAGGCTCCCTTTCGGCCTTTCACGATTCGCATGGCCGATGGCCGGGCGTTTCGTGTCTCACATCCTGACTTCGTGGCTCGTTCACCCAGCGGCCGCACCGTGGTCGTGTTTGACGCGAACGACAACTACAGCGTGCTGGATCTCCTGCTGATGTCCGAGTTGGAAGTGCATGGAATCGATGAGCGGGCTGCGTGAAGCGGGCCTGTCCTTCGCGTAAACTCACCTCCATGCTTCCACCGATCGGCCTCATCGCGGGTCAGGGCCGGTTGCCCGTTCTCAATGCCCAGGGCATCCGCGCCGCCGGGCGGCAGGTGGCCTGCGTCGGCCTGCGCGATCAGTTCGATGGTCAGCTTCCCGCGCTGTGCGATCGGTTCAAGCCTGCCGGGATCATTCAGATCGGCAGGTGGATCCGCCTGCTGCGCAAGTGGGGCGTGACCGAGGCGGTGATGGTCGGTCGCGTCAGGAAGGCCCGCATGTATCAGCCGTTCCGCGTCTTTCGCCAGCTCCCCGACTGGCGGGCGGCGATGCTCTGGTATCGTAAGCTGCGGCACGACAGGCGCAATGATGCGATCCTCACCGCCGTCGCCGATGAACTGAAACAGAACGGAATCACCCTCATCGACTCCACGCAATACATCCCGCAGCAGATGGCCGATGAAGGCGTGCTGACGCGCACCAAGCCGACGACATCGCAGGAGGCGGACATCGCCTTCGCGCTGCCCATCGTGCAGCGGATGGGCGATCTGGATGTCGGGCAGTCGATCGCGGTGAAGGAGCGGGAGATCATCGCGGTCGAGGCGATCGAAGGGACCGATGCGATGATCCGCCGGGCGGGCGAGCTTTGCCGCAATGGAAAGTGGACGCTGCTGAAGGTCGCCAAGCCGAATCAGGACATGCGTTTCGATGTGCCGACGATCGGCCTGCTGACGATCGAGAACATGAAGCAGTCCGGCGCGACCTGCCTGGCGGTGGAGGCGGGCAGGGTGATTCTGCTGGACAAACCGCAGCTTCTGGCGGCGGCGGACAAGGCGGGCATCGCCATCGTCGGGGTCAGGGGTTGAAAGCAGCAGCAGTGGCAGGAGCAGCAGTGGTAACAGCAATCGGAAGTTGCTCATCGCCCTCGCTTGCGCCCGCCTTGCTCGTCTTCCCCGCCTTCGCTACCTTGTGCGATCCATTCAACCGAAGGATTCTGCCATGAAAGTGATCTGTGATCGTGGGGCCCTTGTGGAAGCGCTCAATCTGGTCGGCGGCGTCGTCGTGACCCGCACGCCCAAGCCGGTGCTCACCTGCGTGAAGCTCTCCGCCGCCGACGGCACGCTCACGCTCACCGCCACCGACCTCGAAGCCGCCATCCGCGTCTCCACCGCACGGGTTGAAATCTCCCAGCCGGGCGAAACGCTCGTCCCCTCCGACAAGATCAGCCAGATCGTCCGCGAATCGATCGATCCGACCCTCACCATCGAAAGCGGCGGCGAAGAGACCCACATCCGCGGCCAGGATTCGCACTACAAAATGTTCGGCTACCCCGTCGCCGATTTCCCCGCCGTCCCCGAATTCTCCGGCGAAGCCGACTTCGAAATCAACGCAGGCCCGCTCGCCCAGCTCATCCACCAGACCATCTACGCCACCGCACGCGAGAACAGCCGCTACGCCATCAACGGCGTCCTCCTCGAACGCGAAGGCAACAAGCTCACCGTCGTCGCCACCGATGGCCACCGCCTGGCCCTGGCCAAGGGCGACTGCAACGGCGACAAGAAAGCCAACCGCTCCGCCATCGTTCCCACCCGCGCCCTGCAGCAGCTTCTCAAACTGCTGGGCGATGCGGAGGAAATCGTCCGCGTGAAGATCGCCGACAATCAGATTCTCTTCGCCACCGATTACGCGCTGCTCACCTCGAACCTCGTCGAAGGCAACTTCCCGCCTTACAAGGATGTGATCCCCAAGGACGGCGACAAGAAGGCCACGCTCGACACCGGCTCGCTCACCAGCGCGGTCCGCCGCGCTTCGCTGCTCACCAACGAGGAGAGCAAGGGCGTGAAGCTGGCGTTCTCGAAGACCGGTTTGCGGCTCACCAGCCGGGCCCCGGAACTGGGCGAAGCGGAGATCAACGTCGATATCGCCGGCTACGAAGGCGAACCGGTGGAGATCGGCTTCAATCCGTTCTACCTGCTCGACGCCCTGAAGGTGGTCCCCACCGAACAGGTGCAGATCGACATGAAGGCCGGCAACAAGCCCGGCGTCCTGCGCACCGGGCAGACGTTCCTGTACGTGGTGATGCCGGTGAACTTGCAGTGAACGGTTTCACATTTCAAAAGCCCACGGACTCTCGTCCGTGGGTTTCCGCCACAAACGTGCTAAACTTTCATCATGTCACCGATCGACCCTTCAGCGATGCCGATCCGCAAGTTGCGCCTGGGTGATCGCCACAGCGATGCCGCCTACTGGCGCGCTCAATCTCCGCAGGATCGCCTCGCCGCGCTGGAGCAAATCCGCCGCGAATACCACGCCTGGAAATACGGTGCTGAACCAAGACTTCAAAGAGTTTGTGCAGTCGTTAAACGATAACGGCGTGCGTTACCTCATCGTCGGGGGCTATGCGGTGGCGCTGCATGGCCATCCTCGATATACGAAGGATCTGGATGTCTGGATTGAAAGATCACCGGAAAACGCCCGGCGGCTGCTCAGTGCGCTTGCTCATTTCGGATTCGGTTCACTGGCGCTGACGAGCGAGGATTTTCTCCTGCCCGATGGCGTGATCCAACTCGGTTATCCACCCAGTCGCATCGATTTGATCAATCAGTGCTCGGGAGTTGATTTTGCCGAATGCTTCGCCAGGAGGATGCGCGTGGATGTTGATGGCGTGGAAGTGTCGTGCATTGACCTGGACAAACTCCGTGAGAATAAGAAGGCCACGGGACGCCATCAGGACCTCGCGGACCTGGAGAATCTTGAATAGCCGGCCAAGTCGCCGGTCATTCTTGACTGACTTTTTGGGGTTGCATGCACTGCATGAATGATCTGCCATTTTTTGATCACGCGAAGTCTCGGCCAACTCTACAAGTCCGCCATGCCGCTGGCTCGTTCTCTGGTCGAACGATTTCGCGCGAAGCAGCGAGCCGTGCCGGTCCGATTTCTGAATTGTCAACGGCGATCTATTTCAAAGAGATATGGTGAATCCGTTCCGGGCCGACACGGCCCGGCTCGCTGCTATAATCCTTCCATGTTCGGCGATGGAGCACTCACATTTCGGGAGTTCGCAATGGGCGAGACGTTGCCGCTGGCGACGATCCACGATGCCGTGCTGGGGTTTCTGCGCGGGCGCGATGATGCGGTGCTCTACGGGGCGCAGGCGGTGAACGCCTACGTGAACGAGCCGCGCATGACGCAGGATGTGGATGTGATGTCCACGCGCGGGGCGGAGCTGGCGGAGGAGATCCGGGCGATGCTCAATAAACGCTTCTTCATCGCCGCCCGTGTGCGCGAGGTTCGCGGCGGGATCGGCTACCGCGTCTATCAGGTTCGCAAGCCGGAGAACAGGCATCTTGTCGATGTCAGGCCGGTGCGATCACTTCCGTCGTCGCAGCGGGTCGATGAGGTGCTGGTGTTGACACCGATCGAGCTTGTTTGCGCGAAGGTTGCCAGCGCGGTGGGGCGGCCCAACACTGCAAAGGGGATGATCGATCTGGCCGATCTCCGTCGGCTTCTTCTGCGGTTTCCAGAGTTGAAGACGGATGCAGGACCGGTGCGCGATCGGCTTCAGCAGATGGTTGCAGAGGGTGAGGATGTCCGCGTTCTGGATGCCTGGACTGCAACGGCGGCACAGGAAATTGAAGAGGGCGACGAGGATTCGGAGTTTGAGTGAGACGCGATGATTCGTCGGGCCGATACGGCCCGGCTCGCTGGCTCACTTTGCAGCCGTCTTTTTCGCCAGTTCCTCCTCGAACGCCTTTTTCGCGGCGAGATAGTTCTGGTGTGCCTCGCGGGCTTTGCCTTGCGTCGGCTGATCCCAGTTGGGGCCGGGGAACATCTGTTTGCCTTTCGCCAGGTCGTCGTCGTGCGTCTTGAGCGCGAAGTCGAGCGTTTCCTGCTTGAGCGTCCCTTCGTTCAGCTTTTCGAGCAGCAGCTTGTAAACATTGGCCGACCCTTGATAGTGGGCGGCGGCCCTGACCTCGTCCATGCTCGGACCGCAACCGGTCAGGATCATGGAAGTCAGCAGGAGGATGCAGGGGACTTTGAGCTTCATGATGGCTTCTCGGCAAGGGTACAAGGAGGTACAAGGATGGGGTGTGCCCATCTTTTGTGGCAGCATAAGCCCCGCCCGGAAGGGCGCGGGCTCAGGGATGTATGCCTCACAGCCCGCGCCCTTCCGGGCGGGGCTTGCCACAAAATAGGGGCACGCTCCAAGGATGCGATCGCCTTGTGTTCACTATCGAACCAATGGTGACAACACTACACTGATGGCGGCATTTTTTTGAACCCCGTTTATTGCAGGAGCTTCCATGATCATCGGCCTGCCTCGTGAGATCAAAGCGGATGAGTATCGCGTGGCCATGCTGCCGGTGGGCGTGGACATGCTCGTCGCGGCGGGGCACACCGTTCTCGTCGAGCGCGGGGCCGGTTCGGGCAGCGGGTATGAAGATGCCCAGTACGAAGCGGCGGGGGCGACGCTGGTGGATGATCATGCGACGGTCTTTGCGAAGTCGCAGATGATCGTGAAGGTGAAGGAGCCGCTGGGGCCTGAGCTTTCGATGATGACACATGGGCAGGTCGTGTTCACCTATTTCCACTTCGCCGCCAGCCGCGAGCTGACCGATGCCTGCCTCCGGTCGCGCATCACCGCGCTGGCCTATGAAACGCTGACCGATTCGCAGGGCCGGCTGCCGCTGCTGACGCCGATGAGCGAGGTGGCGGGACGGATGTCGATTCAGGAAGGCGCGAAGTACCTGGAGAAGCCGATGCGCGGGCGCGGCATCCTGCTGGGCGGCGTCACCGGTGTGGAGCCTGGCAATGTGCTCATCCTCGGCGCCGGCGTCGTCGGTTTCAACGCGGCGAAGGTCGCGGCGGGACTGGGCGCCAACGTCACCGTCATGGATGTCAATCTCGATCGCCTGCGCTATCTCGATGATGTGATGCCCGCCAACGTGACCGAGGTTTACAGCGATCCGCACGCCGTGCGCGAGTACGCGCTCCAGGCGGACCTGATCATCGGCGCCGTGCTCATCCCCGGCGGCCGCTGCCCGACGCTGATCACGGCGGCGATGCTCAAGGAGATGAAGAACGGCGCCGTCATCGTCGATGTCGGCATCGACCAGGGCGGCTGCGTCGAGACGATCAGACCCACGACCCATGCGGACCCCACTTACGTCATCGACGGCGTGGTTCACTACGGCGTGACCAACATGCCCGGCGCCGTCGGCCGCACCAGCACGCAGGCCCTGTGCCACGCGACCCAGCCTTATGTGCTGCGGCTGGCCAACGCACTCAAGCAAGGCGGCATCGAGCAGCTTTGCGAACGCGATCGTTCGTTCGCCTCGGCCTTGAACATGCATCACGGCGACATCACGCACGAAGCCGTCAAGGCGTGGTACGAGGCGAAGTGAGCCGGGTGAGCCGGGGGGAGCCAAAAGAGCCGGAGGAGCTGGGGCTGAGGCTCCCCCGGCTCTTTTGGCTCTTTCGGCTCCCCCCGGCACTGGCCACCCGGCGCCGGACCGGTTCAATTCCGCTGCGTCCGCTTGAGTTCGCGCTGTCGTTGCTCTTCCATCTCGCGCTGCAAGGCCTTGCGCGCACACTCAGGCAGCGGGCCGTCGCCCAGGGCGTGACAGGCGCCGACCGTCAGGTCCATGCTTGCGAAAATCGCGGCGCAGCGATCGCAGAAATCCTCCGAAGGCAGCGGGAAGGGCACGCCGTTGTCCAGGGCGTCCTGCTTGGCGCGCAGCAGGTCCATGCAGACCTGCTTCGCATAAGCGGGCGGCGGGGCGTCGCGCGTGGGCAGATGATGTTGCAGCGCATCGCGCAGCATCAGTCTGGCGCGATGCAGCCGCGTCTTCACCGTTGCCTCTTTCGTGCTCGTGATCTGCGCCACCTGTTCGATACTGAAGCCGACGATGTCCTTGAGGATCAAAGGCAGGCGAAACAACAAAGGCAGGTCAACGACCGCCGCCTCGACATGTTCGAGCGATTCCTGTTTCAACTGCCGGGCGAGCGGGCTGTCTTCATCGGCGGGCAGATCGGGCACGGGTCCGGTGGCGGGGAGCGAAGCGTTGAGCGAGGCAATGTGCTTCGGTTCGCCGCTGCGTCTGCGGTGTTTTCGCCGGGCCAGGCGCGTGGCGATGATGTAGAGCCATGTGCCGGGGTTGGCTTCGCCTTTGAACTGGCGCCACTTGCGGTAGGCCTGCACGAAGGTGTCCTGCACGATGTCCTCGGCATCGTGTACCTTGCCGGTGAGGCGAAGGGCCAGCGCGTAAAGTTTTCCGCCGTGCTGTTCGAGCAGGCGGGGGATGGCGACATCAGGCGGGTCGCCCGCTTGCACGATGGGGCTGGCCGGGGCGGTGGTCATTCGTAAGAGAATATGGGGGAATCACCGGTGAGGGAAGTGGACGGGGGGTTTCAGGCACGGCGTCTTGAAGACGCCGTGCCTCAAGACGCCGTGCCTTCAAACCACCACGCGCAATCCGTCATACGCCAGCCGCACCCCCGCAGGCAGCCTCGGCTCCACCGTCGCGTGGCGGATGTCATGAGCGATGTGCGTGAAGTAGGTTCGCCCGGGTTTCACTTCTTCAACAACCTCCAGCGCCTGATCGATCGTGAAATGTGTCGGGTGCGGGCGATACCGCAACGCATCGATCACCAGCACATCCAGACCGCGAAGCAGCGGCCAGGTCTCCGTCGGTATCGCCGACACATCGGTGCAGTACGCGATCGAATGCGAACCATGATCGATGCGAAACCCCACGATCGGCAGCCTGCCGTGCATCAGCCGCAACGGCGTCCACCTCGCGCCGAACAGATCCAGCGGCAGGGCCGGCTCGATCGGATGGGCGATCAGCTCCGCGACGAATGACCGGTTTGCATTCGTGTGCGGTTCAAAGATGTAGCGGAACATCTGGCGAAAGACATCGAGCACCGATTGCTCCGCGTGGATATGCACCGGACCGTTCATGACGATGTTGAAGCGGCGCAGATCATCGAGGCCGAAGATGTGGTCGGCATGGGCGTGGGTGTAAAGCACCGCATCGACATGGTTGACGCGGTTGCCGGTCATCTGAAGCCGAAGCTCAGGCGAGGTGTCGATGAGCATCTGTCTTCGGCTGGCGCCGCTGCCGCCGGCCGGTTCATCGTGGCTGATCAGCACGCTGGCCCTGCTGCGCCGATCGCGCGGATCGGCGGAGTGGCACACCTCGCAGTCGCAGCCGATCATGGGAACGCCCGCGCTGGTGCCCGAACCGAGAAAGAGCAGTTCCAGACTCATGCGGGAAGTGTAAGGCAAACGGGCCAGGGTAAAAGCATATTGGGAGGGCGAGGCTCGCCGGGAGGGCGAGGCTCCCTTGGGAGGGCGAGGCTCCCGCCGAGCCGATTCGTT
>CAZYPK010000056.1:0-27347 GCA_964649195.1 uncultured Phycisphaeraceae bacterium
CTCGGAACTCGGAACTCGGAACTCGGAACTTGTCTTTTTCCTTCGTGCCTTCCTGCCTGTATGTCGCGCTGGTCATGATCAAATAGTGCATCTTCTTCATCGACCAGCCTTGTTCGATGAAGGTGGCGGCAAGCCAATCCAGAAGCTCGGGATGCGATGGCGCGCTGCCGCGTGATCCGAAGTCGTTGGATGACTCGACGATGCCGGTCCCGAAGTGATGCTGCCAGAGGCGGTTGACCATGACGCGGGCGGTCAGCGGGTGCTTCGGATCGGTCAGCCATTTGGCCAGTTCCAACCGGCCACTTTGATCCGCACCCACCGCCGGCGGGGTGACGGCATGGGCGAAGAGCACGGGCATGGCGCGCGGCACCGTTGACGGCGAAACGCGATACGTGTCCCCGCCGATGTGAACGGGAAGGTCGGCGGGCTTGTCGTGGTCCGCGACGGCGATGATGCGCTCCGCCTTTCCAAGTTCGGTCAAACGATCCTTGATTCGGATCGCCAGCTCTTCCGCATTCGCCGCCTCTTCCTCGGTCGCTTCACCCTGGAAGGAATCAACGGCGGTTCCATAAGGCGACCTGGGATCCATCACGAACTGTTCGAGCACGAAACCGTTGAGCTTCGCATCCGTGGCCGCCTTGAGGATCGCTTCGGACCAGCCGTTTGGAATTGAAACGACCCGTATCCGATCGATCATCGGGAATCGTTCCTTGGAATCCATCAGGGTGATGCGAATCGTTCGCCGTCCCTTTTCGAGGGGAATCAATCCCACATCCACCCAGGCTCGATGTTTCCAATCGGGTGCAAGAAGGTTTGAAAAAGGATGCGCCTTGGCGGGATGCTTCTCATGTCCGCCGACGAGCTTCAGCCCGTTGACGTGACCGGGCGCGGCGAGCACCTGCACGACGTACCGGCCATCGGCGGGAATGTCGCATTCGTACCTGACCCACTGCTCCCCCACCGACTGCGATTCGAGCACCTCGATCTCTTCCTCCTCGAAACGGATCGAGGTGATCTTGAGATTGGATTGGCCCGCAAAGTTCTCCGCTTCCATCTCCACCATGTCCGGCCTGGGGATGGCGCCCGCCAGCGCCTGATAGGCCCGCTCATCCCGCTTCCATTGCCTGAGCGATCGCTCGCGCACTTTGGCGATGAGTTCCATCAGGGCTGCGCGATCCTGATCGATTTCGTTCAGTTGTTTCTGCCGCGCCTCCATTTCCGCAGGCGTCGCCTTCTCGCGCGTCAGCCTCAGCCGGCCATCCTTCCAGTTCTCGTTGAACACCTCGACGATCCGCGTGGAGGCGAAGATGCCCGCCAGGGCGTAGTAATCCTTCTCGGTGATCGGATCGAACTTGTGATCGTGGCAGCGGGCGCAGGAAATCGTCAGGCCCATGAAGGCCTTGGACATGGCGTTGATCTGCTCGTCGATGATGTCCAGCTTCAGGCGGTTGGGATCGGTGCATTCATCGAACCAGTTGCCGATGGAGAGAAACGCGGTGGCGGTGAGCTGATCAAAGTAGGCCTGGCGATCTTCGGGGACGGGAAGCAGATCGCCGGCCAGGTGTTCGAGGATGAGCCGGTCGTAAGGCTTGTCGCTGTTGAAGCTGCGGACGATGTAGTCGCGGAAGTCGAGTTCGCCCCGGCTGTTTTTCACGCCGGGCAGTTTCACCTTGCCCTGCTCGTAGCGCACGACATCGAGCCAGTGCCGGCCCTGCCGTTCGCCATAGTGCGGCGAAGCGAGCAGGCGGGTGATGAGCTTCTCATAGGCATCCGGCGAAGCGTCCCTGATGAACGCCTCGATCTCCGCCGACGTCGGAGGCAGACCGGTCAGATCGAACGTGGCCCGGCGAATCAGCGTGTGTTTGTCCGCCTCCGGCGCCGGCGCGACGTTCCGCGCTTCAAGCCTGGCGAGAATGAAGGCATCGATGGGATTGCGCACCCACTTGTCATTTTCAGCAGCGGGCGCCGCCGGCTTGCCGACCGGTTTGAACGACCAGAACTGCCGCCATGCGGCATAGTCGAACGGCTCCTGCTGTGCGTGCAGATCAGCGGCAGCCACCGCGATCATCAGCAAGGCCAGAAGTTGGAGTCGTCGCGTGGGCATGGCTTGAAAACAGCGTGAAATCCTGCGGAATATCATGGATACGCACCGAAGGATTGTAGGCAACCAGGACGCGAAAGTTTGCAGGGGGCGCCGGGTTCACAGAGCCGCGACGTAACACGTCGCGGACGCGAACAGCCTCAAGGGTGGTCATGCACACCTTGGATGGCGAAACTCGAACGCGCCAGGCATCGCATTCGCAACCATGTGGCCACCGGCGGGTGGCTGGGGCTGACGCTTCGCCCTCTCCCTTGGGGAGAGGACAGTCTCCATCGCCCGCGCAGCCTGGCGATGGAGACAGGTGAGGGCGGGATTTTCGACGCAACATCAACCGTCAAACTGCCCTCACCCGGCTCGCAAAGCCTCGCCGACCTCTCCCCCAGGGAGAGGTGGCGAGCCACCCGCTGTTCATCCACCGCGCTGAATCACGCTCCTTCAGGCTGGGCGCGTCCGCGACTCGTTGAGTCGCGGCTCGGGTTCGTCATCGCAGCCACCAGGCCGTCGATGTTCGACTGCGCCGCCTCCACCGTCGGCATCAGTCCCGCTTCGCGCAGCGTGGCGGTGGTGATCGGGCCGATGGAGGCGATCTTCACCCGGCCAAGCAAACCGCGATCTTCACCCAGCAGGGCGATCAGGTGGCGAACCGTCGATGAGCTGGTGAAGGTGATCCAATCGATGTCGCCCTGTCTGAGGGCGTCCACCGTTTGAACGGGCAGTTGCGCGGCCGGCAGCGTGCGGTAGATGGGCAGATCATCCACGCTGCCGCCCGCTTCGATGAGCAGCCGGGGCAAAGCCTGCCGGGCGATGTCGGCCCGCAGCAGCAGGAAGCGTTTTCCCTTCGCGTCCGCTTGGGTCAGCGCCGCCGCCAGTTCCTCGGCGACGAACTTCGCGGGGACCAGATCGGCGCGAAGGCCGAGCCTGGCCTGGAGCGCAGCGGCGGTCGCGTCGCCGATCACCGCGATGCGGACCTTCGCAAACGCCCGGCCATCGAGTCCCAGCGCCGCGATGCGCCGGGCCATCGCCTCCACGCCGTTCACACTGGTCAGCGCCAGCCAGTCGTAATCGGCCAGTGAGCGCAGTGCCGCATCCACTTTCACCTGCGCATCGGCGGTCATCGGCTGCGTGGCGATCGTCGGGGCTTCGAGCACCTCGGCGCCCAGCGATTCGAGTTTCAGGCGCAGGTCGCCGGCCTGCTCGCGGGTCCGGGTGATGATGATGCGCCGGCCAAAGAGCGGCCGCTGAACGTAGGCGTCAAGCCCGGGTTCCTCGATGGCGACGACGCGACCGATGATGATGATCGCCGGCGCCCGCAGGCTTTCCTCGACGACCTGCGAGCTGAGCCGATCGAGCGTGGTGCGCAGCGATTGCTGTCGCGGGGTGGCGCCCCATTCGACGATGGCGGCGGGGGTTTCGGGCGGCAAGCCGTGTTGAAGCAGCTCATCGGTGAGTGCATCGAGACGGTTCATGCCCATGTAGATGCACAGCGTCCCGCCGGTCTTCACGAGCGAGGCGAGGGCTTTCAGATCGGTGACGCTTTTGGATTTCGCGGGGTCTTCGTGGCCGGTGACAAAGGTGACGGAGGATGCGAAGTGGCGATGGGTGACGGGGATGCCGGCCATGGCCGGGGCGGCGACGCCCGCGGTGACGCCGGGCACGATCTCGCAGTGGACGTCATGCCTGGCGAGATAAACCGCCTCCTCCGCGCCGCGTCCGAACACGAACGGATCACCACCTTTGAGGCGAACGACGAAGCGTCCCGACTTCGCCTGCTCCAGCAGCAGGGCGTTGATTTCCTCCTGCGTCATCTTGTGATCGGCGTGCCGCTTGCCGACATCGATGATGACGGCATCGGCGCGGGCTTCACGCAGCAGCGAGGGGAGGACCAGGGCGTCGTACACGATGACATCGGCGGCGCGCAGCCGGTCCAAGCCGCGCACGGTGATCAGTCCCGGATCGCCGGGGCCTGCGCCGACAAGGCAAACGCGGCCGGGAAAATTTTCGCTGTTGAATGTCAAGCTGGGTTAACTCTGCCGGTTGTAACGCCGATGCCATCTCATGATACCGGCATGTAAAACAGCCGGTGTTCACGCGGGCTTTTGGGGCGGGGGATTGGAGATTTCGGATTTGGGATTTCGGATTTCGGATTTCGGATTTGGCGGCATGGGCCGCTGTGGAAGCCGTCGGATTTGAGATTTCAGATTTGAAATTTGAGATTTGAGATTTTTTCGGGGGCGGGGGCAAACTTGGTTGGAAGCATCGGGATTCATCAAGGAGCGACCCATGGTCGAGCACGCCGAAACGGTTGAACTGAAGCTGATCCGCGACGAACGCCACGAGGAGGATCCCATCCCGCTCGAGCGTCGCATCGCCCACCGCAAATCGGTGACAGGCCGGGTGACGGCGCTGATGACGATGAAGGTCGGCGATGCGGAGGTTCGCAACCGCATCTGCTCGCTGGAGCTTCGGGACATGTCGGACACGGGCGTGGGCGCGTTCAGCAGCGAGCCTTTGCCGCGCGGTGCGAAGCTCACCGTCTTCCTCCCCCCGCACGGCCCGGAGCGCGGGTTCGATCTCTACGGCACCGTCGCCCGCTGCGACGGACACGACACGGGCTACGCCATCGGCATCCGCCTGGACCGCCAGGCCTCGGCGTGCGCGTGAACGCAAGCCGCTTGAGGTTTCGCAACGGCAAGCCGCTTGCGGCTTCGCAACGGGATTATCCTATGTGTTCGACTTCTTCGGAGCGAAGCCGCGAGCGGCTGGAGCCCTACGCGATCAACCTCTTCATCGCCTCGCGCAGCAGCGCGTGGCTTTCCTCCAATGCCTGCGGCATGATGCGGATTTCGCCGACGGTGGTGATGAAGTTGGTGTCGCCGCCCCAGCGAGGGAGGATGTGCATGTGCAGGTGTCCGGGCAGGCCGGCCCCGGCGCAGCGGCCGATGTTGACGCCCATGTTGATGCCTTGCGGGTTGTAGGCCAGGCGGACGATGCGCTCGGCCAGGGCGGTGAGTTCGATGAAGTCGGCGCGCTGCGGAGCGGAGAGATCGGTGAGGTCGCCCAGATGCTGGCGCGGCGCGACGAGCAGGTGGCCGTTGGTGTAGGGATAGCGGTTGAGGATGATCATGCCTCGCCCGTCATTGAGCAGCACCAGTCGCTGCCGGGCGGCTTCACTGTCGGGGTCGTGGCTCAGCGCTTCGCAGAGGAAACAGGCCGGGGCATCGCCTTGCGGCTTGATCCCTTCGTGGGGATCGAGCTGCTTGAGGTATTGCATGCGCCAGGGTGCCCAGAGGTTTTCGGGCATGGGAGTAAGTTCCGGGTTCCGAGTTTCGAGTTCCGAGTTTCGGATAAGCTCCGCCCGGCCCCGGGGCCAGAGAACTTATTCCGGGTGGCTGGGGCTGAGTCCGCGAAGCCCCGGCCCGGATGCGCGAAGCAAGGTGAGGCAACTGATCGCTGATGGTCCCTTGGCCGGGGCTTCGCGGACTCAGCCCCAGCCACCCGACCGTGAACGGGCCGTGAATCGATCACCCCTTGGCCCGCGCCTGCTCCGGGGGCCGGGCGGGGCTTATCCGAAACTCGGAACTCGAAACTCGGAACTTTTCTATTCCCTTCCCCCGACAGGTTCATCGGGCATCGAGGGGAGGAAGGCGGCCAGTTCATCGACGGCGGTGCGATCCGAAAGCGGGTACTCGCGGACATAGGCGGCGCGGGCCAGCAGGTGGGTGGCGGCCGGGGCGGTGAGGAACTGGAAGAAGATGGACAGGCAGCCGCGGACGAGAACGGCGTGGTTGACGCCCAGGAACATCAGGATCGTGCCCATCAACATGAAGACGATGCCCAGCGTGCCCGCCTTGCCGGCGGCGTGCATGCGGCAGAAGACATCGGGCAACCGGATCAGCCCGATGCCGGACACGACCACCAGAAACGAGCCGGCCAGCAGCGCGGCGGCGGCGATGATTTCAACCAGAACGTGCATCAGAACACCCTGCCTTTCTCCAGATACCGGGCGATGGCGACCGAGCCGGTGAAGCCCACCAGCGTGAGAATCGGCACGGCATCGAAGTACCAGGCGTTGCCCCAGATCACGCAAAGCAGGCAGATGATGCCGATGAAAGTGACCGAAAGCAGGTCAAAGGCCACGGCGCGGTCGGCCGGGCTGGGGCCGATCACGATGCGATAGAGGCACATCGCCGAGGTGGAAAACATCGCCGTCAGGCAGATGTAGCAAACCACTTCAAACCAGGGACTGATGGTCATATGGAATCTCCTGCATTCAGGTCATCGGCGGGTGCGGAAGCTTCGGGAGCGACAGACGGCGCGGCGGGAGCGGGGGGAACCGGGGGAGCGGCGGGAACGGGGGTCGGTGCAGCCGCCGCAGCCGCCTCGACGGAGGACCCCTTGATGCCGCCGGCCGGAGGACGGTTCGAGGGATCGCGGCTCCACATCAGGATGTTTTTCTCGAGCACATCGGTGCAGGATCGACGCACCGCATCGGGATCGTCGCCGATGTCCATCGCGTGCAGCACGATCGCGTGACGATCATCGGGAATGTGCACCGAAATCGTGCCCGGCGTCAGCGTCATCGAATTGGCGTAACTGGTCACTTCAAAATCACCGCGAACCGACATCGGCACCGAGATGAAGCCCGGACGAATCTTCAGCTCGGGACTGAGCACCTGTTTGACCACCGTGAAGTTGGCCAGGCACAGCTCGCGGATGAAGATGAAGACGTATTTGATGAATGCAAGGATGCGTTGAGGCATGGCACTGGGTTCCAATGAGGCAGTGATTCAATCCAAGCCCGATGGCGAGTCCGCGAGCCGTCGGGGTATGGGGCTTCATTCAGACTTCATTTTGTATTCGATACCCCGACGGCTCGCGGACTCGCCATCGGGCTTGATGTTTTGCCATATGAGGCGTCGATATACGCCGTGGGGTCCTGCACATCCTTCGCGGCGCGCTGGGCCAGGCCGACGAACGGCTGGGCGACCACGCCCATGAACACGGTGAACGCGATCAGAATCCCCGTCGGCGCCATCATGCCGCGATAGTTCGGGCCGGCCTTCTCGCGGCACCTGCCGCGCCAGAAGGCGTAGGACCAGATTTTCGTCATCGAATAAAGCGTGAAAAAACTGGTGATGATCGCCACGGTCACCACGAAGAACGCCCCGCCCGCCAGCCCCGCCTTGATCAGCACGAACTTGCTGAGAAAGCCGGAGAAAGGAGGCAACCCCGCCAGGGAGAACGAGGCGATGAGGAAGAGTCCCGCGGCGCCCGGCGCCAGGTCGAGGATGCCGCCCATCTTCTTGAGTTCCTGCGTGCCGGTGATGCGTTCGGCGATGCCGCCCACGAGGAAGAGCGAACTCTTCACGACGATGTGATGCACGATGTAGAAGATCGTGCCGACGATGGCGGCGGTCTTGACGGCTTCGGTCGCGTCCGCATCGATGCTGCCGTCGGCGGCATAAACCACGCTGCCCACCAGCCCGATGCCCATCACCATGTACCCCACCTGGCTGATGATGTGCCACGAAAGAATTTTGCGAATCTCCCACTGGCACATCGCACCCAGCACGCCCAGCAGCATGGTGAAGCCGCTCATCATCAGAATGATGTCCAACGCGAACTCGTGGCCCGGCTGGCGGAAGACCATCACGAAAACGCGCAGCAGCGAATAGACGCCGACCTTGGTGAGCAGGCCGGCATAAAAACCGTTGATGCCCGGCGGGACGACGGGATAGGAATCGGGCAGCCAGAAGAAGAGCGGAAAAGCCGCGGTTTTCAGGGCGAAAACGACGAGCATGACCGAGGTCACCGCGGTGAAGAGCGCGGCCTGGTCGCCGGTGAGCGCCGCCGACCGCATGGCGACCTCCGCCATGTTCAGCGAGCCGATGGTGGCGTAGATGAAGCCCAGGCCCACGACGAAGAACGTGCCGACGATCACGTTCATGGCGATGTATTTCATCGTCTGCCGCAGCTGCGCCTTGGTGGCGCCGACCATCATCATGCCGTAGGAACCCAGCAGCATGACCTCGTAGGAGACGAAGAGGTTGAACAGGTCGCCGGTGATGAACGACCAGTTGACGCCGGTGATCAGGAGGCTGAACAGCGGAAAGAAAAATGACTTCTGCTGCTTTTCGGTGACGGTGAAGAGGGCGTAGAGCAGCGCGACCAGCCCGACCCCTGACGAAAGGCAGAGCATGATGCAGGTGAGTCGGTCGGCGATGAAGACGATGCCGAAAGGCGCCGCCCATCCGCCCAGCACGTTGGCGACGGTGCCGTGGTCATCGACATGAAAGAGCAGCCAGAACACGTAGCCGCACAGCCCCAGCGAAGAGGCGACGGCGACAATCTTCTCGGCGAAGTACCGCCCGTTGAGCAGCGCCAGGATCATGGCACTGAACCAGGGGATGAGGATGACGAGGATGAGTGTGTTCATGGGGGGCGGGGGTCGGGGATCATCAAGCCCGATGGCGAGGCTTTGCGAGCCGTCGGGGTATCAAAGCGGTCAACGATCAGCCATCAGCCATCCGTTTTTCAGTTTTCACTCGTTGAGATTTTCAGGCTGAAGGCTGACGGCGCCCCATACCCCGACGGCTCGCAAAGCCTCGCCATCGGGCTTGGGGGTTGTTGTTTCAATGCCCATGATGTCCGTCTTCGTCGCGGGGTCCGTGCGGCACGCCGATGGTGATTGATTCGTCGCGGCCATCGCCGGGTTCGTGATTGGGCAGCAGTTCGGGGTTGTCGGTGCCGTGGTCGAGATAGACGCGGTAGGCGATGGTGAGGAAAAGGGCGCCGACGGAGAAGCTGATGACGATGGCGGTGAGAATGATGTCCGGCGGAAGCGGGTCCATCATCGGCTTGGTCTGCCCTTCAATGCCGGCAAAGGGCGCCTCCCATGCGCCGCTGAATCCGCCGCAGCAGATCATCACCAGGTTGGTGCCGTTGGAGTAAAGGCCCATGCCCAGCACCATGCGGATGAGGTTGGGGCGAAGCATGAGGTAGGTGCCGCCGGCGAAAAGAACGCCGATGGCGATGGCCATGAAGATGCTCATCGCTCACCCTCCAATCCCAGTTCGACAAAGATCGTCGTCAGCGTGCCGATCACGATGAGGAAGACGCCCAGGTCGAAGAACGTGGCGCTGGGCAGATGGTCATGGCCCAGGATCGGCAGATGCGTGTCCCATACCGTGTGATCCATGAAGGCGTACCCGCCCAGCAGCGGCACGATGCCGGTGGTGATGGAGATCAGCAGGCCCACGCAGGCCATCTTCCACCACGGGTAATCGGCGATGGTGGCGTGTTTCACCGTATGGTGAAAGGCCAGGCCGACGATCAGGGTGATCACGCTGGCGCAATAGCCGCTGGTGGGCAGAATGATCAGGGCGATCAGCGGCACATAGATGCGCGGAAAGGTCGCCGGATTCTTCGGGCCGAACGCGAGCAGCCCCACCACCCCGGCCACCGCCGCCAGCACCCCGGCGATGAACCCGCCGCCGGGCTTGTTGTGACCCTGATAGAAGATCACCATCGCCACGTAAATCACCAGCGGCACCGCAAGCCTGGCCACCGTCGAAAGAATCGGCGAGTGCAACTCAAAAGGCTCGGGTGGTTTTGTCGTGGGTGGCGGCGTTTTCATGATGGAAAGTCGTGGGGGGGAGGCAATTTTGGATTTCGGATTTCGGATTTCGGATTTCGGATTTCAAATCTCAAATCTCAAATCTCAAATCTCAGATTTCAGATTTCAGATTTCAAATCTCAGATTTCAAATCCTGATTCATCCCGTCGCATTCGCGATCGGCTCACGCCGGCTCTTTCGCCGTCGTCTTCCTTCTCGCTCGCAACATGCCATAGACCAGCAGCGCCACCGCCACGAGCACGGTGATCTCGCCCATCGTGTCGGCGGCGCGGAAGTCAACGATGATCACGTTCACCGCGTTCTGGCCGCCGGCGCCTTCCACCGCCCGCGAGAGGTAATGCTCGGCCAGGTTGTCCTTGTTGCGGAAGGTCTCGCTGGTGGTCAGCACCACGTAGAGAAACACGGCCAGCCCCACCGCCGCCGAGATGGCCAGATTGATCAGCTTCGATCCCGCCTTCAGCGGCTCGCGCTTGGGGAACATCGGCATGTGGAAAAGAATCAGCAGCACGAAGATCGTCGCCACCGTTTCGATCAGAATCTGCGTCAGCAAAATGTCAGGCGAGCGATAGACCACGAACATCAGCGAGGTAAGAAAGCCCGTGGCCGTGGCCGCCACCGCCGCCTGGAGCCGTGAGTTGGCGTTCACCAGCGTCAGGGCCGAGACGATCAGCAGCGCCAGCAGGGTCACGCCGTACCACGGCGCGTCCTTCACATCATGGGTGACATCGCCGATGTGAATCCCGCTCCTGGCCAGCGCGTACAGCATCAGCCCGGCCAGAAACGCCAGGATCGTCCCGATGTACCACCGCAGCGAGCCGCGCTGCCACCAGTTGCTGTAGCTCTCGGCGAAGAGGGTGACGGCATGCAAAATCCCGTCCCACACGCGCTGCGCCGTGGGGATGCGGGCGATGATCGCCTGCTGAATCTTCTCCACCGCGGCGCGATTCACATAAAGCAGCACGCCGATGGTGATGGTGAAGATCGTCAGGATCACCGGGGGCAGATGCGTCGGCAGGATCGAGACATGGGCGCGGGCGCCGTCCTTGGATGAAAGGCTGTTCACCAGGGTTTCGGTGGGCGAATGATGCACGCTTGCCGCGAGCAGGCCCAACACCAAAGCGAGCGACACCAGAATCGCAGGCGGCACCCACAGACCCGGGCCCGCTTCGTGAGCATGGCGGGCGTCCTCCGTTTCCTTGCCCAGAAACACCCCGAAGAGAATCTTGCAGGCGACCGCAAACGTGAAGCCGTTGGCGATGACGCAAAGCAGGATCACCAGCCAGCGGGTGTTCTCGTGATCGACCAGCGCCGGCGCGTTGAACAGCGCCCCGTAGAGCGACTCCTTGGCCGCGAATCCGAGGAACGGCGGCAGGCCCGCCATCGAAGCGGCGGCGATCAGCGCGATGATGAAGGTGATGGGCATCCTCTTCCGCAACCCGCCGAGCTTGCGGACGTCCCGCGTGTGCGTGGCATGTTCCACGATGCCCACCACGAGGAAGAGCGTGCCTTTGTAGGCGGCATGATTGAGCACCTGCAAGGCGTCCTGTTCGGGCAGCTTCAGCCCGTAAATCAGCATGATCAGCCCCAGCGCCGCCAGCGTGGTGCGGGCCAGAATCGCCTTGAGATCGGTCTCATGAAAAGCCTGCCAGGAAGCGTAAACAAAGGTGACCAGGCCGAAGGTGATCAGGATCGGCGACCAGTAGGCGTTGGCGCCCACCACATCGTCGCTGAAGATCGGCAACATGCGGCCGACGAGAAACACACCGGCCTTGACCATCGTCGCCGAGTGCAGATAGGCCGACACCGGCGTGGGGGCGACCATCGCGTTGGGCAGCCAGAAGTGGAACGGCACCTGGGCGCTCTTGGTGAACGCCCCCAGCAGAATCAGCACCAGCGCCGGCGTGAACAGCGGCGAAGTCGTCAGCAGCCTGAGCGTTTCAGGATTGCTGCGCAGCTCGTGCATCGAGAACGTGCCGGTGACGTTGCCGATGATGATGAACCCGGCCAGCATCGCCAGTCCGCCCAGGCCGGTGACCTGCAACGCGGTCAGCGCCCCCTTGCGGGCCTGCTCCTGCTCGTACCAGAAACCGATGAGCATGAAGGAGGTGATCGAGGTGATTTCCCAGAAGACGAAGAGGAGGATCAGGTCATCGGCCAGGGCGACGCCGAGCATCGCCCCCATGAAGCCGATCAGCGAGGCGTAATACCGGCCGATGCGGGCGTTGGGCAGATCGGGGATGTAGTTGAGCGAGTAGATGCCCACCAGCGTGCCGATGCCGCTGACCAGGGCGGCAAAGAAAAGACCGAAGCGATCGCCCGTGAACTGCATGTTGATCGTGAGGCCGGGAATCCATTCATATAGATACGTCGTCATCTCCGCGGCGGGCTTCATCAGCAGCGAAACGCAAAGGCCAAACGAAGCCAGCGCCGCCACGATCATCAGCCACCCGCAGCGCTTGCCGGCCCACCGCCCAACGATCAGCGACACCGCCGCCGCAACGAAGGGAATGAAGACCAGCAACGAAAGTCTCACATCAGGAATCATGTGCATACCCTGCGGATACCCTGGCCGGACCCGAACCGACATGCCGCGATGCGATCACCGTCCCCCACGAAAAGGGCCCAATGACACACCGCAACCACGCGAGGCCGCGCCTCGGTGAAATCACTACCGGTTATTGTCGGTTGTAACCCCCTTTTCAGTTGAAACGATTCGCCTGCTTCCCAAGGCCTCACGTCCAAGCCGCTTGCGGCGTAGCAACGTACATCGGGGGATGATTCAGAAGTCCCTTCCCAATCCGCCTGTTTTCCTTGCCGAATCCTAACAATCCGCCTCTAACATCCGGCCACGTGCGATACACGCACGAACCTGGAGCCTGATTCATGAGCGTTCACTTTCTTCGCCAGATCGACAAGCTCAAACGGTTGATCCTCACCCTCGGCGAGATGGTGCAGGATGCGGTCGATCATTCCATCACCTCGGTGGTCAACCGCGATGTCGCCCTGGCCGAGTCGGTGCTGCGGGCCGAGGAACAGATCGACGAGATGGAGGTGGACATCGAGGAGGAATGCCTGCACACGCTGGCCCTGCATCAGCCGGTGGCGTTTGACCTGCGCTACGTCGTGTCGGTGCTCAAGATCAACAACGACCTGGAGCGCGTCTCCGACCTGGCGAAGAACATCGCCGAACAGGCCGCGTTCCTGGCCCGCGAATCGAAGCTGCTGGAGATGCCCTTCGACCTGAACCACATGGCCCGCCTGGTGAAGGGGATGCTCCGCGACGCCCTCAAGGCGATGGTGAACGTGGATGTGATCCTCGCCCAGCAGGTGATCGACGGCGACGATGCCGTCGATGCCATGCACGAAAGCGTCTATGACATCATCTTCACCAGGCTGCGCGAGACGCCCGAGTTCACTTCGCAGCTCATCCACCTGATGAGCGTCTCCCGCCAGCTCGAGCGCATCGCGGACCACGCGGTGAACATTGCCGAGGATGTGCTCTACACCTCCGGCGGCGAAATCGTGCGCCATCGCAAGAACAAGAACAAAACCCAGGCCGGAATGTGAACGCAGGAAAGCGTGAAAGCAGGAAAAGGCGAATACTTATTACTTAATACTTATTACTTAACGGCTATTTTGAACCTTGCGGTATCGGGATCGCCGGTATCGTCCAGCATTTTTCCGAAATAACCATTAAGTAATAAGTATTAAGTAATAAGTATTCGCCTTTCCTGCCTTTCCCGCCTTTCCCTCCCAAACGCGAAAGGCATTGGTCAACCGGCATCTCACACGAAATACTTCGCACCCTTGGCGCGTTGGGATAGGATGTATCTCCACCTTTTTTCCAAGGAGCCTGTCATGCGATCCATTCCGATGTTCGCCGTCGCCGTGATCTTTGCACTGTCCTCGAACGCTTCCTTCGCCGCGGAGCAATGGGGCCTCAAGCCCGGCAAGGTTGAGCTGCAATCGGCCGGGCCGCTCAGCTTCGCCGTCGATGGCATCCTGCTCGTGGGCGACGCCAAGGCCGCCACGCTCTACGCCATCGACACCGGCGGCGGCAAGGGCGGCGCGGCGAAAGTGAATCACGCCATCGAAGACCTTGGCGCGCAACTGGCCAAGGCGCTCAAGAGCGACGACATCATCATCAACGACCTGGCCATCAACCCCGCCACCGGGCAGGCGGTCCTCTCCGTCACCGCAGGCGGCAGGCCCGCCCTCGTCCGCATCGATGAGAAAGGGGAAATCAGCCCGATTTCACTGGAGAACATCGCCTTCTCCAAGGTGACGCTCGCCGACGCCCCCGAGGACAAGGAGATCACCCGCGGCAACCGCAAGGTCAATTACCGCGGCGAATCGATCACCGACATCGCCTTCGTCAACGGACGGGTCATCGTGTCGGGCATGAGCAACTCCGCCTCGCCTTCATCGGTGCGCGAAATGTCCTTCCCCTTCAAGGAAGGCGAAGTCGGCACCTCGCTGGAAATCTTCCACGCCGCCCACGGCCGCGATGAGGACTACGCCACCGTCCGCGCCCTGATTCCCATGACCATCGGCGATGAAACCAGCCTGCTGGCCGGGTTCACCTGCACCCCGCTGGTCCGCTTCCCCATCACCGGCCTCGAACCCGGCAAGAAACTCAAAGGCACCACCGTCGCCGAACTGGGCAACCGCAACCGCCCGCTCGACATGATCAGCTACGAAAAAAATGGCAAGCCCTACCTCCTGATGGCCAACAGCGCACGAGGCGTGATGAAGATCGACGCCGACGGCATCACCAAGGCCCCCGCACTCACCGAACCCGTCCGCGGCGGCTCCACCGCCGGCACCCCCTTCACCACCATCAAGGAACTCGAAGGCACCATCCAACTCGACAAGCTCGACGACGCCCGCGCCGTCATCATCATCCAGCAAGGCGACAAGCTGCACCTGCGCACCATCGCGTTGCCTTGAGGACGGAAGATTCGCAGCCGCAGCATCCTCGCTGCGCGTCAGGAGATTCATAGCCGCAGCGTCCTCGCTGCGCGTCAGGAGATTCATAGCCGCAGCGTCCTCGCTGCGCGTCAGGAGATTCATAGCCGCAGCGTCCTCGCTGCGCGTCCGGGCGGGGCTTAAGCGAAACTCAGGGTTGCTCACAAAAGCCCACCCACTCCCGTGGGTGGGTTCCCTCACTTCCCCGCCGTCACCATCCCATCCTTCACCACGCACCTGCCGCGGTCGGTCAGTTGCCTGATGCCCGCCTCCACGCCCGCCTGCACCTTCGCCGTGACCCGGCCAAAGCCGAACAGCTTCGCCGTCTCGCGCACCAGCGCCTCCGTCGGCAGGCCGATCTGCTGCGTCACCACCATCATGGCCGCGTTGGCGTATTCGATGGCGGGAATCTCCTCCGCCTTGCGAGGCTGGTCATCCTCCTCGCCGGGCACGCGAAAACTCCCATATTCCGCAGGGTTCTGATCATTTCTCCACACCAGGCCCTCCGCGATCACCGGGCGATCCGCCTCGGGCAGCGCCGCGAGAATCTCCTCGATGTGCGACTGCGCACGGGATGTCAGCCGGGCAAAACCCCAGCACATGACGATCCGCTTCATGAGCACATCGGGCATGATCGGCGCTTCGCGCTTGACGATGCGCAGCAGCAGATCGCGTATCTGCCGGCGCGACTTCGATTCGTAAAACGACTCCGCATCGCCATAGATTTTCGCGGGCGTCAGCCGATGGGTCTGCATGCCCGGCGCCGAATCCTGTTCATCATTTCCCTCATCTTCATCCCGGTCTTCCACCACCGCCGCCTGCGCCGGCGCGCCCGCCACCTTCACCTCTTCCGCCGCTTGCGGCGTAGCGCCGTCATCGCCCGCGCTCTTCCCCGCCTCATGCGCCTCCCGTATCGCCTTCTCCATCCGATCCAACTCGCGCTCCTGATCCATCCACCAATCACTGGACCACAACCGATGCAGCTTCCACCCAAGCTGCTCCAGCACCGCCTGCCGATTCCGATCGCGATCGCGGGCCGTCTCCGCCTTGGCGTAAAACGGCCCGTCGCACAGGATGCCCAGCGCGAAGACCTCTGCATCATCCAGATGTTTCACCGCCAGATCGATGCGGAAACCCGAACAGCCCACGTGCATCTGCACCTGCCAGCCGCGCTCGCGCAGCTTGGCGCAGACCTCGCGCTCGAACGAATCATCCCCGCCGCGCTCGGCAGGCAGGGCGACCGCCTCGGCGATGGCGGCGGGGCCGCGCCGGGCGTAATCGAGGAACGCCTTCAGATGCTTCACCGCGATCGAGGAGGTGCGCGACAGATCGATCTGATCCCCGCGCAGCGTGCTGAACACGATCACCTGTTCGCGTGCCCTGGTGATGGCGACATTGAGCCTGCGCTCGCCGCCCTGCCGGTTGAGCGGGCCAAACGCCATCGCCACCTTGCCCTCCTTGTCCGGCCCGTAACAGATGGAAAACAGAATGACATCGCGCTCGTCGCCCTGCACGTTTTCCAGGTTCTTGACGAAAATCGGCTCACCGTGGGCGTCGCCGAAACACCCTTCAATTCCAGGGTTTTTTCGCCTGGCTTCGTCCAGCAGATCCTCGATGAGCACCTGCTGCGGAATGCTGAACGTGACCACGCCGATGGTCTTGCGGGCCTCCTCCGTGCCGCTGGTGAGCCTGCGCACAATCTCCGCGACGATGGCCTGCGCCTCGGCGGGATTGGTCCGCGTGTCGCCGCGATCGTAAACCCCCTCGGCCAGATAGCGCATCGACACGCCGCGTGTTTCGCCGCGCTCGGATGGTGATGGAAATGTCTGAAGCCGGTTGTCGTAGTAGTGATAGTTGCTGAAGGTGATCAGGCTCTCGTGCCGGCTGCGGTAATGCCACAGCAGCCGCAGCGAACGCAGACCCGAGGCGCTGCACTCATCGAGAATGCTCTCCATCTCCTCGAAGTCATCCTCATCCGGCAGCGATTCCTCATCATCGGCCTTCATGAAGAAACTCGTCGGCGGCAACTGCTTCGAGTCGCCCACCACGATCACCTGCGTGCCTCGCGCAATCGCCCCCACCGCATCCCACACCGGAATCTGCGAAGCCTCGTCAAACACCACCACGTCAAACGGCGGAAAGTCCGCATCCAGATACTGCGCCACCGACAGCGGACTCATCAGCAGGCAAGGCTTGAGCCGCGGCAACAGATTCGGCAGCCTCTGAATCAGCTTTCGCACCGGCATGTGCCTGCGCTGCAATTTGAGCTGCCTTTGCAGAATGCCCATCTCCGATGCGCCCGATGCCTCGCCATGAACCCTGGGCACATTGGCGGCAAACTTCGCACGCAGGAAATGACTGGTCAGATCGAGCTGATCGCGATCCAGCCTGACGAACTTCGCAATCCGCCGCTCCTGCTCCCTGCTGTTGAAGCTGCGCAGCGTCTCCGTCGAGTCGATGGTGTGACTGAGCCATTGCTGGCCGATGGAGCGATCGACAATCTTCGCCAGCATCCCGCCGGGCCACCGGCCCGCTTCGTATCCCTCCACCAGCGGTGGCAGCCCCGCATCGATGGCGTGATGCCGCGCCCGCCGCCAGTGGCACCAGTCGGGCAGCAGGCGCGTGCTGCTTTTCCAGGTGATTGCCGTATCGCGCAGCAGCGCCACATGCGCCGCGTTTGTTTCATCACCCCAGGCGACCGTTTCATTCACATTCAGCAGGGAAACAAGCGATTTTTTCGATGATGACAACTTCGCATCATGTGCAAGCAGCCCGCGCAGCCTGTCGCCCGGCGGGGAGCCTTCACCGCAGTCATCGCGCTCCACGGTGGCCAGGGCGATGGTGCGCGGGCGCAGGTCCGCCGCCGGTTCGAAGTCGCGCGCGCCGGGTTTGAGCAGCAGGGCGCGGAGGCGATCGCACCACGCGATGACGGCTTCGAGCCGATCCCAGTCGGCTTCGCCGCCGTTCCATTGCGGGCCGAAGGCGCGTGCGCCGGGGTGGTTGCCGTCGCTGATGATGCGATGCTCATCGCGCAGCTTGATCGCCAGTTCGAGGTCGGCAATCAGGGCATCATCTTCCGCCGGCAGCGAACCGGTGGCGTGAGGGGCGATGAGCTTGCGCACGCCTTTGCGCCTCAACCAGCGCACCAGCACAAAACTTTGGGATGCTGCGCGAATGCGAACGATGAGGTCTTCAAGGTTCTGCGACAAAATGGATTCACGATACCGGGAAAACAACCGCTTTCGCAGTTCATCGCGCGACCTCCCCCGCTCGATGGTGGCGACCAGCGAAGCGCGAAGATCAGGCCAGGATGTTTCACCGAGCATCGCTTCCGTGGCGCGCGGCGACTCGATCAGCAGCTCCGCCAGCTCGCGCAGCCAGCGAAGCCCGGCGCGGCTCATCGCCTTCACATCGCCGGCGCCGGGCAATCGCAATTCGCGCAGCAGATCGTTGACCGCCGCTTCATAAGCATCAAGCACGCGCACCAGATCATCAACATGCTGCCCGACCTGTTCAGGCAGCGACATCTGCCACTGCTGACGCTCGACGGCGCGGTAAGGATGAGCCGCGATGTTGCCGACGCTTGCGCCTGCGGTGGCGAACTGTTCGATGGCTTCGTGGATCGCCTCGATCTTCGCGGCATCGAGCGACTTCACCCACTCCGCATCGAAGCTGATGCGATCGACATCGCGCAGGCCGATGAGCTGCGAGGTGAGCTGATAGACGCTGCGGCCGATGGCGCGAGGCTCGTGCATTGCGCTGACATGGTTGTTCAGTTCCTGACGCGAGGCGGCAAGTTCGTTCGAGTGCGATTCCCAACTCGCCGGTTCCGATTCACGTCGGATCTCCAGCGCGTGCTGAAGCTGATCGAGCACTTCGCGCTTGCTCGATTTGTTCGAGTGCAGTTCCAGGCAGAACGGCCCCAGGCCGATCTTCGTGAGCCTGCGCTGCACCACGCTCAGCGCCGCCATCTTCTCGGCCACGAAAAGCACGCGTTTTCCATGCGTCAGACACTGGGCGATCAGGTTTGTGATGGTCTGCGACTTGCCCGTGCCCGGCGGCCCTTCGAGCACGAAGCTGCGGCCATCCTGCGCGGCAAACACGGCGGCAAGCTGCGAAGAATCCGCATCGAGCGGACAGAAGGTGTCTTTGGGATGCCTCGTTTCGTCGAGTGTGGATGCGACAGGCATCGGCGCATCGCCATCGAAGGAACCGGTCGGTCTTTCGACGAGATACTTCACCACCGGGTTTCGCATGAGCGTTTTGGATCGCTCCTGAAGATCGAGCCACATGAGGAACTTGGTGAAGCTGAACAGGCCGATGTCCGACTCCTCGACGATGTCCCAGCGGGGGATGTCGCGGATGGCCTTGCGGAAGCGCTGAAAGATCTGCGGGATGTCCAGGCCGGATTCGTCTTCGATCGCTTCATCGAGGCCGGTGATGTCGATGCCGAACTCGGTGCGCAGCTTTTCGAGCAGCGTGACATTGATGCGCGGCTCCTCATCGCCCAGCGCGATGCGAAACGGCTCGCGCACGGAATCGCGCTCCAGCGACAGCGGCAGCAGCAGGATCGGCGCGAGCCTTCGCTGGGCGCTGGCCGCGTTGGATTCGTACCAGGCGAGAAAACCGACGGCGAGGTAGAGCGTGTTGGCGCCGGACTCCTCGATGGAAGAGCGGGCGGCGCGGTAAATCTCCAGCAGCCGGCGATCGAGCATCTCCCGGGTGAGCGAGGAATAAAGCCTGCGCGAACCCAGCTCGTCGCGCAGGAACTGTTCGAGCACGTTCTCCCCGGTGCGCTGCTCGGCGGCCTCGGCGCTGCGCGGGTTGGCGTCGTCCATGAGCTTGGGACGAGGGTTGATGTTGAACCGCAAACCGCCGGCGAGCGCATCCTCCATCGCGGCAAGATCGGGGCAGGCCAGCGGGATCGACTTGTTGGATTCGCGGAAGTTGATGAGGCGGTTTCGCCCTGAAAGATCGAGCAGTTTGCGCTTCCAGCGATCGAGCCTGGCGTTGGGTGTTTCCTCGATTTCAGGTTCGAGGAGCGGCGAGGCGGGTGATTCAAGGGGATCGGCCGGTTGTTCATTGCGTTGTATTGCGGGCGAGTCGGACGCCGCGCTTTTTATGCTCCCCTCACCCCGGCCCTCTCCCAGCGGGAGAGGGGGTGTGGAGTCCGTTGCTTCGAAGGTTCCCGCCGCGATGCGCAGCGGCAGCGGACGAATGCGCATCTTGCGGGCGCAGCGCACATCGATGGCGCAGTGGAAGGTCTTCTCTTCAAGCAGATGACGCAGCGCCGCCTTCTCCGCATCGCGCATCGACATGGCGGGCCGGGTGGTGATGGCGGTGGCTTCGATCGCGAGGATTTCGCCAAGCTGCACGCGCTTGCGAATGCGGCTGGCGTCATCGGTGGCCGGTTCGGGGAAGGAGTCGTCGCTCATCCAGACGCCCATGAAGGCGTGGCCTTGGATCATGATGATCAGCGGGTGCAGCCCGGCCGCCTCGGCGCACGCCGCCAAAAGCAGGGCGAGATCGAGACAGGTGCCCAGCCGATGCTCGAGCAGTTGATCGGGCGAGCGCACCTTCTGACCATGCGATTCATAGCTGGCGGGCGGAGCGATGTAACCGATGTCCGCCTCGATCAGTCCATCGTAGATCGCTTCGATCATCGCGCGAACATGGTCGGGGTTCTTCGATTGATAACCGCTGAAGGAAGGCTGATGGCCCTTGTTTTCCAGATGTTTTCTTGCCTTGCCCAGAAGCGAATCGATGGCGGGGTGATTGGGCATCACGAAGGCCGCCATGATTTCGGGCAGCGAGCCGACGCCGCCCCATTCGTTGTAGGCGAGCACTTCGATGGGCAGCTTGACCTGGGCGATGATGCGTTCGCCCTGCGTCAGCTCGGCGGTGAGGTGGGCGACTTCGCGTTCCACCTGGTGCACGAGCACGCCGGCATCAAGGGCGAGATCGACCTGATCGAGGTTGTAGGTGGCGCGCGGTCCGATCTTCGCAATCTCGCGCTGCCAGACGGGCGCGAGGCTGCAATTGATCCATAGGCCGACGATCACATCGGTGAGGTCGCCGTCGGTGAGATTCTCGATGCGCAGCCGTTTGACGATGGGCACATCGTTCTGCTGCATGGCGAAGTTGACGCGGTGGTCGTAGTCGATGTGAATCATCGCGGTCGCCGAGGCGGCGGGATCGAAGGTGGGAACGATCGGCTCGGGCGCAGCCTCGGTTTCCGCGATTGATTGCACGGGCATCGGCTCATCTTTTGGCGGGGTCTCTTCCATGCCAGCAATGTATCACGCTCCGCGTCATCGCCATTCATGTCTGGGATATTTTCGTGAGAGTTCCTTGCGAAGTGTCGGATACTGATTGGCCCAGAAGCTGGCCAGGTCGTCGGTGATTTGCACGGGGCGATGATTGGGGCCGAGGATTTCGAGCGTGATGGTGATGCGGCCGGCGGCGATGCGCGGGGTTTGTTCGAGGTCGTAGAGCTCCTGAATCCTGGCCCTGCCGCGCGGCGGACCTTCGGTGAAGTATTCGATCTTCATCGCCCCGCCTTTGGCGCGGGGCAGTTTGATTTTCTGCGGCGCCATCCGCTCGACAAACTGCTGATCCTCCCACGAGAGGGCGTTCATCACCGCAGGCAGACAGGGGCGGTCCCTGATCTGACTGAAGCGCACCGCGCCGCTGACGATTTCGTGCAGCACGAGGCGGAGGTCATCATCGTCGTATTGGATGAGGCCGCGCTGCGGGAACCAGCCTGCGACCAGGCGGGTGCGCAGAATCCACTGCTCCACGGCGTCATCCCAGTGTTCGAGTCGAAGGTTCTTGCGCATGATTTCTTCGACGAGGATTTCACCCGCACGGTTCGCATCGACCCGCTGCCGGGCTTTGCGGTGGAACGCCAGGCCATCGAAGAGATGTTCCTCGACCTGCTCGACGGCCTGGGCCTGAGCGTTCCACTGCGGCTGATCGCGGATCGTCACACGATCGGGATGAATTTCCTCAAGCCAGCCCGGTTCGATTTCGGTCACGATGGAAAGCGAAGTCTTCACGCCATCGCCTGCACCGGTCTCGCGCACTTCCAGCGCGAGCAGCAGCCCCGGCCTGCGGGCGACGCTGTTCTTGTCGAGCACGACACGTTTGCGGCCGATCATCCGGCAATCGAGGCGATGCGCATCAGGACGAAACGCGATGTGATCGGGGAACGCGGTGAGGAGACATTTGATGAGGTCGATGGTTTGATCGTCACATGCCGGCGCGGAATGGTTTGTGTTGATCTCCCGGCTGATGCGCAGCAACTGCGAGCGCGTCCGCTCCACCTCGCGGCAGGCCTGGCCATGCACGCGCAGACCCTCGCAGGCGCGCGGCTGAAAGTCGGACCTGGCCGCAAGATCGAAGAGTCGTTCCATCACCAGCAGATCGGAGACCGGTTCACCATCGTGTGATTCGTGGTGATCGGCGGCGACTTCGCCGGTGATGATGCTGCGCTCGCTGATGAGCGCCGCCCAGAGCGCTGCGCGCCGAATGCAGCCTCGCGCGGAGGCTTCGATGAGCATGCGCGAAAGGCGCGGATGCACGGGAAAACAGGCCATTTGTCTGCCGATGGCGGTGAGGTGTTCCTGTTCCACCGCATGCAGTTGGCGCAGCAAATTCTCCGCCTGCGAAAGGGGCGACTGCTCCGGCGGATCGAGCCACGCAAAGGAACGCACATCGGCAATCCCCATCGCCTTGAGTTGCAGCACGCACTCGGCCAGATCGACGCGGTGAATCTCCGCGTCATCATGAACCGGTCGCGCAGCTTGTTCACTCTGCGGCCAGAGTCGCGTGCAGGCACCCGGCGCGGTGCGGCCGGCGCGGCCGGCGCGCTGCTGCGCCGAGGCCTGGCTGATCGGTTCGGGCAGCAGCACGTTGAGGCCGCGGCGCGGATCGAAGCGATGCACCTTGGCGATGCCGCTGTCGATCACATGCTCCACACCATCGATCGTGATCGAGGTCTCCGCGATGTTGGTCGAGACGATCACCTTGCGCACCCGGCTGTCGGGCGCGACCGCCGCGTCCTGCGCCGCCGGTGAGAGCGAGCCATGCAGCGCATGAAAGGTGATGTCTTCCCTGCCACTGCCGCTGCCGCTGCCACTGCTTCTGCCGCACGCCTCGATGGTGCGATTGATTTCGTAGGCGCCGGGCATGAAGACCAGCACGTGACCCGAGTCGGATGATTCAAGCGTGTTGCGCACCGATTCCGCGGCAGTCTCCCAGATCGGCCGCGTGCTGCGCGATGGGAGATACTTCATCCGCACCGGGTACATGCGGCCGCCGGCTTCGACGACGGGGCAGTTGAGAAACGAGGAGAGTTTCTGCGCGTCAAGCGTGGCGGACATCACCAGCAGCCGCAGATCGCTTCGCCTTTGCTGGAGCAGCGTGATCAGTCCCAGCGACATGTCGGCGGCCAGGCTGCGCTCGTGAAACTCATCGAGCACCATGGCGCCGACACCGGGCAGCGCAGGGTTCGATTGCATCCGGCGCAGGAAGAGACCTTCGGTGAGGAAGAGGATGCGTGTGTGCGGGGAGACTTTGCTTTCATGTCGCGTCTGGTAGCCGACGATTCCGCCCACGGGTGTGTTCATCTCGGCGGCGACGCGCGTGGCCACCATGCGCGTGGCGAGCCTGCGCGGTTGGAGCACCAGGATGCGCCCGGTGATGTCGCCCGCCTCGTGCAGGAAGCGCGGCACCTGCGTGGTCTTGCCCGAACCGGGCGGCGCGGTGAGCACGAGGCGGTTGCCGGTGCGCAGGGCCGCGATGATCTGCGGCTGGACTTCGAGGATGGGAAGATTGGGGCGTGTCACGGGGATGATGTTATGCGGGGGGAGCGGGAAGAGCCGGGGGAGCCGAAGGAGCGGGGAGAGCCGAAGGGAGCCGAAGAAGCCCCGCCCGGAAGGGCGCGGGCTCAGGGATGTACGCCTCACAGCCCGCGCCCTTCCGGGCGGGGCTTATGCAGATGGGCTTCCCCGCCGAAACCTTGCAGTCGCGTAACGCAATCGAACCGGACATCGTATCGTTACAATGAAACATCACTCACCCCGAAGGAACCTCGCCATGACACGTCCGTTTTCTGTTGCACTGCTGATCATCGTCTCGCTGGGTCTGTCTTTGAATCGCGCGCTCGCCGCCGAGGAAGGCAAGGCGGTTTCGCTGTTTGATGGCAAGACGCTGGAGGGTTGGGTCACCGGTGCGGGCAAGCCGGTGACGCAGGGATGGGTCGTCGTCGATGGCGCCATTCACCGCGCGGACAAAGGCGGCGACATCTATGCGGTCAAGGAATACAAGGATTTCATCTTCACCTTCGAGTGGAAGATCGCCGCCGGCGGCAACAGCGGCGTGAAGTATCGCTTCGGCAAATACGCCGGCGGCAACGTCGGCCCCGAGTACCAGGTGCTCGATGACGCCAAGCACCCCGATGCCAAGGTCGGCAAAAAACGACAGACCGCATCGCTCTACGACATCCTCGAACCCGGCGACCAGAAGAAAATGAAGCCCCTCGACCAGTGGAACACCGCCAAGGTCGTCGCCAGGGGGACGAAGATCGAACACTGGCTCAACGGCAAGAAGGTGATCGATGTCGATCTGAGCAGCGAGGAGTTCAAGGCGGCGCTGGCCAAGAGCAAGTTCAAAAACTCCCCCGACTTCGGCGCCAAGGCCGGCAAGATCATGCTCCAGGACCACGGCGACAAGGTCTGGTATCGCAATCTTATGATTACGGAATTGAAGTGAGAGCGGGAAGAGCCAGAGGAGCCAAAAGAGCCAGAGGAGCCAAAAGAGCCAGAGGAGCCAAAAGAGCCAGAAGAGCCAGAAGAGCTAGAAGAGCCAGAAGAGCTGGCCGGGTGGCTGGGGCTGAGGCTTTGCGAAGCCCCGGCAAGGGGAGCCGGGGCTTCGCAAAGCCTCAGCCCCAGCCACCCGAAACTTCTTACCCGAAACTTCTCCCCCAACTTCTCAAACTCCTTCGCCGGCGCCGAGTTTTCCGCTGATCTGTTCGATGATCTGTTTCGCCACCTGGTTGGGGTTGTATCCCGCGGGCAGTCGCACCAGCGGCTTGCCGTAGGTGTCGCAGAACTGTTTCACGTCGCCGTAGGAGTGGCTCGACCAGCGGATGGCCAGCAGCACGGCGGCGACTTCGGGTCTGGCGACATGAGGCTCGAAGGACGCGATGGATTCGTGCTCCCGGGTTTCGATCCAGTTCAAACTTGACAGACCCAGCGCGGTCACCAGCGATTCCTCGGCCGCGGGGTTCCTCACGCCGCCGATCAGAACCAGCGTTCTTCCCCGCAGCAGTTGCGCCGCCTGCCGCACTTCGGCGGTGTGTTCCACGGCGGAGGTTGCCGCGGCCGGTGCGGGACGTGATGACATGAAGCGGTCCACCTCGCGCAGCACCAGTCTCACACCCGGCGGGATCTCCACATCGGGCAGATGATCGACGACAGGCAGGAGCATCTCCCTGATCTCCGTGTTGCTCGGCGGAGTGCCGCCTTGCACCAGTTCCTCGATGGTTGTCATCGCCACCTTCCAGTCGTGGTCGTGATCGCGCACCGCATCGCCTCGGATGAGATTCAGGTGGTAGCGCGCCTTCTTGAATGCGGCCTGTTTGCGCTTGGCGAGTTGGCGGGCCTCGTCCACCTTGGCGTCGAGGGCTTGTATCCGCTGGCTCAGTTGCGGCCAGTGGTCGGGATTGGCCGCGTCATCGATCTTCATGAAACGGGCAATGAAGATCCGCCGGTCCCATGCCGCGTCCCTGAGCCATTGATAGATTCGCAACTGATCGCGGTCCGAGATGTAGCCGACGTTCTCCGTCGCGGCGCGAAGGGCGGACTGGCCTTCGGCAAGCAGTTGGAGGGCGTCTTCAAGATCATCCTGCTGAACGGCGGCGTCGCTCAGCAAGGCGCGAACCAGCCCCGCGGCATCGGCCGCCGTTTCAAAGCACCCGGCCATGTCCTCGAAGACCCGCGCGTCGAACACGGTCGGACCGCTGGAATGATTCATCCATAGAAAACAGTCCGGCAGCTTCTTGGCCTTCTCGATGATCTCCCGATCAAAGGGGTCGATCTCCATTCTGAAGTCGGCCCCTTCCTCCATACGCTGCTGCCGCCTCACGACCCACCGCGTTCCCTCCGCCTTCAACCGGCACCGCGCCTCGATCAGCGGCAGGTCGGCGTCCGCGACATCCGCTTCACCGGCGGCGGGCTGGTAAACCGGCGCGGGGGCGACCGTCCGCTCGATGAACTTGAGCGCGGGAAGCGGAGGCGGAGGCGAAGGCGCCATCGGCTCGGCGACGGGTTCGACGGCCTCCGCGCCGGCAACCGCAGCCGGCGATTCATATGGAACGGCCGGCGCCGTCGCCTGGGCAACGACCGCATCGGACAGGCCCTCTTCCTCCGCCGGCTCGGACGCC
Source organism: uncultured Phycisphaeraceae bacterium (assembly GCA_964649195.1). GTDB lineage: Bacteria > Planctomycetota > Phycisphaerae > Phycisphaerales > Phycisphaeraceae > JTS-RE9. Next base: position 26,152 of record CAZYPK010000056.1, read on the forward strand.
TCCGTCCACAGCAGGACGGCCTGCGCCAGCGCCCTCAATCCCGCCCGCAGGTCGGCATCGTCCTGCGCCATGTGCATGAGCCGCCGGGCGACATGCTCCAATGCGTCGGTGATCTGTGACATGATGAAATGTTACGCTAAGGCCGGGGCCAGTAGAAGGTGTGGCCGCTGGTGATGACGAACACCTCCAGATGGCTCCAGGGGGACCAGGCGACGGAGCCATCCGCTTTCGCGGCATGTTGGCCGGTGGGTTTGACGGGAATCTCCGGCGAGTCGTGGCCCAGGAACCGGCCGGTGTCCTTCAGGGTGGTCAGGCAGGTCCACATGGCGTACCGGCCATCGGCGTCATCCCGATGCAGCTTGGGCTTGGGCACGACCCATCCGCCGGCGGGATAGTTGGCGTAGGTGAAGGCGTAATACTGGCCGGGGTAGGAGGGGAAGGCGACGGGATTGCGAACGGTGTAAAGCTCCCCGATGCAGAAGACCGCGGGGTCGAGCTGCGTGGTGAGATACTTTCTGGCGAAGGAGGCGTTGAGGTCGTAACCGCCGTCCTTGATCTGATGAGGCATGTACGCCCCGCTGGAGGTGCGCCAGGGAAACCATCCCGCATGGTCGCCGGCATAGCTGACGCAGGCGGTCTGCAACTGCCGCAGGCGCGTCTGGTCGATCACGTTCCGCGCGGCATGGCGCGACCGCGAAAGAGCCGGCATCATGATCGAGATGAGCAGGGCGATGATGGAAATGACCACCAGCAGCTCGATCAGCGTGAAGCCGGGCGGACGCGACGTGCGATCACTTGAGGAACCGTGCGGCATGAGGCGAATCCTGATGCGGAACAGCGTAAAAAAATGCCGTGAACCGTTGATGATGGAGATACAGGAACCGAACTGAAACCGGACGACGGAACAAACCCCCTGCGCTTCCGTGGCCATTTAATTATCGCTTGATCGTTGCCGGAAAGCAATCGACGGCTGAAAAAGGTCAGGGTAAAAGCATATGGCTTTTTCGCAATGCCTCAGCCCCACCCGGAAGGGTGAGGGCCGAGGGTCATCCAATCAACAGCTTCATCTCGAACACGGTGCAAAGGTGCAGCTTTCGTCGAGACCGGAGGTTCGGTCGGGAGCAAACCGTGGATTGGACGGCCCTTGGCCCGCGCCCTTCCGGGAGCCTGAGAACTTTTCGACTTCAATTCCCACA
>CAZYPK010000057.1:0-27105 GCA_964649195.1 uncultured Phycisphaeraceae bacterium
CCGCGGACGGGCTTCGCAAACGAACGGCTCGGCGGGAGCCTCGCCCTCCCGGCGGCCTCGCCCTCCCAGTGGGAGCCTCGCCCTCCCGGCAGGAGGCTTCCGCTCTCCCGCCATATGCTTTTACCCTATGCAAAGAGCAAGGGGGAAAGCGTATAACAGTCCGTTGAAAAGGTCAGAAGTCAGAGGTCAGAGGTCAAGTGTTGGACATCTGACATCTGACATCTGAAGTTTGAGATTTGAAATTTTGAAAATGGGACTTCCGAATAACCCCCGATGTTTTTCTACATGCTCCGAGGTTTCCGCGTGCTGCGACTGACTGAAATCAAACTGCCCATCGAGCATGATGAAGAAGCGCTCATCGCGGCCATGCTTCGCCGGTTGCGGATTCCGCGCGGGCAGCTTGTGCGACATGCCGTCTTCAAGCGCGGCGTCGATGCCCGCAGGCCCGGCCCCGTTTCCTTCATCTACACCATTGATGTCGAAGTCGCCCACGAAGCCGTGACGCTGAAAAGGCTGAAAAACCAGCGGAACATCACGCCTGCGCCGGACATGACTTATCGCTTCGTCGCGAAAGCGCCGGGTGGATTGAAGCCGCGGCCGGTCATCATCGGCACCGGACCGTGCGGCATCTTCGCGGGGCTCACGCTGGCTCAAATGGGCTTTCGCCCGATCATCCTCGAACGCGGCAAGGCGGTGCGCGAGCGCACCGGGGACACCTTCGGTCTTTGGCGAAATCACATCCTCAATCCCGAATCGAACGTGCAGTTTGGCGAGGGCGGCGCGGGGACTTTTTCCGATGGCAAGCTATACAGCCAGATCAAGGATCCCAGGTTTTACGGTCGCAAGGTGATTCAGGAATTCATCGCGGCCGGCGCCCCGCCGGAGATTCTTTACGTCAGCAAGCCGCACATCGGCACGTTCAGATTGGTGGGCATCGTCGAGCGGATGCGGGCCGTCATCGAATCGCTGGGCGGCGAGATCCGCTTTCAATCGAAGGTCGTCGATATCGAAACCGATTCACATAGTCCCCGGCTTGCCGGGGGTGACTCCACGATCACCCCCGCCGCGCCATCAACGGCAACAGACCCCGGCCAGGACCGGAGTCATAGGCGGGTCCGCGCCGTCGTTCTCGCATCGGGTGAGCGCATTGAAACGAATCATGTCGTGCTTGCCGTGGGGCACAGTGCCCGCGACACGTTTGAAATGCTGCACACGCGCGGGGTTCACATCGAGCCCAAGCCGTTCTCCATCGGCGTGCGCATCGAGCATCCGCAGTCGATGATCGATCGTTGCCGGCTGCGCGGGGCGGCAGGTCATCCGCTGCTGGGCGCCGCCGATTACAAGCTCGTGCATCACTGCGAAAACGAGCGGTCCGCCTACAGCTTCTGCATGTGCCCCGGCGGCACCGTCGTGGCCGCGACATCCGAAATCGGACGCGTCGTCACCAACGGCATGAGCCAGTATTCACGCAACGAACGCAACGCCAACGCGGGCCTGGTCGTGGGCATCACCCCTGAGGTCGATTACCCCGACGGCCCGCTCGCCGGCATCGCGTTCCAACGCCATTGGGAGTCCAAGGCCTTCGAAGCGGGCGGCGGCAACTACGACGCCCCCGCGCAGCTTGTCGGTGATTTTCTCGCCGGCCGCCCTTCAACGGAGCTGGGCGAAGTGGCGCCTTCTTACACGCCCGGCGTGAAGCTCACGGATCTCTCGCTCTGTCTGCCTGATTTTGTCGTCGCCGCGATGCGCGAGGCGATTCCCGCGATGGACAAACAGATGCGCGGCTTCGCCCGGCCCGATGCGCTGATGACCGGCGTGGAAACGCGCACCTCATCGCCGATCCGCATCACCCGGGATGATTCATTTCAAAGCCTGAACACGAAGGGGCTTTATCCTGCCGGTGAAGGCGCCGGTTACGCGGGCGGCATTCTGTCGGCGGGTATCGATGGCATCAAGGTGGCCGAGGCGGTGGGGCTGGCGATGAGGTGAATGAAAAGCCGGCTGACGCGCAGCGAGGACGCTGCGGCTATAAAGCGGATGCTGTGATCATCTTCACAGCCGCAGCGTCCTCGCTGCGCGTCCGTCCCAGAACCTTCAGCCCCAGCCACCCGGCCCTGCCGGTTACACCTGCGTTACATTTTCTCGCCGGTCGGGGTGCTCATCGGGTAGAATGAGAGGTTATGCTGCACGGGTTGCAGTCGGCGGGTGGTGCGCTGCGGGCGTCGCTTGGCCGGATCGTTGGGGTGGGTGTTGGTCATTGCGTATTGACCATTCCGTGTTGCTCATTCTTTTGTCGTACAACCGCGGTTGACTCAGGCATGGTTCTGGGCGGCCGGGCTTGGACAGGAAGACATCATCATGAATCAACCACTGATGCACCGGACTTTTGCGGCGATTGGGCGAAAACTTTCCAACGGTCTGGCGATGCTGGCCGTTGCCGGGGCGGTGGCCTTGGGCGGCTCGCCCGGCCTGCTCTGCACCGCCGCCCGGGCTGCGGATGGCCCCATCTCCAAGCGGCCTGACATGATCACTCCCGAAGCCGAGGCCGCCATCGAGCGCGGTCTTGCCTATCTGGCACGCACGCAGGCGCGCGACGGCGCCTGGCGCACCAAGGGCAGCTACGGCGGGTCGTATCCCACCGCGATGACCGCCCTGGCCGGCATGGCGCTCTTGGCCGGCGGCAACACGCCGGTGGAAGGCAAGTACTCGGAGAATGTCCGCCGCGCCGTGGATTACCTGCTCAAACAGCAGCCGCCATCCAACAACGGTCTCTATGCGAACATGGCGGAGGAGAACTCCGTGATGCACGGCCACGGCTTCGCCATGATGTTCCTCGGCGAGGTCTATGGCACCGAACGCGACCCCGATCGGCAGGAGAAGCTCAAGAAGTCGCTCGAAGCCGCCGTCAAGCTCACCGGCCAGTCGCAGTCCGCGGCGGGCGGCTGGCTCTATCAGCCCAACTCCGGCGGCGATGAAGGCTCCGTGACCGTCACCCAGATTCAAGGGCTGCGCTCGATCCGCAACGCGGGCATTCAGGTGCCCAAGTCGATTATCGACAAGGCGTGCAAATACATCGAGATCAGCGCCAATCCCGACGGCGGCATCCGCTACCAGGCGCGCGGCGGCGGGGAGAGCAGGCCGCCCATCACCGCGGCGGCGGTGGCGGTGATGTACAACGCCGGCAACTACGAACACCCCGTCGCCCAGAAGGCCCTGGCCTACACCAAGAAAATGCTCAAGGGCCAGGCCGGGGGCCACGCCTTCAGCGGCCACTTCTACTACGGCACGCTCTACACCGGCCAGGCCATGTATCTCTCCAGCAAGGAGAACTGGAAGGAATACTTCCCCGGCATCCGCGAATACTTCATCCAGAACCAGGCCAAGGACGGAAGCTGGACCGGCGACGGGGTGGGGGAAACATACGGAACCGCGATTGCGCTGATGACGCTGCAGTTGCCTTATGCGTATATGCCTATTTTGCAGAGGTAAAGGCAAAGATGGCTAATGCTTATTATTTAATACTTATTACTTAATGGTTATTTCAAGGCATACAAGGCGGTGTTGTCGGGAGGGGCTTGGTGATGGCGGAACGTGCGGGTGGCGCGGATGGCGGCGGGGCGGTGCATCCTTCGGATGTGTTGCAGGGCAGGCTGATCGATTTTGCGGTGATTTCAATACGTATTGCAGGCCGGTTGCCGCGGAATCAGGAAGGGCGGCATGTTTCAAACCAGATGCTTCGATCCGGCACCTCGCCCGCTCCCAATTATGGTGAAGCCAGGGCCGCCGAAAGCAGTGATGACTTCATCCATAAACTCAAGGTCGTATTGAAGGAGCTCAACGAAACACTCGTCTGGCTGCAAGTGATCCAGCGAGGAAAAATGATTCCATCGGAGGAGTTGCGGGATGTGATGGATGAATGCGATCAGCTTTGTCGCATCATCGCAGCCTCGATCAATACAGCACGTCGCCGTCGCGATGGAAAATAGTGTTGTTGGCCATTGGCCTTTAGTCGGATCGAAATAACCATTAAGTAATAAGTATTAAATAATAAGTATTCGCCTTTTGTCTTTATGTATTACGACTTTCCCCGGAGTAATTGAATGTCCACCGAACCGACCGCAGAACTGACCCAGGACGACATCGCCGCGCTGGCCCACCTCAAGGAGGCCGGCGGCAAGATCAAGGCCGAGCTTCGCAAGATCATCGTCGGCCAGGATGACGTCATCGAGCAGCTCCTCATCGCCATCTTCGCCCGCGGCCACGTCCTGCTCGAAGGCGTGCCCGGTCTCGCCAAGACGCTGATGGTCTCCACGCTCGCCTCCTCGCTTCACCTCAAGTTCAACCGCATCCAGTTCACCCCCGACCTGATGCCTTCGGACATCACCGGCACGGAAGTGATTCAGGAAGACAAATCAACCGGCGCCCGCGAGTTCCGGTTCCTGCCCGGACCGATCTTCGCCAACGTGGTGCTGGCCGACGAAATCAACCGCACCCCGCCCAAGACGCAGGCCGCGATGCTCGAGGCGATGCAGGAAAAGCGCGTGACCATCGGCGGCAAGATTCACCCGCTCTCCCCGCCGTTCTTCGTGCTGGCGACGCAGAACCCCATCGAGCAGGAAGGCACGTACCCGCTGCCTGAAGCGCAGCAGGATCGCTTCATGTTCAAGGTTTTCGTGCGCTATCCGAGCTACGACGAGGAATACCGCATCGCCGAGACGACCACGGCCAATTTCGATCCGCGCGTGGAGGCGGTGCTCACCGGTGAGCAGATCATGCAGATTCAGGAGATCGTGCGCAAGGTGCCGGTGTCGCCGCATGTGATCAATTATGCCCTGGCCCTGGTGCGTGCGACGCGCGTGCATGAAGGTGAGGCGCCCGAGTTCGTGAAGGAATGGGTGAGCTGGGGCGCCGGTCCTCGCGGCGTGCAGTACCTGCTGCTGGGCGGCAAGGCCAAGGCGGCCATTGAAGGGCGGACGTATGTCACCACGGATGACATCAAGGCGGTGGCCCACCCGGTGCTGCGTCACCGCACGATCACCAACTTCAACGCCGAGTCCGAAGGCATCAACAGCGACAAGGTCATCGACAAGCTGCTGGCGACGATCAGCGACAAGACCTCGAACGTCGCGCCGGAACTGAAGCCCGCGTTTGCTTGAAGGCAGCGGGTGTCGGGTTTCGGCATTAAAGCGAACTCTTCATTCTGACTGACACCCATTGCATCATCGTGGCGGCTGTTTGTTTGTGTCGGCTTCATTCCGACACCCGATACCCGACACCCGACACCCGGATTTCCCATGCCCGACGGCCGCAAATATCTCGACCCCAAAACGCTCGACAAGATCCGCAGCCTCGATCTGCGCGCCCGCCTGGTCGTCGAAGGGTTCATCACCGGTCAGCACAAGTCCCCGTACCATGGCTTCGCGGTCGAGTTCGCTTCGCACCGCGAGTACGTGCCCGGCGACGAGATCAAGCACATCGACTGGAAGGTCTGGTCCAAGACCGACCGCTTCTACATCAAGGAGTACGAGGAAGAAACCAACCTCAAGCTCACCATTCTCCTCGATTGCTCCAAGTCGATGCGCTACGGCACCCGCGAAACCACCGGCGGCGTCAAGGCGGACGGCAAACACGACGGGTGGAGCAAGTTCGAATACGGCTCCACCGCCGCGGCCTGCCTGGCCTACATGGCGCAGCAGCAGCAGGATGCGGTGGGACTCATCACCTTCGACACCGATGTCCGCCTCAAGCTGCCTTCCTCGAGCCATCCCAGCCACCTGAAGCTGATCATTCACGAGATCGAACGCACCGTGCCGGACAACAAGACCGATGTCGGCGATGTCTTCCGCGGCCTGGCCGAGCAGATCGGCAAGCGCGGCCTGGTCGTCCTCGTCAGCGACCTGTTCGTCGATATGTCCACGCTCAAGACCGCCCTGCAACACTTCCGCCATCGTCGCCACGAAGTGGTTGTCTTTCACGTGATGCACGATCATGAGCTTTCGTTTCCGTTCCAGGACAACACCGAATTCCGCGGCTTGGAGATGGACATGCAATTGCTCACCGAGCCGCGATCCCTGCGCAAGACTTACCTGGAGGTCGTCGATCGCTACCTGCATCAGGTGCGGAAAGTCTGCGCCGGCTGCGGCATCGACCATGTGCTGATGAACACGAAGGAGCCGCTGGACGCGGCGCTGTCGGGGTACCTGGCGCTTCGCAATCGAACCGTGCGCGGCGTGGGGCGAAGATAGATCGATTTGACCACGAAGTTACGAAGGAGAAAGGAACAAAGAGATGAAGGGATGAAGGGATGAAGGGATGACAATACAAGCCCGATGGCGAGGCTTTGCGAGCCGTCGGGGTAACAGTTGTCGGGATGACAGTTGACCGTTATCGATACCCCGACGGCTCGCAAAGCCTCGCCATCGGGCTTGGGACTGAATGATCCGTTTTCTTCTTCGTGGCTTCGTGGTGAATCGCTTTGTCCTCGAGCTTCGCAATCAGGAATTGAACCATGTTCAACTGGCTCGGCATTTCAGCCATCAATCCCGCGCTGCTCTGGGGCGCGCTGGCGGTCGCTTCGCCCATCATCATTCACCTGCTCAGCAAGCGGAAGTTCCGCATCGTCGAGTGGGCGGCGATGGACTTTCTCATCGAGGCGGAAAAGCGGAACCGCCGCCGCGTGCGCCTGGAGCAGCTCATCCTGCTGCTGCTGCGCTGCCTGGCGATTCTGCTGATTGCGTTCCTCGTGGCCCGGCCGTTCTTTCAGTCGCAGGGGCTGGCCTCGGCATTGCTGGCGGATGCGAGTTTTGAACGGGTGATCTTGCTCGATGATTCGCCGAGTATGCAGTTGCAGAGCGAGGGGAAGATCACCTTTGATGAAACGAAGAAGGGGCTTGCCGCGTTTCTGCGCGATTTGTCGCGCGAAAGGCCGCGCGACACGGTGACGATCCGCCTGACGAGTCGGCCTGATGCGCCGATCGTTTCGGGGCGGAACCTGACGAGCGACGGTGTGGAGGAGATTGTGCAGGCGATCGAGAATGTGACCGCCTCCGATCTGCCGGCGAATCTGGGCAAGGCGTTGCTCGAAGTGGAACAGAGCTTTGAGGATCGCAGCGGGGCGGTGAATCGCGTGGTTTATCTGGTGACGGACTTTCGTAAGCGGGATTGGGGGGCGAGTCCCGCCGCGCCTGGGGCCGAAGGCACGGGGGCTGAAGCCCCCGTGCCTGATGCTGATGTTCCGGGGATCATCAAGCGCCTGGCTTCACGCGCCAGTGAATTCATTCTGCTCGACATCGGCGCGGAGGTGACGGAAAACCTTTCGGTCGTCGATATCCGCTCCGTCAACAAGGCCCTGGTGCGCGGCATCGAAAGCGAATTCACCGTACACGTTCGCAACACCGGCACGGCGACGCTGACCGATGTCGATGTCACCTTCGCGGCAGGCGAGGCGCTGGAACTTAAGAGCAGAATCGATTCGATCGCGGCGGGTGAGGAGATCGCGGTGCCGTTCAGGTTCAAGTTTGAAGAGACAGGCTCCGTGCCGATCACCGCGTCGATCGGCGCCGACCCGCTGGCTCCCGACAACACGCGCCAGTTCGCGGCCCGTGTGCGCGACGGTGTGCAGGTGCTTCTGGTCAACGGCGATCCTTCGAGCGATTTCGAACATTCCGAGGTTTACTTCCTCAAGCAGGCCCTTCGCCCGCGCGGCCTGGGCCTGCTGGGTTTCACCATCGAGGAAGTCACCGAAAGTCAGTTCGAGGGTCTGGATATCTCCCGCTTTCAGGTCATCTTCATCAGCAACCTCTACCGCGTCAGCGAAGACCGGCAGGCGGCGCTCGACAAGTGGGTCAAGGCAGGCGGCGGGCTGATCATCCATCTCGGCGATCAGGTGGATGAGGAAATCTACAACCTGCAACTCTATAAGGAAGGCGCCGGCCTGCTGCCCGCCCGGCTCGAAGGCATGCGCGGGGATGAGACCGAACGCAACTGGGTCGGCCTGGACATCGAGGACGCCGGGCATCTCGTCTTCGGTGACTACAAGAACGACGCCAACGCCCAGATTCTCATCAGCCAGGTGAAGGTGTTCCGCTGGTGGCAGGTGACGCCCGATGACAAGGCGGTGAAAGCCGGTCAGGTCGCGGTGCCGGTGCGGTTGACCGACGGCGACCACGCCCCGGCGGTGGCGGAGAAGACCTATGGCAACGGAAAGGTGGTTCTCATCACCACCTCCGCCGACGCCGACTGGAACAACTGGCCGGCGAACGAAAGTTATCTGCCGACCATCGGTCTTTACACGGAATATGTCGCCCGCAACACGGTGGGGGAAGGCACGCTGGCGGCGGGGATGCCGATTGTTTATGACCTCGATGCGGCCAGGTTTGAACTGGACACCCGCATCATTCCCAAACTGCCCGGCGCGCCGGAAGCCGATGTCGTGCCGTTGCAGGCCGAACCTGTTGATGAAGGTCGGCGATTGTTGGTGAGCTACCCCGACACGCAGCGCGTGGGTTTTTACACGCTGGAACTCAAAGGCCGCGATGCGATGACGCACCCGGTGCTCTTCGCCACGAACATCGATGCGAGCGAAGGCCAGCTCGATCGCGCCGATGAGGCGGATGTGAAAAAACGATTGGGCGATGCCAACGTGAAATGGCTCAAGGGCCACGCATCGCTGACGGCCGGTGCGACCGGCGCCCGTTCGGAGTTCTGGCGCACGATTCTTTTTGCACTGGTGCTGGTGCTGTGTACGGAACAGTTCCTGGCGTGGACGTTTGGACGGAGGCGATGAGATTTCGGATTTCGGATTTACGAATTGGGAGTTCAAAGTTTGAAATCTGAGATTTGAGATTTGAAATTTCAGATTCGTTCGCGGTTGACGCTTTGTGTTGTGTTTGAGATTTGGGATTCCTGAATAACCTCACGCCCAAGCCGCTTGCGGCTTCGCGATTCCCTGGTTCACGGTATATCGGGGGGTTATTCAGAAGTCCCATTTGAGATTTGAGATTTGTTTGTGATTTGCGATTTGCGATTTGTCTGTGATTTGAAATTTGAGATTCAACCTTCCCGTTTCCGTCCTGAAAGGAGCTTCTGCGATGAAGACCCGCCAAGCTCGATATGTCAAACGAATGACGCCTCGGCCGGGCCTGTGGGTGTGTGCCGCTGTGGTTGCGCTGCCGCTTACTTTCGCCTTTGGTCAGGGGCAGGAGCAGAAGCAGGCGCAGGAACAGAAGCAGGCGCAGGTGCAGGTGCAGGTGGAAGGCAACGGCGGACAGGGACAGGTGCAGGTCCAAGTCCAGGTGCAAGCCCAGGCGCCGGTGCAGGTCGAAGTCGCCCCCATCCAAGTCCAACCCATCCAGATCGCCCCCGCCCTTGAACCCGCCGGTCCCGTGCCCGCCAAGCAGGTCGGCGGCAAGGAGGCGCCCAAGGCGGAATCGGTCGATCCCGCACTTGAAAAGGAAATCGACAAGCTCAAGAAGGAACTGGAGGGCCTCAAGCAAGGCACCACCGCGTTCGACCTCAAGCAGGCGGAGATCACCAAAAAGGAACGCGAGCTGCGCGTCAAGGTTCAGCAGGAGCAGCGCAGGCAGCAGCAGCAGCAGGCGGTCGAGCAGATCACCAGCGGGCTGACGCTGGACACCGACAGCGAAGTGGACATGCTGCTGGACCGCGCCCGCGAATATGCCACCGAAGGGCGCTACCGCGACGCCTGCGTGCTCTGGCAGCACGTGCTCGACCAGAAGCCCGGCCTGACCGACCGCGAGCCTTCGCAGACCGCGGGCAAAGGCCCCCGGGCCGGCGCGGTGCTTCGCCCGGTGCGCGATCTGGTCGAGCTCGAACTGGCCACGCTGCCTCCCGAGGGGTTGCTCGAATACCGCATCGCCGCCGACGCCGAGGCCCGGGCCGTGCTCGCCGCGGCCCAGGCCGGCGGCCAGATCGAGCGGGAGATGGAGGGCCTCTCCGAAGTGGTCCGCCGATTTTTCATGAGCAGCCTCGGCGATGACGCGGCCTACCGGCTGGCCTGCATCCAGATGGATGAATGGGACTTCATCACCGCCCGGCGGCTGCTGATGAAAGTCGCCCAGGCCCATCCCGATCCCTCCATCCCCCGTGCCGACCTGCTGTTGCGGCTGGCCCTGGCGCATGCCAAGGCCGGCGACTCGGCCGGGGCCCGGTCGGCGCTGAAGGCGATGGAGGAGGCCACGACCCCAGGCTCGCTGCCGGCGGATCTGATGGCCTCGGTGCGGCGGATCGTGGAGGCGGGCACGGCCGTGGTGGTGGCCACCGGGCCGGTCCAGGGCTGGCCCATGTCATTGGGCACGGCCATGCGCGACGGCGTGATGGCCGGCCTGCCGGGCAAGACGGTTGAGGGCAACGCCCTGTGGATCGATCAGCCCCTGGCCGAGTTCGAGTTCAAGGTGCCCGACCTGGCCGGCAAAAACCAGATGATGGGCACGCCGCAGCAAGGCTCGCAAGGCAGGCAGGAAATCGTCAACCGATGGGAAAAAGGCGGATGGACGCCCACCGCCCAGATCCTTCTTCACGAGGGACAGGCCTTCTTCAAAACCCACCACGAGCTGCGCTGGTACGACCTCAAGACCCGCAAGCTGGTCGATGCCATCGCCCAACCCGAACTCAAGCTCGAATCCGGCGCACGCATCTGGGCCCAGAACCATTACTACGGCCCGCAGCAGCCGGAAACCCCGTCCACCAGCGAAGAAATCGCCATGTTCGGCGATCGCATCGCCAAGTCGATGTCCATCATCGGCGACACGCTCTACCACCTGGAAGGCCGGCTCTGGATGGGCGGACCCAACGCCCGCATCATGGTCATGAACCGCAACAGGCAATCGACGCTGGAGGCCACCGAGCGCCTCTGCGCCGTCGATGTCACCGCCGCGGGCAAGGGCAGGCGCGTCAAGTGGCGCTACCCGGCGGATGATGAAGCCCAAAGCGATTTGCGCTTCCTTTCGGCCCCGGCGCCCAGCGGCGATCTGCTCATCGTGCCGGTGATGCGCAACGGCGAACTTTTCCTTGTGGGCCTTCATGCCGCCACGGGCGAGCAGCAGTGGAGCACGCTCATCGGCATGCCGCCCAATGATGACAGCTCGCGCTGGGCGACGGTCGGCGTCGCCGTGGTCGGCAGCGAGGCCTACGTGGCCACGGGCTACGGCACGATGATGGCCGTCGATGCCGGCGGCGGGTCCATCCTCTGGGCCTCCCGCTACAAGCGGTCGGAAATCTCCCAGCAGCAGGGGCAGAACTTCATCTTCAACATGCGCGGCAGGGTCAACCTCCCGGGCTGGAGCGAGGATGTCATCATCCCCCGCGGCGACAAACTCATCCTCCTGCCCTCCGATGCCGACCAGATTCTCTGCTTCAGCCGGCTCACCGGCAAGCAGCTTTGGCATACGCCGCGCGAAAAGGCCGGCTACGCCCTGGGCGTGCTCGATGATTCGCTTTATGTCGCCGGTCGGAACGTGGTGCGGCGCTACGGCATCCACAGCGGCAAACTCGAACGCGAGGCGACCCTCAAATCCGCCAGCCATGCCCGCGGCGCCCTCACGCCGCAGGGCGTCTATCTGCCCACGCAGAGCGAGATCATCCGCTTGGACCCCAAGTCGCTGGCGGTCGCCGGACGGTTGCGGGTGGCTTCCAACTCGCGCGACCCGGTGGGCAATCTTTTCTGCGATGGCCGCCACTTGGTCGCCGCCGGTCTGGATCGGGTTTATGCCCTGTCCGACGGTGATCTGAAGATGCGCGAGCTGAGCGAATCGATCGCCAAGGCCGACAGCGGCGCCCTGCGTTTGGAGCGGGCCTTCCTTTATGAAGTGCTGGGCAAGACCCAGGCTTCGGTGGAGGATTTGCGCATCGCCTTCAAGCTGCTGCCCGAAAAAGCCAAGGAGCGGCCCGATGCGGCGCGGAAGCTGATGCTGGGTCTGCTGGAGATGGCGGCGGCCGACCCGGCGCAGGCGGTGGCGCTGTTCGAGGAGGCCGAGCGCGTCGCCACGCCACTCAAGCAGCAGGTGCGCGTCTGGCTGGCGCGCGGCCGGTATCACGCGGCCCAGGGTGAGTCGGCGATGGCGCTGGACCTGTTCCTCAAGGCGGCGCAGGACACCAGCGACGCCCTGGTGCTGGTGGATGACGAGGATGGCCGCCGCGAAGCGCGGGCGTCGCTGGCCGCCGGCGCGGAGATTCGGGCGATGGTGACGAAGGAGCCGGCGCTGAGCGAGGATCTGAGCCGTCGCGGCGAGGAGGCGCTGCGTCCGCACCTGGAGTTGGCCGCGCTGGAGAAGCGCATGGCCGAGCCGGGGGCTGCGCTGCCCCAGGCGGCGGAGATTCAGAAGCTGGAAACCGAAGCGGCCCTGCTGGAAGCCGACCGCAAGGGCGAGGCGGCCAAGCTCGCCGCCGCCGACAAGGAACGGAAGCAGATCGAGTTCCAGATCGGCGTGGAGCAGACCGCGCCCACCGGCAGGCTGGAGGCCTTGAAGGAGCAACTGGCCGGGTTGGATGCGAAGATTCAGCCGCTCAAGGCCGCCGTGGAATCGCTGGAACAATCGCGCAAGGCCAGGCAGTCGGAGGTGGATGTCGTTCGCAGGCAACTGGCCGGGCAGTTGCAGAAGCTTAATGACCTGAAGAACAACCGCGTGGCCCATGCCGAGCGTCTGCTGGCGCTGGGCGATCTTTACCCCGGCTCCAGCGTCGAGCTCAAGGCTCATCTGCTGGCGGCCCGCTACCTGTGGAATGAGGATTGGTTCGAGCGTGCCGAACTGGTGCTGCGCGACCTTGCCCGATCGCCGCACCGTCCGACCGCCGCGGCCGGCGGCGTGGCCCTGGCGCAGGGCTACCAAAGCATGAAGTGGACCCGCCAGGCGCATCACACCTGGGCCAGGGTGGCCGGGGAATATGGCAACGTGCCCGTCGAGCAGGGCGGTCGCACCCTCAACGCCGGCGAACTGGCCAACGCGGCCCTGCGCGAAGCCGATGCGCCGGCCGACCCTTCGCAGGCCATCGTCCGCCGGATGCCCCTGCCCCCTTATGAACGCGCCTGGACCCACCAGCACAACGGCCACTATTTCCTGGACACCGATCTCACCGATGGCACCCAGTTCCTCGAAGATCACCTGATGATGCTCCACACCCAGTCGGGCAAGATCATCTGCAAGAACGTCGAAACCGGTGAAGACCTCTGGCATCTGTCGCTGGCCCGCTCCAACCACTCCCAAACCTCCACCACCAACGGGCGCATCACCCAGTTCAACAACTTCAACTTCCCCAACGGACGCCTGGTCCGCCACGGTCACATCGCCCTGCTCTCGGCGCCCGATCGCGTCATGGCCTTCAGTCTCACCAGCGGCAAGAAGCTCTGGGATGTCGATACCCTCCCCGCAGCCAACCCGCAGAACCGCATGGGTTACTACTACGGCGCCAACAGCCCGATGGCGTCGGTCACCATCGGCAGCGGCGTGGTCGCCGAGCATGGCGTGGGGCAGCGCGGCGAGACCCAGGTGCGGGCCTTGGACGCCCAGACCGGCAAGGTCCGATGGATCAGCGAGTTCAAGAGCGATCAGGTCGTGGGCCTCAACTCCGCCAACGGCTACGTGCTGGTCTTCACCAACAACGGCAACGAGGTGGTCGTCTGCGATGCCGTCACCGGCCAGCGCATCAGCCGCATCAAGTTCGAAAACCGCCAGCCGCAGAACCCCATCCTCTTCACCGGCGACGGCCTGCTCACCGCCAACCACCTCAAGGCCACGTTCTACGAACTGCCTTCAGGCAAACAGAAGTGGTCCACCAACCTGACCAACCGCGGCGCCGTCACCTTCTCCGGCCAGCAGCGCATCGACCGGGTCGGCGAGCACCAGGTGGTGATCATGCACGGCGGGCTGTTCACCCTCGACCTGCGCGACGGCAAGGAGACGGGCTACATCTCCGCCGCCGACATGGGCGCAAGGTACATCAACGATGTCGCCGCCTCCCCCGACGGCACGGAAGTGGTCGCCATCGGCTACGGCACGCAGAACGAGCAGATCATCTGCATCATCGACGCCCACAACCGCAAGGTGAAATCGAAGATCAACCTGGGGCCTCGCGTCGGCCAGCAGATTCAGGCGGGCAAGGTCGCCGCCGGCGGTGAGCTGATCCCCGTGCTCATCAACGATCCGCCCAAGGACCTGGGCGGCGGCCGCAGGCAGTACACCAACAGCACCGCGGTCGCCTTCTTCCGCAAGTCCGATGGCCGGCGGATGGATGTCATGCTGCCGGGCACGACCCACGCGACCCGCATCCAGAACGCCCAGTCGCCCGTGGTGCGCGGCAACATGTTCCTGGTCATGACCTACCAGAACATCACCGCCTACCGCCAGACGCCCGGCGCCAAGCCGGAGGTGATGAAGAACTTCGTCGAGCCGCCGCCGCCGAAGCCGGACGACAAGAAGGGCGCCGCCATCGAGGTGCCCGCGGTCCCCGGACTCCTGCCGCAGGTTCTGCCAGGCATCGCGCCCGGCGGGGCGCGGATCATCATCCGGGGCGGGCAGATCGAGATCAACGGCAAGAAGATCGAGAAGCAAGAGGAAAAAAAGGACGAAAAGGGCGAAAAAAAGGACCCGAAACCGGATGACAAGAAAGGCTCCGACGCCGGCAGGAAGGAGGACGCCAAGGCCGGCGCCAGGACCATCACCGTCAACGGCAACACGATCGTCATCGATGGCGATGCGATCATCCTCGACGCCCTCATCGAACCGATCGAGAAAAAGTGAAACGGCTTCGTTTATTGATGGTCACTTATAAGAAAAGCCCCAAGCCCAAGGGTGAGGTCTGCCGAACCCTTGGGGTATCGAGCCGGAATACCCCGACGGCTCGCGGACTCGCCATCGGGCTTGGGGCTTTTCTTAAAGTGACCATCAATGGCCGGGGGGCGACGCTCCGCGTGCCGGTGAATGAATCATTGAATGCATCCCAACCTCCATATGGCCCCGGCTTGGCCATATGGAGGCAACCAAGAGTGAGACCGATTTGTGAGTAAATCCATCCTTCAATTTCTCGGCTTCGACCTGGGCAACATTCCTCCCGACGCCCAGTGGGAGTTTGTCTGGACCAGCGCCGATGCCCTGGGTTCCTGGCGCATCTTCGCCTTCATCGGCGCCCTGGCGCTGCTGGCGTGGTTTGTGTTTTACATGTACCGCCGGGAGATGGATTCCTGTCCGCCGCGCGCCCGCATTTTTCTGGGGGTGATCCGCACGCTGGTGCTGCTGGCGCTGGCCGTCGTTTTTCTCGGTCCGGCCATTCGCGTGAAGGAGATCAAGACCCGGCAGGATGTGATCCTCGTGCTCATCGATGAATCGCTTTCGATGCTCACCGCCGACCGCTATCTTGATGACGATGCCGTCGCCCGTGTCGTGGCGCTCACCGGCAAGAGCGCCGACCAGGTTCGCGCCGACCGGCCCAACCGGGCGACGCTGGTCAACGACATCCTCCAGCGCGAAGGGGGCAGGTTCATCGCCGACCTCACCAAACAGGCCAATGTCAAGGTTTCCATGTTCTCCAACCGGCCCGGCAAGCCGCAGGACTTCGCCTACACCGGCGATGAGAAAACCGGCGACGCCAGGGCCGCCGATGCGAAGAAAAAAGCCGAGACGAAGGATGAAAAAACCTCCGATGACAAGTCGAAAACCGATGGCGGTGAGGATGCGGATGGCGATGTCGCCCCGACGACGGTGACGCTCAACCCCAGCGGACAGGGCACCAACCTGGCGCTGGCGATTCGTGAGGCGATCAAGAGTTCGCCGGGCAATCCGATCGCCGCGGTCATCGTCATCACCGATGGCCAGAACACGGTGCGCGAGGATGATCCGCTCGTCGCCGGCGACTTCGCCGGCGAGCAGAAGGTGCCGATCTTCACCATCGGCGTGGGCGATCCGAGCAGGAAGCGGAACCTGCGGGTGAACATGGCCAAGGCCAACGAGTCCGTGCGCAAGGGCAACCCGTTTCAGGTCGAAGCCGAGATCGAATCGGAAGGCCTCGAGGCGATGACCGTCACCGTCGAGCTGGTCGCCCGGTCGATGCCCGGCGGCGGCACCGGTGAAAACGTCCTTCAGTCCAGGCAGATCAATCTGCAAGCCTCCACCGGTGGCAATGAGAACGCGGTGAGCAGCGCGATTCAGCGGACCAGCTTCGAGTTCACGCCGCAGACCGCCGGCGATTACGAATTCGCCGTGCGCATCCAGAGCGTCGGCCGCGAAAGCGATGAGGAGGACAACCTTTCCAAGCCCGTGCGCGTCAAGGTCCGCAGCGACAAGGCCCGCATCCTGCTCATCGCCGGGGCGCCGACCTGGGAGTATCGCCCGCTTCAGGGGCTGCTCACCCGCAACGGCGACATCAACGTCTCCGTCTGGCTTCAGTCCAACGACCTTGATGTCAGGCAGGAAGGCGACACGCCCATCACCCACCTGCCCGCCACCGCCCGCGAACTGTTCGAGTACGACACCATCATCATGCTCGATCCCGATCCGCGCGAGTTTCAACCCTCCTGGCTCGAACTGCTCCGCTCCTTCCTCGGCGAACACGGCGGCGGGCTGATCTACATGCCCGGCCCCAAGTATTCCACGCAGTTCCTGGGCGGCATCCTCACCCGCAACATCCAGGACTTCCTCCCCGTCCGCTTCGGCGACATGGGCGCGCTCGATGTCAAAAGCCTCATCGCCAGCCACACCCGCGAATGGCCCATCACCATGGTCCCCGCCGAGATGGACCATCCGATGGTCCGGTTCGACACCACCAACCCCGCCTTCAACGAAGCGGTCTGGGCGGCCATGCCCGGCATCTACTGGAGCTTCCCCAACATGGGCGCCAAGCCCGCCACGCGAACGCTCCTGGAACACTCGGACCCCTCCGTGCGCATCGGACGCGACGCCCGCCCGCTGCTGGTCACCGGTCTCTATGGCCCCGGCCGCGTCGCCTACCTGGGCTTCAACGGCACCTGGCGCTGGCGCCGCATCGGGGATGATGCCGCGTTCTATGAAAAGTTCTGGCTTCAGACCATCAACTACCTCATCGCCGGCCGCGACCAGCGCGGCAGCAACCGGGGCCACATCGATCTGGTCAAGGAAAACTACCACAAGGGCGATCAGATCAAGGTCGAAGCACGGCTGCTCGATCCCTCCTTCACCCCCATGGACATTCAGACCGTCGATGGCACGGTCAAGGTCGGCAACGCCGTCACACCCGTCCGCTTTGAGCGCATGGGCAACGACGCGCCGGGCATGTACCAGGCCATGATCCCCGCCATCGAACTGGGCACGCATGAAGTTTCCATCCAGCTTGAAGGCGCCGACCCCGGCAAGACCATCGCCCCGATCACCCGCAGCTACGAGGTCGGCCTGCCCCGCGTGGAAATGGAAGTGACCCAGCTCAACAAGCAGGTGCTGGCGGAGATTTCGCAGCGCTCGCACGAAGGGCAATACTTCGAGGTGGATGAATGGCACAAGGTCGCCGCCGTGGTCCCCAACCGCAGCCAGACGATCGAAGTCCCGCGCAAGCCGTATGAACTGTGGTCCACCGACCGCCTGCTGATCCTGCTGGTTGCGCTGCTGACCATCGAATGGGCGGTGCGAAAACGGTACAGGCTGATGTGAGTGAAATCATGAATCTCAAATTTCAAATCTCAAATTTGAGATCGGAGATTAGAGATTTGAAATTTGAAATTTGAGATGTCAGAACCCGGAACTCAGAACTCAGAACCCGGAACTCAGAACCCGGAACCCGGAACTTATTCAAGATGCAAACGCAAGTCTCCTCTCAGGTTTTGTCCAAGCTTCACGCCCTTCGCCGTTCCATCGGCGTGTGGCTGTTGGTGCGCGGGGCGGCGCTGGTGCTGGCCGCGCTGGCGGCGCTGCTGCTGCTGAGCCTCTGGCTGGACTGGTCGTGGATGCTCGATCGTTCGCAGCGGGTGATCTGCCTGGTCATCGCCGCGGCGCTGCTGGGTTATCTGGCGTTTCGCCATCTGCTCAAGCCCCTGTCGCGCAGCCTCGATGAAGAGACGCTGGCCCTGCGCGTCGAAGAGAAGCATCACGAGCTTCGTGAAGGCCTGATCAACGCCCTGCAATTCTCGAAGATCAAGGACCCGGCGCAGCTTGGCCTTTCGCCGGAGATGGTCAAGGCCACCATCGAATCGGGCAACGAGGCGGCAGGCCGCGCCGACTTCAGCGATGTGCTCGACCGGTCCGTCTTCGTCCGCAACCTCGTCATCACCGTTTTCTTTCTGCTCTTCATCGCCGCCCTGGCCGTCGGCGTGGCGACGAACAACACGCTGGGCATCTGGTTCAACCGCATGTTCATGCTCGGCGAGGATCGCTACCCGCGCAACACGCGGTTCGTGCTCAACCTCAACGACCAGGGCGAGCTGCTCCTGCCGCGCGGCGATGACTGGGAGGCGATGATCAAGGTCACCGGCGTGGTGCCGCAGTCGGTCTATATTGATTACGACCCGAAAACCGGCGGCGCGGCGACGCTGCTCATGGCGCGGCAGGGCGACGCCGACGCCGACGCCACCGAAGCCGAGTTCGGCGCCAACTTCAAGAACATCATCGATGAGTTCCGCTTTCGCATCCGCGGCGGCGACAACCGCACCGATTGGATTCCCGTCCGCCTCGTCGATCGGCCTTCCATCGAAACCTTCGACCTCACGCTCGAACATCCGCAATACACCGCCCGCGAGCCGCAGGTCGTCTGGTCGATCCGACCGGCCGTCATCGCCTCGGGCGGCGATGACAACACCCCCGCGACCGAAAACAAAGGCGGCACCAGTTCCATCTCGCCGCTCAAGGGTTCCACGATCCGCTTCACCGCCCAAAGCAACAAGCCCCTGAGCAAGGCGCGGCTCAAGTGGGAAAAGGGCGAAATGCCCCTGACGCTCGAAGATGTTCAAGTGCAGGACGCCGCAGGCAACGGCAGGGCGGTCACGAAGTTCACCGCATCGCTGAACCCCGGGCAGTTGACCAGCTCCACTTATGCGATCGATCTGGTCGATACCGATGGCCTCGATTCCAAGCGGCCCACGCGGTTCATCGTCCGCCTTCGGGAGGACAAGGACCCGACGGTCCGCACGCAACTGCGGGGCATCAGCAGCATGATCGTGACCGACGCCCGCATTCCGATCGAATCGACCTTCCGCGACGACTTTGCCGTGACTGCCGCGTCGCTGCACTACCAGTTCCGCGGCGAAAGCGAAGAGGCGCCCAAGGGCGACGACAAAATCCCCTTCACCGATGCGAAGCTCGATGAGCAGGATGTCACCGAGCGCGGCTACACGTATGAATACAAGTGGGAAGTTGGCGATCTGAAGATGCCCGTGGGCGCCAACATGACCTTCTTCGTCCAGGTGCAGGACAACGACACCATCTCCGGCCCCAAGACCGGCAAGAGCGCCGCGTTCTTCGTGCGCATCGTCACCCCCGAAGAACTGCGGGCCGAGCTGACCCGGCGCGAGCAGGAGCAGCGCCAGGAATTCGAGCGGCTGATCAAGACGCAGGACGACCTCATCGCCGAGTCGCGCATCATCCTCGCCACCGGCGGCACGCAGTCGCAGCTTTCGGCGGCGCTGAGGCAGTCGCTCATGCAGTCGCAGAAGCGGCAGAAGCTCACCGCCGACCGCTGCAAGGCCATCGCCAAACAGTACGAGAACATCAAGCTCGAAGTGTTCAACAACAAGCTGGAGGATGAGACCGGCCCGATCCAGGTCAGGCTTCAGGAAAAGATCGTCAACCCGCTCCATCAGATCGGCGACCGCGAGGCCCTCTTCGCCACCGACCTGCTCGATCAGGTGCGCAAGGCACCCGACGCCGCCGCCAGGCAACAGGCGCTGGAGCAGGCGATCACCCAGCAGGTGAAGGTGGCCGCCCAGATGCGCGAGGTGCTCCTGCACATGGTCCGCTGGTCCAACTATCAGGAGGCCGTCAACCTGCTCTACCAGGTGCTGACCACGCAAGGCCAGGTCAACCGCGAAACCTTCCGCGCCCACCAGGCGCGGTTGCAAGGCATCTTCGGCGACACGGACAAACCGAAATAGGGGACAGGAGACAGGGGACAGGAGACAGGAAATTCATAGCCGCAGCGTCCTCGCTGCGCGTCTGCCAAACAGGAGACAGAGCGAAGCCGCAAGCGGCGGTGGGCTTTTTTCTGTCCCCTGCTCCTGCCCCTTTCCTCCCCCGCACTTCTTTCTGAACGAAGACTCACCATCTTCTCACACTTGTCATACACCCGTCTCACGAAGGACTTTTAACTTCACCTTCGCAGTAGCGGCATCAGTGGCGTCCGCCGATCGCGCGTCGGGCGATGGCGGCCAGGGATGCGGTTGGTGAAACCTCTTTTCAGGAGACTCGTGATGACCAAGGTTCCCGCATGGATGGCAGCAGGTGCGATGTGCGGCTTGACCGCCGTGGCGTCGGCACAAACGACGACCGAAGCCCAGCTTCGCGCCAAGGTCGAGCAGTTGGAGGCCCGCCTTTCGCAGGTCGAAGGCAAAAGCAACGAGAACTGGCTCAACGAACGCCGCGCCGAGGAAGTGAAGGCGCTCATTCAGGAAGTCCTCGCCGATGCGGACACCCGCGCCAGTCTCATGGCCGACGGCATGACCGCCGGGCACGATGGCAAGTTCTTCCTCGCCTCGCCCGATGGCAAGTTCCGCCTGGACATCGGCGGCCACTTCCAGTTCCGCTACATCTTCAATGCGGACAACAAATCGCGCGATGGCGGCGACGACGGCTTCCAGGTCCGCCGCTCGAAGCTCATCCTCGGCGGCCACGTCACCGCCGGCCCCCAGTGGGATTACAAGCTGGTGCTCGTGGGCAGCCGCGAGGACGGTTCGGAATCGATCGAGGACCTCGAGTTCGGCACGAAGCTGACGGACAATCTCAGGGTCAAGGCCGGCAAGTTCAAGCTGCCGTTCCTCCGCGATGAGCTGACCAGTTCCACCAGGTTTCTCACCGTGGAACGCGCCAGCGCCACCGAGTTCTTCACGCTCGACCGTGCGGAGCAGGTTCAGCTCGGTTTCAACTCCGACATGATCCGCGGCCTCGTGTCGCTCAGCGACGGTTCCCGCAGCGAGTTCAGCGACATCGGCGAGGATGAGGTCGAGATCGCCGTCACCGGCCGCGTCGATCTGAAGATCGCCGGCGACTGGAAGCAGTGGGATGACACCTCTTCCTGGAGCGGCGAAAACTTCGCCGCCTTCCTCGGCGGCGCGGTTCACTTCCAGGCCGGCGACAACAAAAACGGCGGCACCGCCAACTACTTCGCCTGGACCGTGGACGGCTCGATCGAAACCGGCGGCTTCGGCATCATGGCCGCCGTCATGGGCGGCCACACCGACAACGACTCCGGCGCCGGCGACCGCGACATGTTCGGCTTCATCATTCAGGCTGGCTACATGGTCATCCCCGACACCCTCGAACCCTTCGTCCGTTTCGAGTGGATCGATGATGACGCCGCAGGCACCGATGACGCCATGATCATCACCGTCGGCTTCAACTACTACTTCAAAAAGCACAACGCCAAGTTCACCCTCGACTTCGTTTACTGGCTCGATGGCGACAACCAGGTCAACAACCCCTTCGGCGCCAACGACACGGGCACCGGCCTGGGCTTCTCCCGCGACGACACCCATACCGAAAACAACCTCCTCGTCCGCCTCCAGTTCCAACTCCTGTTCTGATGAAACCCCGGAAAAACAGAAAACAGACAACAGACAAAGCCCACCCACTCCCGTGGGTGGGCTTTCTTCCGCCGCAAAGGTACATTGCACATGACCACCCTCGAATACAAACCCACGGGACTCGCCATGAAAGCGATGAAACGTGAAATCACCAGGCCGACGAAGGCGCACCTGCTCATCGTCGAAGATGAAGAGGACCTGCGCGAACTGCTGGTTTACAACCTGGCCCGCGACGGCTTCCGCATCACCGCCGTCGAGTCCGGCGAACAGGCGATCATCAAGGCGCAAAAGGATCGCCCCGACCTGGTGGTGCTCGACCTGATGCTCCCGGGCATGGATGGCCTGGAGGTGTGCAGGTCGCTCAAGAACCAGAAGGAGACGGCCAACATCCCGGTGGTCATGCTCACCGCCAAGGGCGAGGAGTCGGACATCGTGACGGGGCTTGAACTGGGGTCCGATGACTACATCACCAAGCCGTTCAGCCCGCGCGTGCTGCTGGCGCGCATCAAGGCGGTGCTTCGCCGCAGGCAGGAGGAGGCGGACCCGGCCCAGGAGGACGGCGCCATCGAGGTGAACGGCATGATCATCAGCCCCAGCCGGCACGAGGTGCGCCTCGGCGATCAGCGCATCGACCTGACCGCCACCGAGTTCAAACTGCTGATGATGCTGGCCCGGCGGCCGGGGCGCGTCTTCACCAGGCAGCAGATCATCGAAAGCGTACACGGCGGCATGTCCGCCGTGACCGACCGCTCCGTCGATGTGCAGGTCGTCACCCTTCGTCGAAAACTGGGCGATCGCGGCGAAGACATCGAAACCGTGCGCGGCGTGGGCTACCGCTTCAAGGATTGAACCGAGCCGCGACTCAACGAGTCGCGGACGCGCACAACCTGAAGGAGCGTCATTCACACCATGAATGCACGGCCTCTGTCTTGCGCCCCACGATTTTCGAGGCATCTCGCAGCCGCGCGATTTTCCCGCCTTCACTCCGCTGACGTCCGCGACGTGTCACGTCGCGGCTATTTTTTACGCCGTCAACAGATTAGAAAATCTAATAATGCCCATCATTGACATAAGTTGTCATTATGATACCATTCCCCTCCCATGTTTGCCCTCCGCCTTTATTGCGATGTCGCCGGCCAGCGCAGCTTTTCCGCTGCGGCGGTCAGGCACGACATCACGCAATCGGCGGCGAGCCAGCGCATCGGGCAGCTTGAGAAGCAGTTGGGCGTCACGCTCATCGACCGCTCGGTGCGGCCGCTGAGCCTGACGCCTGCCGGTGAGGTTTTTTACACGGAAGCCCGCGAGCTGATTCAGCGTTACGATCGCCTGACGCAGCGATTATCGAAGATGGGCGGGGCGGATGGGATGAACGGCGACATGCGCGGCGAGGTGGTGGTCGATGCGATCTACTCGGCGGGCATCGATCTGCTCAATCATCTGAAGGAGGAGTTTGAAAACACCCGGCCGCGCGTGACGGTGACGATCGATTACAAACGGCCTGAGGAAGTGTATGATGCGGTGTCCCACCAGCGATGCGATCTGGGCATCCTTTCCTATCCGCAGCGGTGGCGCGATGTTGAAGTGATTCCGCTGCGCGATGAGCGGATGTGCGTGGCTTGTTCGCCGGACCATCCGCTGGCCTCGCGGAGGACGGTGCGGGCCTCGCAGCTTGGCGACTGGGAGATGGCGACGTTTGAAGCGGAGCTGCCCGCCGGCCGGGCGATCCGTCGGTATCTGCGCGAGCAGGATGTCGAGCCCGCCATCGCCAGCGTGTTCGACAACATCGACACGATCAAGGCGGCCATCGAAGTGACGGATCAGATTGCGATCCTGCCCAGGCGCACGATGGCGCGCGAGCTGGAGGCGGGCACGCTCAAGGCCGTCACGCTCGAGCCCAGGCTCGTCCGTCCAATGGGCATCATCCTGCCCAGGCGCAGCCGGGGGGCCGGCACCCTTTCGCCGGCGGCGCAGGCCTTTGTCGATTACCTCCTTCAGCACGCCGGCCCGGAAGCCGAGGCGTCAGGAAGCGGAAAGGAATCCGTCGGAGTCGGATAAAACGAATGCTTATTACTTAATGCTTATTACTTAACGGCTATTTCAGAAGGGTTCTTCGGCGGGGCGACAGCTTCCGTCAATAACCATTAAGTAATAAGTATTAAGTAATAAGTATTCGCCTTTTGCCTTGAATGTATTTGCTGTTTCGCGGAGTCTCCCATGCAAGACCTCAACCACGATCCTTTCACCGACCCGATGCTCCGCCCTCGGAAGCATGGTCTTTATGATCCCGCATTCGAAAAGGAAAACTGCGGCGTCGGCTTCGTGGCCCACGTCAAGGGCCACCGCTCGCATCAGATCGTGCTCGATGCGATTCAGGTGCTCACCGCCATGGATCACCGCGGCGCTTGCGGTTGCGAGTCCAACACCGGTGACGGCGCGGGCATTCTCACGGCGCTGCCTCATGAATTTCTCGCGAAGGTGGCCAGGAAGGAACTCGATGCCGAGTTGCCGGTCCCCGGCAGGTTCGCGGCGGGCATCGTGTTTCTGCCGCAGATCGAAGCGGAGCGCGACCAGTGCAAGGAGATCGTCGCCGCCGCCGTCGCGAGGCAGAAGCAGAAGCTCGTCGGCTGGCGCAAGGTGCCGGTTGATCCGGTGAAGGCGGACATCGGCCCGACGGCGAGGAAGTCCGAACCCGTCAGCGAGATGCTCGTCATCGCGGCCGGCGACGGCGTCGAAGGCGATGCCTTCGAGCGCCAGCTTTACATCATCCGCAAAGCCGCCACCGGCACGATCCACAGCGATGCTTCGCTCAAGCAGGGCAAGGCGTTCTACGTCTGCTCGCTTTCGACGAAGGTGATCATCTACAAAGGCATGCTCACGCCGGCGCAGGTGCTGCCTTATTACACCGATCTGTCCGATCCCGATTTCACCAGCCACCTGGCGATGGTGCACTCGCGCTTTTCGACGAACACCTTCCCCTCGTGGGACCGCGCCCAGCCGATGCGATTCATGAGCCACAACGGCGAGATCAACACGCTGCGCGGCAACGTCAACTGGATGAAGGCCCGTGAAGGCGTCGTCGCCACCGATGTCTTTGGCGATGATCTGCAATCGCTCTTTCCCATCTGCGACAGCACCACCAGCGATTCGGGCAACTTCGACAACGTGCTCGAGTTCCTGCTCATGTCCGGCCGCACGCTTCAGGAAGGCGTCATGATGATGGTGCCCGAAGCATGGCAGAACCATGACTCGATGCATGATGAAAAGCGCGCCTTCTACGAATACAACTCGGCGCTGATGGAGCCTTGGGACGGTCCCGCTTCGATCGTCTTCACCGATGGCAAATACATCGGCGCGGTGCTTGATCGCAACGGCCTGCGCCCCTCGCGCTACTACCTGACCAAGGATGACCGCGTCATCATGGCCAGCGAGGTCGGCGTGCTGCCGGTCGATCCGAAACTCGTCAAGGAAAAAGGCCGGCTGCAACCGGGCCGCTGCTTCCTCATCGACTTCACGCAGGGCCGGCTGGTGCCCGATGAGGAACTCAAGTCGCAGGTCTCCAAAGCACGGCCTTATGCCGACTGGCTCAAGGAACAACGGCTCACGCTCGAAGACCTCGGCGCCGCCAGCGAAGCGCACGGCTTCGACCCCGCGACCGTGCTTCAGCGCATGCAGGCGTTCGGCTTCACGGTCGAAACGATTCACTTCATGCTCGCGCCGATGGTGCACGAGACACGCGATCCCGTCGGCTCGATGGGCAACGACTCGGCGCTGGCGTGCCTGAGTGATCAGCCGCGCATGCTGTATGACTACTTCAAGCAGCTCTTCGCGCAGGTGACCAACCCGCCGATCGACTCGATCCGCGAGGAGGTCATCATGTCGCTCGAATGCTACATCGGACCTGAAGGCAACCTGCTCGCCACGACGCCGGAGCAGGCGCATCGTCTTCTGATTCCGCATCCGATTCTCACGAATGAAGAACTGGCCGCGATCAAGCACATGAATCATCGCGGCTGGAAGACCAAGACCATCGACATCACCTGGCCCAGGAGCGAAGGCGCCCCCGGAATCAACCAGGCTTTGGCCCGCATCTGCGAAGAGGCTGAAAAGGCGATCGATGAAGGCTATTCGCTGGTCATTCTCTCCGACCGCGCGATCAGCCGGGACCGCGTGCCGATGAGCGCGCTGCTGGCCTGCGGCGCGGTGCATCATCATCTCGTCAGCCGGTCCAAGCGCACCCGGCTGGGCATCGTCATCGAAACCGGCGAAGCCCGCGAGGTGCATCACCACTGCCTGCTCACCGGCTACGGCGCTGATGCGATCAATCCCTACCTCGCCTTCGAATCGCTCTGGCAGGCCCGCGCCGACGGCATGCTCAGTGACGAGTTCGAGAGCGATGACGATGTCGTTTACGCCTACCGCAAGGCATGCGCCAAGGGCATGCTCAAGGTGATGGCGAAGATGGGCATCTCCACGCTTGCCTCCTACAAGGGGGCGCAGATTTTCGAAGCGGTCGGCCTCAATGAGGACGTCATCGCCCGCTCCTTCGTGGGCACCGCCAGCCGCATCAAGGGGGTGAGCCTCGATGTGCTCGCTGAGGAATCGATGCGCCGTCATTCGATCGGCTTCCCGTCGCGCAAGACGGAATTTCTGCCCGTGCTGCCCAACCCCGGCGAGTTTCACTGGCGTGCCGATGGCGAAAGGCACATGTGGGATCCGCAGTCGATCTCCGATCTTCAGGCCGCGGCGCGCGGCAACAGCCGCGAGGCTTACGAGCGCTTCTCGAAGCACATCAATGAAGACACAAAAGTGCGCTGCGCCCTGCGCGGCCTGCTCAAGTTCAAGGAAGGCGGCAACCACGGCCCGATCAACGTCGATGAGGTCGAGCCCGCCGCGAACATCGTCAAGCGGTTCGTCACCGGTGCGATGAGCTTCGGCTCGATCTCCGCCGAGTCGCACGAGACCCTCGCCGTCGCCATGAACCGCATCGGCGGCAAGAGCAACACCGGCGAAGGCGGCGAAGACCCCGAACGGTTCACCCCGCTGCCCAACGGCGACAGCAAACGCTCGGCCATCAAGCAGATCGCCAGCGGCCGCTTCGGCGTCACCATCTGGTACCTCGCCAACGCCGATGAGCTTCAGATCAAGATGGCCCAGGGCGCCAAGCCCGGTGAAGGCGGCGAGCTGCCCGGCAAGAAGGTCGATCAGACCATCGCCCGCATCCGCTACTCCACGCAGGGCGTCGGCCTCATCTCACCGCCGCCGCATCACGACATCTACTCCATCGAAGACCTCGCCCAACTGATTCACGATCTGAAAAACGCCAATCCCTCAGCCCGCATCAGCGTCAAGCTCGTCAGCGAGGTCGGCGTGGGCACCATCGCCGCCGGCGTGTCGAAGGCCCA
>CAZYPK010000058.1:0-26771 GCA_964649195.1 uncultured Phycisphaeraceae bacterium
GTCGCAAACGAATCGGCTCGGCGGGAGCCTCGCCCTCCCGGCCGGAGCCTCGCCCTCCCAGCGGGAGCCTCGCCCTCCCATATGCTTTTACCCTGGGTTACACGAGGCCATATACATCAAACTCACCGATCGCCGGTACGATAGGCGCGTCGCTCCGCATTGTGGCGGGATGCGCCTGTCATATGAAACGCACCGGAGTTTTTCTCATGGATCGATTCCCCCTTGTTTTCGCGCTGGCGGCGATGTTCTCCCTCGCCACCCTCGCACACGCCCAGTTGATCATCGCCCATCGCGGTGCTTCGCATGACGCCCCGGAAAACACCCTCGCGGCTTTCAATCTCGCGTGGGAGCAAGGGGCCGACGGCATCGAGGGTGACTTTTACCTGACCAGGGATGGCAAGATCATCTGTACGCATGACAAGGACATGAAGCGCACCGCCGGCCGCGACGTGAAGGTCGCCGACGCCACCTTCGAGGAGTTGCGAAAGCTCGATGTCGGCTCGTGGAAGAATCCCAGGTTCGCCGCCGAGCGAATGCCTTCGCTCACGGAGGTTTTCGCCACGGTGCCCCAGGGGAAGAAGATTTTCATCGAGATCAAGTGCGGCCCGGAGATCGTGCCCCAGCTTAAGAAGGAAGTCGCCGGCGCCACGCTCAAGCCGGAGCAGATGATCGTGATCGCCTTTGACGCCCGGGTGATTGCCGCGGTCCGCAAAGAGATTCCCGCCATCAAGGCCCACTGGCTCACCGGCTACAAGGAGGACAAGGCCACGGGCAAGTGGTCGCCCACCGTTGAGCAGGTGCTGGCCACGCTCAAACGCATCGACGCCACCGGCCTGGACACCAACGCCCACAAGCTCATCGACGAACCTTTCGTCAAGGCGCTGCGCGACGCCAAGTACGAGTTCCACTGCTGGACCGTCAACGATCCCGCCATCGCCAAACGCTTCATCAGCCTCGGCGTCGATTCCATCACCACCGACCGCCCCGCCTGGCTGCGCCGGCAGATCGGCAAATGATCCGCCCCGGAATCCCCCGGAATTTCGATATCCTGCACAGCCCCAACCACGGAGCCCCTCGATGGTCGATCCCAGAATGGTGCAGCTTGCCGATGTGCTGATCAATCACTCCTGCCAGGCCAAGGCCGGCGACAACGTGCTCATCGAAGCCATCGATGTGCCTCACGAGTTCACCGGCGTTCTCGTCGAGGCGGCGCACAGGGTCGGCGCCCGCCCGCTGGTGCTGCTCAAGAGCAACGCGGTTCAGCGCGCTCTTCTGCAAACCGCCACGAAGGAGCAGTGGGACCTCATCGCCGATGTCGAGCAGGCCCAGATGGAGCGCGTGCAGTGCTACATCGGCGCACGCGGCAGCCCCAATGTCAGCGAGCTTTCCGATGTGCCCGTCGAGAAGATGCGCATCTACGAATCCACCGTCTGGCAGCGCGTCCACCACGCCATCCGCGTGCCGCAGACGCGCTGGGTCGTGCTCCGCTGGCCCAGCCCGTCGATGGCCCAGATGGCGGAGATGAGCACGCAGGCGTTCGAGGATTTCTACTTCAAGGTCTGCACCCTCGATTACGCGAAGATGGCCCGCGCCACCGTCCCGCTGATCGATCTCATGCAGCGCACCGACCGCGTGCGCATCAAAGGCCCCGGCGAAACCGACCTCGCCTTCAGCATCAAGGGCATCCCCGCCAGACCCTGCACCGGACAGCGAAACATCCCCGATGGCGAATGCTTCACCGCGCCGGTGCGCCACAGCGTCAACGGCGTGATCCGCTACAACACGCCCACGCTCTATCGCGGCGTCACGCACAACGATGTCCGCCTGGTCTTCAAGGACGGCAAAATCGTCGAGGCTGCCAGCAGCGACACCGCCGCGATCAATCAGGTCTTCGACAGCGATGTAGGGGCCCGCTACGTCGGCGAGTTCGCGATCGGCTTCAATCCCTGCTGCACCCGGCCGATGAAGGACATTCTCTTTGATGAAAAGATCGCCGGCTCCATCCACTTCACGCCCGGCAGTTGCTACAAGGAAGCCGACAACGGCAACACCAGCACGATCCACTGGGACATGGTCCTTCGCCAAACCCCCGACTGCGGCGGCGGCGAGCTGTGGTTCGATGACCAACTCATCCGCAAAGACGGCCTGTTCGTGCTGCCGGAGCTGGAGCCGCTTAATCCGAAGGCGCTGATGTGAGAGACAGGAGCCGCTTGCGGCTTCGCTCCGACTCATGGCCGCTTCGCTCTGACTCATGGCCGCAACGTCCTCGCTGCGCATCATCCGCGCGACACGGACGCCTTCACCCGTCATCCTTCGTCAAACGTGCCACCCTTCTTTCCGTTCATCTCCGCGACTCGTTGAGTCGCGGCTCGGAAAGCTACAGCGCTGCCAGCCGGGAGCGGATGGTCTGATCCAGCCGCTGCACCCAGCCGTTGTAGTTGGGATGGATGGTGTTCGCCGCCGCGTCGTACTTCAGGTTCACGCTGTCCGAATAAGTGATGCTGTAATTCGTCGCGGTGTAGTTGATGTCCACCATCGCCGTGTGGTCGCGGAGGTGGAGCGTGCCCTTGATCAGCCCCGGACTGACCGCCTTCATGTCCCACCCCAGCCCCGCACCGGCGCTGATGATCGTCTTGGTCACTTCCTCAAACGCCACCGGCCTGACGGCGGGCACCGACCGGTCCGTCAGATTCACCACCGGCGCCCCGCCCCGGCAACCCGCGGCCAGCAACACCAGTCCAAGCACGCACACGCAAAAAACATTTCGCTTCATGACGACCTCCGATGTAAAGACTCAATCCCGGCAGCAACGCTTTCCATGATGAACAATCATGCGCATCTGTCAAGGAAAAGATGATCCGCCGCAGAGTGCGCTCATCCTTTGCGGCAAGATATTCGGGTGGCTGGGGCTGGAGGCTTTGCGCAAGCCCCGGCCCAGGCGACCTTCAGCATTCAGCCTTCAGCATTCAGCCTTCAGCCTTCAGCATTCAGCATTCAGCATTCAGCATTCAGCATTCAGCCTTCAGCATTCAGTCTTCAGCATTCAGTCTTCAGCTTTCAGTTGCTTCACCTTGCTTCGTGCGCCTGGGCCGGGGCTTCGCGGACTCAGCCCCAGCCACCCGAAACTTTTCAGCCACCTAAAACTTCTCAACTCCCTGGTGAATCTTTGCGCCGCCGCAAAAGATCGGCGCATCTCATTCATCCCGCATTTTTCCCCCATTTTTTCGCCATCTGACACCGGCCTCGACCGTTGCTAAGATGGGCGCGTATTCCTTCATCCGATCATCCATCGCCAGGGGAAGCGAACTCCCGTGAGAGACCGAATCGAGCAACTTTTCTTTCGGCTGCAAGGCTACCTCCACAACGAGCGGCTGACCGTCTTCATCGAGCTGCTGGTCATCTGGCTGCTGGTGCTGCTCATCTTCAACTTCCTGCGCGGCACGCGCGGGGCACGCGCCCTCAAAGGCGCGGCCCTGATCTTCATCGTCGCCACGCTCTTCATCCGCGTCGTGGTGCGCGAGGACACCTTCGAAAGACTCAACTACATCTACAGCGGCTTCGTCGGCTTTGCCGCCATCGCCCTGGTCATCCTCTTTCAACCCGAAATCCGACGGGGCCTGGTCCGGCTGGGTGAAACCACCTTCTTCGGCACCGGCGGCGGCCTGCGCCGAAAGGTGGTCATCGAGGAAATCCTCAGCTCCATCGCCTACCTCGGCAAAAACAAGATCGGCGCCCTGATCGCCATCGAACGCGAGACCGGCCTGCGACACATCGTCGAAGGCGGCACCCGCGTCGATGGCGTCGTCTCCGCGGATCTGCTCAACACCATCTTCTGGCCCGGCAGCGCCCTGCACGACATGGGCGTGGTCATTGAAGGGGACAAAATCATCGCCGCCGGCGTGCAGTTCCCCCTGGCCGACGGCGGGAACTTCGAGTCCGAACTCGGCTCGCGCCACCGCGCCGCCATCGGGCTTTCGCAGGAGGCCGACTGCCTGATCATCGTCGTCTCCGAAGAGACCGGCACCATCAGCATCGCCGAGCGAGGCGTGCTCAAACGCGGCCTGACCATCGACTCGCTGCGCAGCGAACTCGTCAAAGGCCTGGGCAAAACCGAAATGGAAAAACTCCCCAAGGGAGGGGATGGCGGCAGGGAAGCTCGTGAAAAAAATGGATAGGGATTTCGGATTTCAGATTTCGGATTTGGGATTGCGGATTTGAGATGTGGGATTTCAAATTTGAGATTTGAGATTTGAAATTTCGGATTTTTTCTTCCAATCCCGCCCCTTCGGGCCGGCGCTAAACGTATGAATCATTAACCGTTCCCGCCTCCTGCTTCTGCTTCTGCTTCTGCTTCTGCTCCTGCTTCTGCCACTGCTCCTCCCCTGGTGTTCCATGATTCAACTGATCCTCCGCTATGGCACGATCACGCTCATTGCGTTCATGGTCTGGCTTTATGCCGAGGGGGCCACGCGCAAGCAGCACACGGTGACGCTCAGCGTGGTGTTTGTCGCGCCGCAGGGGCAGCGGCTGCTGATCGAACCTTCGCTGCACTCGGTGACGGCCACGGTGCGCTGCGCCACCAGCCAGTTGCAGCAGGTGAAGAACCTGACCCTGACGCCGATCCCCATCGAAGTGACCGACACCCCGGGCCGGCCTGACCGGGCGGTCAATCTGGATCAGCAGTTTGCGGTGCATGAAAGGATCAATCGATTGGGCATTGTGATCGAGCGTGTGGAGCCGAGCATGGTGACGCTGCGTGTCGAGAGCATCAGGACGCTGGACATTCCCATCGTGCTGGTGACGCCGCCGGAGTTGGAGTTGGCCAGCCCGGCCCAGTTCGCGGCGGGCCAGAACAAGGCGGTGATCGAAATGCCTTCGAGCGTCGAGGCCCAGGTGGTGGGCATGGAGTTGCAGGCCAGGCTCGACGGCAACATGCTCGCCGGCGTGGTGCCCGGGGTGCCGACCGACCGCGAGATCGATGTGACGCTTCCGCCGGGCATGGCGGCGCTGCCGAACGTGAGCTACCAGCCCCGGCGGGTGAAGGTTTCCTTCACGGTGAAGAAGAAGGAGGATGAGTATGTCATCGGCCTGGTGCCGGTGATGCTGAACATCGCCCCGAATCTGGCCCGTCAATACGGCGTGGAAGTGGATCAGGAAAACCTGCTGCTGCGCGAGGTGAAGGTGAAAGGCCCCAGCGATGTGATCGCCCGCATCAAGGCGGGCACGGTGAAGGTCGAGGCGCTGCTGCGGATGACGCCGGGCGATCTGGAGGAGCGGATTCCCTCGAAGCTGCCGGAGCTGCGCCTGCCGTCGGGCGTGACGGTCGAATCGACGCTGCCGCTGATCAAGCTGACCATCAGCCGCCGGGAGACGATCGGGAATTGAGGCGGCAGGCGGGATCAGAGTGAGCCGCGACGTGACACGTCGCGGACGTGAACAACCTGAAGGGGTGCCGCACATGCCTGGCACCGCAAGCCTCGAACACCTTCGCGCGACACGGACGCTTTCATCCGTCATCCTTCGTCAAACGTACCACCCTTCTTTCAGTTCATCTCCGCGACTCGTTGAGTCGCGGCTCTTATCCGAACACCGGTTACTCGATCGCACGACCGGTGCTACCATCATGAAGGTCCGCATTGTCCACCGTTTCACCTAAGGAATCCGCCATGCGAATGCTTCTTCGATTCACGCTTGCCGTCGCGCTCCTGCTCGCTCCCGTCGGCTGCACGACCAACCCGGCCACCGGGCGCAGCCAGCTCATTTTCATGAGCGTGGAGGAGGAGGTTCAACTGGGCTCGGAGGCCCAGCCGGTGTTTCTGAAGGAGAACGGCGGGGAGATTCCTTCGCCGCAGATCCTCGCCTATGTGCGCGACATCGGCGCCAGGCTGGCCGCATCGAGCGAGCGGCCGGAGCTGCCCTGGGAGTTCCACGTGCTCGACTCGAGACAGATCAACGCCTTCGCCCTGCCCGGCGGCAAGGTGTTCTTCTCG
Source organism: uncultured Phycisphaeraceae bacterium (assembly GCA_964649195.1). Classification (GTDB taxonomy): domain Bacteria; phylum Planctomycetota; class Phycisphaerae; order Phycisphaerales; family Phycisphaeraceae; genus JTS-RE9. The sequence goes on from CAZYPK010000058.1 coordinate 5,991, forward strand.
CGCGGGCTGCTCGAACGGATGAGCAACGAAGCCCAGGTCGCCGCGGTCATGGGCCACGAGGTGGGCCACGTCACCGCGATGCACATCGGCGAACGCATGAGCCAGGCGATGGTGACGCAGGGCCTGATCGCAGGCATCGGCGTGGCGGGCCAGGTCAGCGACAATGCGTGGCTTACGGTGCTCGGCGCCGGCGGACAGGTCGGCGGCACGCTCTACCTGCTCAAGTTCGGACGCGACCAGGAAAGCGAGGCCGACCGGCTGGGCATCCGATACATGGCGCAGAACGGCTACAACCCCGTCGGCATGATGGAAGTCATGGCCATCCTCAAGGAGGCCAGCGGCGGAGGCGGAGGCGGGGGCTTCGAGCAGATGCTCTCCACCCACCCCGACCCCGCCCGGCGGCTGGCCGACGCCGAGAAACTCATCCTCAAGCAATACCCCGACTATAAAGACACCTCCAAATACGTCATGGGTCACGATCGCTTCCAGCAGATCGTCGCCGCCAACCTCAAGCGACTGCCCGCCCCCAGACACCAGGCCACCGGCCCGGCTCTGGAGCAGATGTCACCCGCGCTGGCCAAGGCGATGCAGCGCAGGCACGAGATGGAACGGTGCGAGTGTCATGCCGTCGAACAGCCGATGTTGGTGCTTCGGGATGCGGGAAGGTGAGAAGGTAAATACAAGGCGCGAAATACGAAGCACGACGGTTTCAACGGCGGCTCAAGCCGCTTGCGGCGTAGCAATCCCTTGGTTCGCGGCACATCGGGGGTTATTCGGAAGTCCCTTCCGTATTTCGTGTTTCTCTTTTCCTTTCCATTCCTTCACCGAAACCTCCATTGAATTCCGAAAACCCCGCCTGGACCCACGACGACCTCAAGCACAACCCTCACGCCGCCGCCGACAAGGCCCGGCGCGTGCGGCAGATGTTCTCCGCCATCGCACCCAGCTACGACCTGAACAATCGCCTGCACTCGCTGGGCCGCGACCAGGCCTGGCGCAGGGCCGCGGTGAAGATGGCCCAGGTCAGGCCCGGCGATGTCGTGCTCGATGTCGCCTGCGGCACCGGCGATCTCTCCCTGGCCTTCCACCAGGGCGGCGCGGCCCGCGTCATCGGCGTCGATTTCACGTATGAAATGCTGGCGGTGGCGGGGAAGAAAGTTCCGGGTTCCGAGTTCCGAGTTCCGAGTTTGCAAACGAGTGAATCGGTTCCTCAGCCCGAAACTCAGAACTCAGAACTCAGAACTCAGAACTCAAAACTCGAAACCCGGAACTCGGAACCCGGAACTTCCCCCCTTTCCTACCACGCCGGCGACGCGATGCGGCTGCCCATCGCCGATGCGAGCGTCGATGTCGTGAGCATCGCCTTTGGCATTCGCAATGTGGCGCAGCCGGAGCGCGCCATCGCCGAGTTTTTCCGCGTGCTTCGCCCCGGCGGACGATTGATTATTCTGGAGTTCAGCCTGCCGACCAATCCGGTGCTGCGCGGGCTTTACAACTTTTATTTCAAGCACATCATGCCGCGCACCGCCACGCTGATCGCCCGCGACAGGAGCGGCGCGTACAAGTATCTGCCTCGCAGCGTGAACACCTTCATCAACCGCCAAACGCTGACGACGATGATGGGCGAAGCAGGCTTCACGGAACCGGCGCAGAAGGCGGTGACGTTCGGGATTGCCGTGATTTATCGGGGGGTGAAGGGATAGGGAAAAACAGGAAATCAGGAAAACAGGAAATTCAGAGCGACACATCACAAGCTGCATTCATCCGACTGCCTTGAATTTCTTGCTTTCCTGCTTTCCTGATTTCCTGCTTTTCCTACCTCCCTTCCCAGGGCGTGATCTGCACCAGCCATCCCGGCTCCTTCGGCTCGTCGGTGTTCATCGGGTCGCCTTCGATGGGGGCGTTGCGTTTCACATCGGACAGGTGAATGATCGTTTCGGTGTCCGAGGCATCGATCGTGCGGGCACGCTGAGGCAACAGCGAATCCTTGTCGTACCAGAGATCAAGCCGAAGGTGGTTGATCCGCCGACCTTTGAGCGGGGTGAGGATCAGATGCACGCTGTTCCTGGGATCGTTCTTTTCATCCGGCGGTGCGATGGCCACCTTGAACTTGTCCAGCACCAGGTCCTTCCGCAGGGCGACGGGAATGACGAACGGCCCCTTGCCCAGCGCCAGCGGATTGGCGTTGGCCGGGTTGGCGTTGGGTGGCACGACCTGCCATTTGAAAAACTGTTTCTTGTCCTTGTCATCGAGTTTCTCGACCAGCCAGATGCCGTCGAAGATGTACCAGCGGTTGCTGGGGATGGATTTCTTGTCCACGCGAAGCGTGTCGAAATGGACGGCAAACTTCGCGGGCGGACCATCCTGATAGATCAGCCTGCCGTAGCGCTTTTGTTCATCCACCAGTTGATTCAAATCGTAGCGCACCGTGGCCTGCAAGGATTGCGTGGCCTTGGCCGCCGCCTCCAGCCGATCCAGCAGCGCGGCCACCTCGGGCGTGGGCACATGCGGCGGCTCAAACGGCACCACCTCGATCTTCCCCTCCACCTTGCCCGGCGGCGGAGCGGGCGCCTCCTTCTCCTTGCTCTGAGCGAAGCTCAACGACACACCGCACGACAACATCACCAGCGCGGCCAGTGATGCGAAGAATATTCCGTGATGGCTGTTCATAAGATTCATCCTGAATCGGGGGTTGGAATTTCGGATTTCGGATTTTGGATTTCGGATTTGAGATTTCAAATTTCAAATTTCAGATTTTGTTTTCACAATCTCGTCTCCTGTTCCGCAGACGCGCAGCGAGGACGCTGCGGCTACAAAGTCTCCTGCCGCTGCCGCTGCTCCTGCTCCTGCCCCTTCGTTGATCATACGCAGCGCATCATCCATCAGCCGTCCCTGCGCCTGAATATGTCTTGCCTCGCTGAAGGCGACGGCGATGTTGACGGACAGGGCGAGGATGCCCGCCGCCATGTGTACCTCGCCGGGCCAGAGCGGGTTCATCAGCGGGTCGGCCAGGGCGCCGGCGAACATGGCGATCATGGCCGAGCCGATGGCCGCCATCATGAGGAAGAAGATTCGCCGCTTGCGGGCCAGCGCGGGCCGCGCCCATCGCGCCTGAGGCACGCCGGTCTTGTCCGTCGCCGCCTCCAGCCAGCGGGCGGTGGCCATGTGATACATGTAGATCGCCACATGGGTCAGCGCCACCATCAGCCCCGCCGCGATGCCCAGCGGAATGTGCCAGTCATACGCATCGGTCACTTCGCTTTGGTGATCCACGACGAAAAGCCCCAGCACGAACACCGTGCAGAGCAACAGCAGATTCGAAATCGTCAATCCAAGGAACAGGGGAAACATGGCGGCATTGTAGGAAGAGAGGGGACAGGGGACAGGAGACAAGGGATTCATAGCCGCAGCGTCCTCGCTGCGCGTCTGCGGAACAGGAAACAGGAGACAGAGGTCGGAGGTCGGTAGTCCAGTCCAGTCCAGTCGGAGCGAAGCCGCAAGCGGCTGTGGTTTTCTTCCTGTCTCCTGTCCCCCCATTTCCTGCTTTCCTGCTTTCCTGCTTTCCTGCGTTTCCTACTCCCCGATCTTCCCCTCCGGCACATGCCCGCCCACCGCGTACTGTTCCACATCGATCACGCTCGCACTGATCGGCCTGCTTTCGTCGCTCATGTAGAACGCCGCCGCCGCCGCGATCAGCTCCGGCTTCATCAGCGAACCCGTCGGCAGAATCTTCCTCGACACCCGCGTGGGCCAGTCGGCGGGCAGGCCGTCCTTGATCTTGTATTCGTACTCGTTTTCCGTCAGCGTCCAGCCCACGTTGAAATGATTGCACCGCACCCCGTGCGTGCGCGGCAGCCAGTCGCCCATGTTCCTCGACATGGTTTGCAGCGCCCCCTTGCTGATGCTGTACGCCAGCAGGTTGCCTTCGCCCACGTAGGCGTTGACGGAGCCGATGTTGAGGATCGCGCCCTGCGTCTGCCGAAGCTGAGGCAGGGCGGCCTGCACGATGAGCATGGGGGCGCGCACATTGATGGCCATGATGCGATCAAAGAGCGCGGCATCGGTGGAGTGAATGTCGCTGCGGGTGACGAACGCGGCATTGTTGACGATGCCATCGATGCGCCCGAAGGCTTTCATGCAGGCTTCGATGAGCCGGGCGGGACAGGCGGGATCGGCCAGGTCATCGACGTGCAGGGCGGCGCGATCGCCAAGCACCTTGCAAAGTTCAAGACCTCTCGCTTCATCGCGGCCATGCACCAGCACGCTGGCGCCCTCGGCAATGAAGCGGGTGGCGATCGCCTTGCCGATGCCGGTGGTCGAGCCGGTGACGATGATGGTTTTGTGCTCAAGCCGCATGGTGGATCAGATGGTAACGCCTACCACCGCCTCCATGCCCGGCTTGAGCACCGCCTTCACAATCTTTCCGCTGTGCATCGTTTCAAACGCCTCGCGCCATTGCTCCAGCGGCCACATGCCTCCGATGATCGGCGCGACGTTGAGCTGGCCCGAACCCATGAGCGCGATGATGCGTTCCCAGATCGGCCAGTTGTGGCTGAAACTGCCCTGTAAACGCACGTTTTTCTGCACCAGCGGATCGAGCGAGAAGTTCAGCGGCTGCGGCCCCCAGCCGACTTTGGTGATCCAGCCGTTGGGTCGCACGACATCGAGCGCAGCCTTGAGGGCGATCGATACACCCGTCGCATCGATGACGCCTTCGCAGCCAAAGCCGTCGCAGCCCGGATCATGTTTGCACCAGTCGGTCGCATCGCCGGTGATGGTGTGGATGCCATAGCCCCTGGCGATCTTCAATCGAGGCTCATCGCGCTCCAGTCCGGCCAGCGCGACCTGGGCGCCGTTGAGCTTCGCCATTACCGCGCAGAGCATGCCGATGGCGCCCGGCCCAAGCACCAGCACCCGGTCGCCGGGACGAATCACGCTGTTGTTCACCACCGCGTTGTAAGCCACGCAGCAAGGCTCGGTCAGCGCCGCATGTTCCAGAGGCACATGATCAGGCACGCGATGCAGAATCCTCGCCGGCACACAAACCTGCCGCGTCATCGCCCCGCTGACCGCCGCCCCGAATCCCTTGCGGCCGGGATCGAGGTTGTAAAGCCCCTGCCTGGTGAGCGGGCTGTCGGGGTCGATCACCGCATGGGTCTCGCTGACCACGCGGTCGCCGACCTTCCAGCCTCGCACCCGCGAGCCGACCTCCCGGATGACGCCGGCAAACTCGTGGCCCAGCGCCATCGGATACTCGACCTTCCAACTCTGCTGTCCGGTCCACATGTGCAGATCGCTGCCACAGACGCCGACCGCGGCGACTTCGAAGAGCACATCCTCCTCGCCGATGACCGCATCAGGCGTTTCGCGCAGCTCGACGGAAAACGGCGTGGCGGAAAAGTTGACGACGGCGGGTTGGGTCATGGCCCCATTGTCGAACAGAGATGCGAACGCGGCAACTGAGCCGCTTGGTTGTCGCAGCGGGTGGGGCTGATCCCGCAATGGGTGGCTGGGGCTGAAGGCTCGGCGCAAGCCCCGGCCCGGACGCGCGAAGCAAGATGGCGCAACTGAAAGTCGATGGTCGCCTTGCCGGGGCTTCGCAAAGCCTCAGCCCCAGCCACCCCAAACTTCCCAACCCCCGGCCCCCGGTCCCCGGTCCCCGGCCCCCGGGGTGGGGCTTTGCGCTGCCACAACAGATGGGCGCCCCCTTTTCGTTTCGATGTTTTGATGGAAATTAGGCATTTTATAAACCTGGCATAAACTTCCTAATATCCGTATCATTCCGGCATGGACCCCATCAGCAATCCTTCTCTATCGGGGCGGCCTTGCCCTTGACTTTTTTCGACGAACCGCCAATACTCCCTTCCGAAGACGGGGACAAGACCGGAGTTGTTTCGGACGTAAGGCGAGGGGGCTGACCATCAGCCGCATTCGCCGCTCCGGTGCCCGTCTTCTTTTTCCACATCGTTTTTGCAACAAGCCGGCCATTCCCGGCTTGAAACTCTTCAATGTAATACGTGGTGCCATTGAATCGCTTGCTGTATTCGAGCGAGGGGAGGCCGTCTTCCGTCAATCCGTATTTGATCGTGTCATAGTCGTTGACGATCTCCGGGATAAGGCGGATGTCATCGTCAGTGATGGGAGTCTGGCCGGCTCTCCGCTCTCCTTTTTCCCGTGATTTTTGTCGATGTGCGTGCGCGATTGTCGGCTGATGGAGTGGGTGTGTCCGCGAAGGTCCAATCCGGTGGCGTCGGCAATGCGTTGAGCTTCGGCATCGCTATACGCCGGGCGCCGGGACGCCGCCGCCGGAGCTTGCGGGGCGAGACGAGTTGCGCGAGACGGTTCGCATTGCGCTGGAACGGGTGCGCGCGGGACGCCCGTCCAAAAGCATTCTGATGGTGGGGCTTCGCGGTGTGGGAAAGACGGTCCTGCTCGATCGTCTGCGCGACGATGCGGAGTCTGCGGGCCTGCAAACGCTGCGTGTGGAGGCGCCCGAAAACCGTTCGCTTCCGGCCATTCTGGCGCCGCAATTGAGACAGGCATTGCTCCGGCTTTCCCATAACGAGCGGGCGAAGGGTTTTGCCCGACGGGCGTTGCGCGCCTTGACAGGGTTTGCCAAGGCGCTGAAGGTCAAATACTCGGATATCGAAGTGGGCTTCGACTTCGAATCAGAACCGGGGTTGGCGGACAACGGTGATTTGGAGCACGACCTTCAGGCGCTGTTGGAAGCGGTGGGCGCCGCCGCGAAAGCGGCAGGAACCGCCCTGGTCATGTTTGTGGACGAACTTCAATATGTTGACGAAGACCAACTTGCGGCACTGATCACGGCCTTGCACCGAACCGCCCAGCGCAGTTTGCCCGTGGTGCTTGTTGGAGCGGGGCTGCCCCAGTTGCCCGGCAAAACGGGAAGGGCAAAGTCATACGCGGAACGCTTGTTTGACTTTCCGCCCATCGGGGCATTGCCCAAGGAAGCCGCACGTGTGGCAATCGCAAAACCTGCGCAGGAGCAAGGGGTGCAATTCACCCGGGATGCGCTTGCCCAGATACTGCGGGCGACGCGCGGATATCCCTACTTTCTTCAGGAATGGGGAAAACACTCGTGGAACGTCGCCTCCGACTCTCCGATCACGCTGAACGACGTCAAAAAAGCCACGGCGTCCGCCATCGCGACCCTGGATGAAAGCTTCTTCCGCGTTCGTTTCGACAGGTTGACCCCATCGGAAAAAAGATACCTTCGCGCAATGGCCGAACTTGGCCCGGGACCGCATCGTTCGGGGGACATTTCCGATCAATTGAATCGTTCCGTCACCTCATTGGGGCCGACGCGAAGTCAACTCATTGTCAAAGGAATGATATGGAGTCCCAGTCATGGGGACACCGCTTTCACCGTCCCGCTCTTCGATGAGTTCATGAAGAGGATCATGCCGGGCGACGATTGGAGGGCGTAACAGAGCGGCGGGTGATGGCTGGGGCTGGAGGCTGAGGCGGGTGGCTGGGGCTTGCGCAGAGTCTTCAGCCCCAACCACCCATCGCAATTCGTTGAGTCGCGCCTCACGCTTATCCCCAACCGTCGCCTTCACAGGCCGGGCGTCTCCTCCATGAAGTCCGTCAGCGTCACCGGCTGCATGACGTTTTCAGGCTTGACCTCCTCGGCGTGCCAGGCGTTCCAGTAGGACCGCAGGCGGCGGATCAGGGCCTTGGGTTTCTCGGCGAAGAGCCGCTGTCCCAGCGTGCGTGCGGAGCGGCGGAGCTTGTGCCGCCGGTCATCGATCATCTGCAAGAGCTCATCCCGATCGATGCCCGCAACCGCCGGCTGCCTGAGCATCAGCTCGCGCATCACCGCCAGGTCGTGATCATCGCCCAAGAGGTCCGACAGCGCGCCCAGTTCGAACGCGGTGGCGATCATCAGCTTGGGCCACAAGCCGCGCAAGAGGCGAACGTGATGCCAGTGATGCTTCACATGCTTGCGCCACTCGTGGAAGTGTTCATCGTCGGGTCGGGTCATCGCCAGCCGCATGGCGTCGGCGGCTGTCGTGTAGCACTTGCGCAGCCCACGGGCGTAGGCGCCAAAGCCGTTGGGACGAAGGGTCCAGAGCTGGCTCATCGCCCGCACCTCGCGCAGGTGTTCGATGGGCATGGCGATGAGCGTGCCCCCTTGCGCTTCATCGCCATGCGTTGCGTCGCGCCGCCGGACCAGTTGCTCGCGCACCGGGGCGAAGGCCTGCGTTTCATCCTTGCTCATCTCGCCGGCGGCCAGGGCGTCGAAGGCTTCGACCATGGCCTGGGCGTCGCGCAGCCCCGAGAGCGGCCGCGTGGCTTCGGTGAGCAGGGCGATGGCCTGCCTGCCGGTCTGATCGAGCCGGGCGCGGACCAAGCGGATCAGCGAGCGCAGCTTCTTGATGCGCTTGCGGGCCTCGTGCAGCCCTTGAGGCCGGCCGGCGGGGACGCCCTTGAGCTCGTCGATGGCCTTGTCGATCTCCTCGCGCACCATGCGACGGATGGCCGCGGTGACCGACTCTTTTTTTCGCAACCGATAAGGCATGGGATCGCTCCGATCAATGGAGCATTATGACAGGCGATTGTTAGGACGGGGGACATCGCAGCCGCAGCGTCCTCGCTGCGCGTCTGAAACATCACAGCCGCAGCGTCCTCGCTGCGCGTCTGCGGGACAAGGGGAAGTAAAGGCAATTGGTTATTATTTATTTGTTATGGCTTATTTCTTATTGAAGGCGGACGCGCAGCGAGGACGCTGCGGCTAAAAGAGAAACGCGCAGCGAGGACGCTGCGGCTGTGAAAGTCTCCTGTTTCCTGCCTCCTGTCTCCTGACCTCTTTTCTAAACCGCGGCGGTCGGGGCGAAGGCTTTGCGGTCGATTTGGATGTTGGGCCAGTTTGACACGGCTTCGAGCAGTTTGGGGACATCGTGCAGGTGGAGTTTGACGAGCTTCGTTTTGCCGTGGCCGTTCTCGATGGCCAGTTGGGCGAAGTCGGCTTCATCGCGGATCAGCAGCGTGGCCGGCTCGGAGAGGTTGACCGCGCCGCGGTGGTGGTACTTGCAATAGACCAGCCGCTGATCGGTGATCACCAGCCCGGCCAGTCCCTTGTCGCGGGTGCCGAAGTCGCCATCGCTCAGATAGAGCTGGAAGTGTTCCATCGAATCGAAGGGGCACCAGACGGCAAGCCTGCGGCGGCATTCGTCGCCCAGCAGTCGCCAGGCTTCGTTGTCGAGCAGGGAGATGTCCTGTTCGAGCTTGGCGAACTCGATGCCGCAGGCGCCGTTGACATGCAGCAGCCAGTGGAGGGCGGCGGGTCCGTTGGGGATGATGACGAAGCAGGTGAACCCGCCGTCGGGCCGCGTTTCGGTCCAGCATTTGAGGCTGGAATGGCTGAACTCGTTGCAGCCGTAGTAGGGCACGCAGAAGCTGAACGGCTTGGGCAGGGCGTCGATGTTGCCGATGACATCGAGCAGTTCGCGGGTGCTTTGTCCGCTGAGCAGGGTGGTGGTGTACTTGGTGTCGATCTCCTGTGTGGAGCGGATGCGTGCCGCGGAACGATCGATGAAAGCGAGCGGCCTGGCGAACAACTTTCGGCGCTCCATGTCGCCGCTGAAGGCGCAGCGGACGGGCATGGACATGCGGAAGCCGAAGTTCTCCAGGCAGGTTGAATCGAACGCCAGGCAGACGCCGCCCTGATCGCAGCGGACGACGATCAGGTGCGGATGCGACGGGTCCACGCGCAGGTTGGTCGGGTAGGGCTGTTCGATGATGTCGCCTGTCTGGGTGCCGCGCTGGTTCATCGGATTGCCGCTGATGGCGGGAGGCGGCGCGGTGGCGGTGGGGGGGGCGGTGATCTCGATGGCGGCGCCGGCGGTCGCAAGCAGGGCGGACAGATCATCGGCGGCGGTGACGGTGGAGCGTTCGCCGGCGGGCTGGGTGACCTGCGGTGGCGCGGCATGACTGGGTTTGCCTGCCGCTGCTCCTGCTCCTGCCGCTGCCCCTGGTTCGGCTCCGCCCGATTTGAACCGCTCCGGCAGCCGCACCGGCGGCGCCGGGGGCGAAGCCTGCGGACGCCGGTACGCCTTGATGCTGCCGATGTTTTCCCACTGTTTTTCATGCTCGACTTCGAGCTTCTCCACATCCTCCTCGATCCAGGTGGAGATCGTCTCATCGATCAGTTCCTCCGGCGCCGGCACGACAAACACCTGCCGGCAATTGGGACAGCGGGCCTTGCGACCGGAAGAGGTTTTGGGCACGCGCAGCGACTTGCTGCATCCGGGGCAATGTACTTTCATGTCCATGACGCAATCCCCATTCGACATCCAGAGTTGGAACCCAAGAAAGGCGACCCCACGGTGTTTAGCATACACCGCAAACGGGATGTGTCCAACGAAAATCAGGGGGAGAGGAAGGCATTGAGGCACGAAGGCACGGAGGCACGAAGGGGGGAGGCAAGTTCCGGGTTCCGAGTTGAAAAGCCGAAATCACAAGGCACGGAGGGAAGAAAATATCCAATGGCCATTGCAAATTGCAAATTGCAAAATGAAAGGCAACGGCAAACGCAATCGAGCCGCTTCCGTTTCCGTCAATTTGCAATTGGCATTTTGCAATGGATATTGGCCATTCTCTTCTTGCCTTTCCCTTCGTGCCTCCGTGCCTCAATGCCTTCCCCCTGTTCATTGGATGAGTTTTCCGCTGGTGCGATACTGTCCGGGGGTTTGGTGGAACTTCTGTTTGAAGACCACGCTGAGGTATTCGGCGTGTTTGAAGCCGGTCATCCGGGCGATGGTGAGCAGGGAGTAGTCGGTCTCGGCGAGGAGGCGTTTGGCGCGGTCGAGCCGGATGCGGAGGATTTCGGCCTTGGGTGAGTGGCCGATGATTTTGCAGAAGCGTCGTTCGAGGGTGCTGCGTGAGAGCCGCACCTGGTTGAGCACATGTTCGACGGTGATGTCCTCGGTGGCATGCTGGCGGATGAAGCGGACGGCGGCGGCGACATCGCGGTCCGCCATCGCCAGCACATCGGTGGATTGCCGGGTGATGACGCCGGTGGGTTCGATGAAGATCGTTCGGCTTTCAGGTTTGTATCCCTGCATCATGCGATCGAGCAGCGTGGCCGCCTCGTAGCCGATGCGGAAGGTGTTGGGCTCGACGCTCGACAGCGGCGGGTCGGAAAGCTCGCAGAGCACCTCGTCATTATCGACGCCGATGACCGCCAGATCCTCCGGCACGGAGATGTCGTGTTCGCGGGCCGCGTTGAGCACCTGCTGGCCGCGCACATCATTGCAGGCGATCACGCCGACGGGCTTGGGCAGCTTCGCCAGCCAGCGGGCGATGGCGCCTTCGTAGAGGATGCCCCGCGACTCGGTGGCGACGGTGTCGCTGCGGTGGGCCGTTTCATCGGATTGGTAAACCTCCAGCGAGCAGCGGTCATCACCGGTGAACTTTTTGAGGAACCCCAGCCGGCGATCGGAATAGTTGGCCCCGGCGAAGCCGCAGTAGGCGAAGCGGGTGAAGCCTCGTTCCAGAAGGTGGTCCAGGGCCATGCGGACGACGGTTTTGTCGTTGGTTTCGACGAGGGGGATGTCCGGCAGGTTGTGCAGGCCGCGCAGATCGACGACGGGGCAGTTGAGCTGTTGGATGGTGCGGATGAGCTGCGGGTTCTCCAGCCTGCCGATGATGCCGTGGCCTTTCCACTTGGCCAGCCATTCGGGGGCGGGATCGTTGAGGGAGCGTTCATAGTGATAGACCGACCACCGGCCATGCAGGCGTGCGTAATGGGCGATCCCCGTGAGCAGCCCCCGGCCATAAGCCCGGCTGGACTCGACAAGCAACGCAACCTGGGGCGGACGTTTACGCATAATCAGGCACGGGAGCTTCAGCTCCCGTGGAACAGGAGAAGGAATCAGAGCGAAGCCGCAAGCGGCCCCTGATTACGATAAATCGTATCCCGGAACCTGTGAGGCTGCGAATGGGTTCCCCCATCGCGGTCGATATTCCATCAAAAATCATGGGATTTCGATGAAATTGTCCGTTTCCCCCGAAGGTGACGAGAAATCTCAGTCAGGTTCCGCAATTCTTCATTGGCCTGACCGCCAAAGCGGGGTAAGCTTCAAACAAGTTTGGAAGGTTCCGGCTGTTTGGTTTGCGCTTTCACTTTGGGACTTCCTGTGCGACGGTCGTCGCCAGGTTACGTTGATTCCACCTTTGAGGAGAACATCACCATGCATACCCCCCCCCTTCGCCTGCAAACCGCTTTAAAAATGTTGCTCATGGCTGCGGTCTGCCTGCTGGCGACCATGCCCGCGCAGGCTCTGAACATCGTCTTCTCCGGCGCGATCGCCAACAACGTGGGCAATGAGGTGACCGAGTTCTACACGCAGACCACGCCCAAGACCTTCGATGCCGACGGCGACAACCGCTACGGCAGCGCGGGGTATGACCTGTTCGGCCTCAACGTCAGTCATACCGCCTACAACTCTTTCGCCGCTTTGGGCACGTCGATCGGCGTCACTGGACCGTTTGCCGATTATACCACGATCGACAACCCCGGCAATGCCGATGCCCAGGTCCGCACCACCAACGGCGGACCGGGCACCGCGGGAGCCAAGGCCGCGGTCATCACCTACCAGATCACCAATGCCGCCCTGATCCCCAACGGCTTCCGCATCGGCATCCTGACCGATGGCATCGGCGGAGACGGCGGCGTCAGTTCGCAAGGCATCTATGTCGAACAGACCGCAGGCTCCGGCGGCGGCTCCGCGTTCGTCGATCTCAACCCCATTCGCAACAGCAACATCGACATGGTGTTCTTCGACATCACCGATGCCCAGGACGGCGACCAGTACACCATCTCCGTCAACAAGAGTCCCACAGGCAACGCCGGCAACGGCCATGCCACATTGCAAGGCGTGGTCTTTGACACCCATGCCGCTCCGCTGGCGCCCGTCGGCAGGCAGATTCTCCTGAACGTCGGCCCGCTGGGCGGCCTCGATGTTGACGGCGGCCTGTCGCAGACCGTGCAGTCGGACTTGAAGGTCTGGAACAACTTCGGGCAACTGGCCCAGAGCACGGCGTTTGGCGGTGTGCAGTTCTCTGATGGCACCGAAGCGACCGGGGTCACGGTGAGCGCTTTTGGACAAACCAATCGCGATGGCAACGCCACCCTCAACGCCGGCTGGGACTTCGCCCAGGAAGTGCCCCAGGAAGTGATGAACAGTTGGTACTACCGCAGCAACGCCACCGCTCCGATGACATTCACCATCGCCGGTCTCGACCCGGACAAGTTCTACGATGTCGAACTCTTCAACGCGTTCAACACCGGCACGAACCTGTCGGACATCCAGATCGACGGCCTGTTCGCCGACGGCACGGCCGGCCCCAGCCTCGCTGCCGACGGCGACAACTGGAACCGCGCCATCGACGGCTGGGCCGCCAAATCCGGCCTGCTCTTCAGCAGCATCACCACCGGACTCGACGGCACGTTCGTGATCACCTTCACCGGCGGCAACCCCACCGTGCAGGCGATCCGCATCACCGAACTGGCAGCCATCGTCCCCGAACCGGCCACGATGTCCCTGCTGGCCCTGGCGGGCGTCGCCATGCTCCGCCGGCGTCGGGCTGCGTGATCGAACTCGTTCTCCCCTCAGCATCTGCCGGCTTAACCGCCGGCGGATGTTTTCCGACCGGAGTTTGGAACAAGCCCCGCCCGGCCCCCGGAGCCTGAGAACCATTGGGTGGCTGGGGCTGAGGCTCTGCGAAGCCCCGGCTCGTTGCGTCATCAGGCCGGGGCTTCGCAGAGCCTCAGCCCCAGCCACCCGGGAATAAGTTCTCAGGCGCCCTTCCGGGCGAGGCTTGTTCCGAAATCCGATTTCGATCCCTGACTTCCCAGAGAAGGAGCTGACGCTTTACGAGGCTCCCATGCACCATTCATTTGAACCATCATGCGTTCGTCGCGGCCACCGCTTCCGGGGGTTCCGGGGGGCCTTCACGCTCATCGAGATGCTGCTGGTCGTCGCCATCATCACGCTGCTCATCTCCCTGCTCATGCCCGCGCTCGCCAAGACCAGGCAGGCCACCCACCGCGCCCTCTGCTCCACCAAGCTGCACCACATGGCCATCGCCACCAGCGGATACATCCTCTCCAACCGCAACTACTTTCCGCCTCACCGCCAGCCCAACATGGACCTCCATCAGAACTGGCACAACCTCCTCGAACCGTTCGGCAACAACAAGGATGTCTCCCGCTGCCCCGCCATCGAAGGCGAACAGATCGACTACGGCGTCAAGTGGTCCTGGGCCTACAACTATCACTACATCGGCTACGGATACAACGGCTTCTTCCTGGGCCTCTACTCGCATCCCGATTACTCCTCTTTCAGCTACATCACCCAGCGGGCCTTCACCCGCCTGCAATCCGTCAAGGACCCCACCAAGCTCATCGTCGTCGGCGACTCCAGCCCCAAAACCTCCGGCGGCGTGAACCACGGCGTCTCCCTCACCCTCTGGTGGCCTTACATCCACCAATACAAGGAAGGCGTCAACAGCAACCGCCACGGCAACGCCGGCGTCGTCTCCTTCGCCGACGGACACGCCGAGGTCGTACACGACCCCGACGCCAAAATCCATCCCCCCTTCGACGGCAGCCCGATCAACATCGAATACTGGGACCCCTTTCAACGCAAGCCGTAAGCCGCTTGCGGCTTCGCGCAGACGCGCAGCGAGGACGCTGCGGTTAAGAAGGACGCGCAGCGAGGACGCTGCGGTTAAGAAGGACGCGCAGCGAGGACGCTGCGGCTATCAATGTCACAGCCGCAGCGTCCTCGCTGCGCGTTCCCCTTTCCTTTTCCGCTCCAAATCCGTTTCTAACCATTGCAATTGCAACATTCACCGACTACGATCCAGCGTCCTTTCCGGCGCCTTCATAAGAGGTGATCCTGCATGATTCCCCAGGAAGTCAGTCTGAATTCCCATGTCCTGGTGCTCAACCGGCTCTGGCTGGCGATCCGTGTCATCGATGCCCGCCGGGCTTTCTCGCTGATGTTCCGCAACCTCGCGGAAGCCATTCGCGTCGATGACGGCTCCTATGTCGGGCACAACTTCGATAGCTGGTCCGAGCTTTCCGAAGCGAAGGATCAGTTCGACGGCATCGACGGCCAGGCTTACGACTGGGTGCGCACCGTGCGCATGGAAATCGCGGTGCCCAGGATCATCCGGCTGCTCGGTTACGATCGTCTGCCCAAGCAGGAGGTGAAGCTCAACCGTCGCAACATCTTCGCGCGGGACCGCAACCTGTGCCAGTATTGTGGAAGGAAGTTCTCAACGCAGGAACTGAGCCTGGACCATGTGAACCCGCGCAGCCAGGGCGGGGAAAGCTCGTGGACGAACCTGGTCTGCTGCTGCGTGCGGTGCAACACGCGCAAGGGCGGCAGGACGCCGATCCAGGCGAACATGAAGCTGATCCGCCAGCCGGTGAAGCCGCACCGCAACCCGGTGGTGGCGCTGCGGGTGGGCAACGACCGCTACGCAAGCTGGCGGCAGTTCGTGGATCAGGCGTACTGGTCGGTGGAGCTGAAGTAGCGTCGGGCTTCCCGAACGTCCGGGTGGAGGCCGGGGGCTTCTGGGTGGCTGGGGCTGGAGGCTTTGCGCAAGCCCCGGCCAAGGGACCTTCAGCATTCAGCATTCAGTTGCTTCACCTTCCTTCGTGCATCCGGGCCGGGGCTTCGCGGACTCAGCCCCAGAAACTATGAAGCAAGCCTCCCAGCGGGTACGTTCGAGGTCGAAGGGCCGGCCTGGTCGCCTCAAACCCGAAAGGAGGCTTGCAATGTTGGCTCATGTACCCGCCGTGGTGCCAAGCCCGATGGCGAGGGCCGCCGAGCCGTCGGGGTATTCTGTGCGCGGCGGCGATCCCCCGACGGCTCGCCAAGCCTCGCCATCGGGCTTGGCACTATGTTCGGTACATGAGCCAGCAAGCTCAACGAGTCGCGGACGCGCCCCTGGGGGCGGCCTGAAGAGGTGCTCCATCGCGCGGCGAAGATGCGGCGACGGCAGCGGGCGAAGTTGTCGTGTCGGGATCGAACGGGAAGCGCGGGGTGTTCGAGGCTGAAAGCACAGGGCAAGCATCACCACCTCTTGAGGCTGTTTGCGTCCGCGACTCGTTGAGTCGCGGCTCGGATCAGCGATCGAACATCCGATGTGAAATCACTTGGCTTCTTCCGCGAGGATGATCTTCACCACCACCTGTCGCGCCGCGGCATTTTTGGCCTGCGGTTTGACATCCTTTGAATCGGCCAGCGCCTTGTCGGACGGTGCGATGACTGATGGCGGCGCGGCAGGTGCGGCATCGAGTTTGGGCTGGATTGGGCCGGGGGATGGCTCGATTTCCGCCGCCGCATCGGCCAGCGGGGCGGCGCTCTTTTCGATCTTGTCCAATTCCTTGCGGGCCGGTGTGCGCTGGTTGGCCACCTGCGGACTCAGCAGCAGGGTCTGATCGCCGGTGCGGACCACGATGAGCGATTGGCCGGTTTTGGCTTCGATGTGTTCGACGAGGCTGTCCACCCGGTCGGCGGGGACCAGCAACGTGATGGCCTGCTCGGCTGCGGCAACCTTTGCGGCCTCCGCGGCTGACGGGCCGCGCTGTTTTCCATCGCCATCGGCGAATGATTTCTTTTCCGCGGCTTCGTGTTCCTCCGAGGAGCGTATCACAGCTTCGTGCGGCTTTGCCGCCGAAGGCGATGGCCTGCCCCCGGGGGCCGGCGCAGCGGGTGATGCAACGCCGGGGGCGCCGGGGGCGCCGGGGGTACCGGGGGGGGTATTGGCGCGGAGCGGCCTGCCGCGCCATCGGCGCCGATGGCCGGCGCGGCTTCACCGGCGGTCTTGGACTTCCTGAGTTCCTCTTCGCGGCTGCGATCGTTCTGAAGTTTTTCCGCTTGTGCCGTCTGACCTCGCGCGACTTCGCCCAACTGCATCGCCCTGCCGCGGCGGGCGCCAGCCGGGGCCGCTTCGACCGCATCGTTCTGATCGGCCCAGGCCAGCAGCAACTGGCGCGTCTGCGAAACACTGGCGGTCTGCAATTCGATCTGGAAATCAGGAACAGGAGCAGGGGCAGCGGCAGGAGCAGGAGCAGAAAAATCACCGGCGGTGGTCCGTTCCTTGATGTTGTCCGCAGCCGCAGGAAGGGGGGCGGATGGCGGCGCGACGGCCGCATCGTGGGCCAGCGTCAGGGCGGCAGTCGCCTTGCCACCGGGCGGCATGTCTGCCGCTGCTACTGCTCCTGCTTCTGTTGCTACTGCCCCTGCCCCTGCCCCTGCTTCGCGGTTGCTTTTGCTTTGCTGTTCGACCGGGCCGGCCGCCTGCGCGGACTTCCCCGGCATCGCGTCAGCGACGGAGCCATCGGGAGGCAAGGCCGGGCGATGGTGGTGATGCTTGTCGAACGATTCGATCCTGTCAGCATCGGGCGGGGTAACGTGATGCGCCAGTTCGCCGATGGGCTGCGCGGTCGTGGACCAACCCCACGGATCAAAGTGCCAGGTGAGACCGGCGGCCAGCGCGACCGCCGCCGCCAGCCCGCCGGCCCAGCGCAGGCGGTTGGGGAAGCGATGAATGACAGGCGAGACGGGACCGGTGACGCGCTGGGGCGCGACATCCGCAGGCATCTGCCGTTCGAGTTGGCTTTGCACCTGTTCCATCAGGACCATCGGCGCCGCCTTGGCGGGCACCGCCCGAAGCAGGGCACGATCGGCGATGAGCTGTTCGAGGAGCAGCCGCAGCGGCTCATCCTCCGCAAGCATCGCCTCGAAGCGTGCGCGGTCGGCGGCATCGAGGTCATTCTCGATGTAGCCGAGGATCAGGTTTTCATCGTAACGGTCGAGCATGGGAAGTTCTGAGTTCTGAGTTCTGAGTTCCGGGTTCTGAGTTCTGAGTTTCGTCTCACGCTTTTGTGCGTTCCTTCAGTTCCGGGTACATCCGGCTCATTTCCTCTCGCAGGGCCAGGCGGGCGCGGAAGAGTCGGCTTTTCACCGTGCCGACGGGCACTTCCAGGATGTCGGCGATTTCGCGG
The DNA here is from genome assembly GCA_964649195.1 of uncultured Phycisphaeraceae bacterium. Taxonomy (GTDB): domain Bacteria; phylum Planctomycetota; class Phycisphaerae; order Phycisphaerales; family Phycisphaeraceae; genus JTS-RE9. The sequence continues at coordinate 24,040 of CAZYPK010000058.1, forward strand.
TAATCCATTTCATTCACATCACGGAGCACCAGCACGCCGCGGAATTCCTCATCCAGGTTGGCCATCGCTTCGTGGAGGGCCTCGAGCATTTCACTTTCTTCGACGCACTGCCCGGCGGAAAGTTCACTTTTCGTTTCGATTCTGTCGGAAAGCGAGGTCGATACCTCGCCATCCCCGCCCGATAAGCCTCCGCCGGTGCGGGCATCGAGGCTGGCCGTTTTCCGCAATTTCCGCTTGCGCAGGTGCGAAATCGACAGGTTCATGGTGATGCGGATCATCCAGGTCGAGAGTTGACTGCGGCCATCGTAGGCGTGCAGATGCTCGACGATCTTGAGCATGGCGTCCTGCGTCAGCTCCAGGGCGTCATCCTGATGATTCACCATCCGCAGGGCGACGTTGTACAAACGATTGTGATAATTGGAAAGCAACTCCCCCATCGCCTGGCGATCACCGGCTCGGGCGCGATCGACAAGTTGTTGCTCGGTGAGGGGCATGAAAATAAGTTCTGAGTTCTGAGTTCCGAGTTCTGAGTTGCAAGACAAAAACATATCACCGAGGACCGTTGCCTTTAACTCGGAACTCAGAACTCGGAACTCGGAACTTATTGGCTCCTGCTACTATGCCTCTCCGACCTGAACGGGTCAACAAGAGAGACGTCCCATGGCTTTACATGATCGATACGAATCACCGCTTTCCTCCCGCAACGCCTCGGCCGCGATGCAGGCCATCTGGTCGCCGCAGCGGAAGTTTAGCACCTGGCGCAGACTCTGGTTGGCGCTGGCGGAATCGGAAAAGGAACTGGGCCTGCCCGTCACCGACGCCCAGATCGCCGACCTGAAGGCTCATCTGGATGACATCGATTTCGAGGCCGCCGCGAAGTACGAGAAGAAGCTGCGCCATGATGTGATGGCCCACATTCACGCCCTGGGGGATGTGGCGACGGTGGCCCGGCCGATCATTCACCTGGGGGCGACGAGCCAGTTCGTGGTCTGCAACACCGAGCTGCTTCAACTGCGCGACGGCCTGAAACTGATCGCCTCGAAGCTGGCCAATGTGATCGATCAGCTTGCGACCTTTGCGGTGAAATACCGCGACCTGCCCACGCTGGCCTTCACGCACTATCAGCCCGCCCAGCCGACGACGGTGGGCAAGCGGGCGTGTCTGTGGGCCCACGATCTGGCGCTGGCGTTGGAGGAAATCGAACATCGCATCAACTCCCTGCGCTTTCGCGGCGTCAAAGGCACCACGGGAACGCAGGCAAGTTTTCTGGAGCTTTTCGAGCAGGCGGAGAGAAAAACAAGTTCCGAGTTTCGAGTTCCGAGTTCCGAGTTGAAAGACAGGAAGGAGACAAGTTCCGAGTTCCGAGTTCTGAGTTCTGAGTTGAAAGACAACACGCCCAAGGAACAGGCGGTGGAGGAGAAAAAGCGGGAAAGTGACGATGCCAAATCCGAAATCCGAAATCCCAAATCCGAAATTCTGATCGAATCTCACCGCCGTTGTGATGAACTGGATCGCCTGGTCACGCAGAAGATGGGCTGGCCATCGGAGCGTCGGTTCGCCGTGACGGGACAGACCTATCCGCGCGTCGTCGATGGCATGGTGGTCAGCAGTCTGGCGGCGGTTGCCGCGGTCTGCGCCAAGTTCGCCACGGACATTCGCCTGCTCGCCAATCGCAAGGAGATCGAGGAACCCTTCGAGGTGAATCAGGTCGGTTCCTCGGCGATGCCTTACAAGCGCAACCCGATGCGCTGCGAGCGCATCTGCGGCCTGTCGCGCTTCGTCATCGGCCTGACGCAGGTGCCTTTCACCACGGCGGCGGAACAGTGGTTCGAGCGCACGCTGGATGATTCCTCCACCCGCCGCCTCTCGCTGCCCGAACCGTTCCTGGCGCTCGACGGGGTGCTGGACATCATGATGAACGTGACCGGCGGGCTGGTGGTGTATGAGAAGACGATCGAGAAAAACCTTGCCGCGGAACTGCCCTTCATGGCCAGCGAAAATCTGATGATGGCGGCGGTGCGGGCCGGCGCCGACCGGCAGGAGATGCATGAAGTCATCCGCAAACACGCGCAGGACGCCGCCGCCCGGGTGAAGGCGGAAGGCGCCGACAACGACCTGCTCGACCGGCTCAAACGCGAACCTGCATTCGCCTCGATCGACATCGCCGCCGTCCTGAACCCGCTGCAATTCGTCGGCCGATCCCCGCAGCAGGTCGATGCGTTTGTGCGCGATGTGGTCGAGCCGATCCGCAAACGATACGCCGGCGAGCTCGGCATCCAGACGGACCTGAAGGTGTGAACATCCGAGCCGCGACTCAACGAGTCGCGGACGTGAACAACCTCAAGAGGTGGTGATGCGCGCCCTGCTCTTTCAGCCTCGAACACCTTCGCGTTTTCCGTTCGATCCCGACACGACAACTTCGCCCGCTGCCGTCGTCGCACCTTCGCCGCGCGATGGAGCACCTCTTGAGGCCGTGCGCGTCCGCGACTCGTTGAGTCGCGGCTCGGCACAGCCGCGACGTAACACGTCGCGGAGGTGAACAGCCTCAAGAGGTGGTGATGCTTGCCCTGTGCTTTCAGCCTCGAACACCCCGCGTTTTCCGTTCGATCCCGACACGACAACTTCGCCCGCTGCCGTCGCCGCACCTTCGCCGCGCGATCGAGCGCCCCTTCAGGCGGTTCATCTCCGCGACTCGTTGAGTCGCGGCTCGGCACAGCCGCGACGTAACACGT
>CAZYPK010000059.1:0-26664 GCA_964649195.1 uncultured Phycisphaeraceae bacterium
AGGGGGGAAAGTTCCGAGTTCCGAGTTCCGGGTTCCGAGTTGAAAGGCAAGGGGAGAATGGCCAATGGCCATTGCAAAATGCAAATTGCAAAATGGCGGAGAAGGCGCGTTTTCCGTTGCCTTCCATTTTGCATTTTGCAATTTGCAATGGTCATTGGATATTTTCTTCCCTTCGTGCCTTAATGCCTTCCTCCTCCTTGCCTTTCAACTCGGAACCCGGAACCCGGAACTCGGAACTTGTCCTCCTCCTTGCCTTTCAACTCGGAACCCGGAACTCGGAACTCGGAACTTCCCCCCTTGCCTTTCAACTCGGAACTCGGAACTTTTCATCCCCCCCTTCCTGCTACACTCCCGGCATGACACGCGACAGCAGCGACAACACGTTTCACGCCACGACGATCCTCACCGTCCGCCGGGGCGAACGGGTGGCGATGGCGGGCGATGGCCAGGTCACGATGGGCAACATCGTGGCCAAGAACGACGCGGTCAAGGTGCGCAAGCTCGAGGCCATCGGCGCCGCCGGCGCCGGGGTGCTCGTCGGTTTTGCCGGGGCCGCGGCGGACGCCTTCTCGCTGCTGGAAAAGTTCGAGGCGAAGCTGAAGGACTCACCGCAGAACATCAAGAAGGCCGCCATCGAGCTGGCCAAGCTCTGGCGGACCGACCGCATGTTGCGCCGCCTGGAAAGCCTGCTGGCGGTGGCGGACCGTTCGTGCAGCCTGATCATCTCCGGCTCAGGCGATGTGATCGAACCGACCGACGGCATCGTGGGCATCGGGTCCGGCGGCAGCTTCGCCGTCGCGGCGGCCCGCGCGCTGCTGGCTCACACTGAACAAACCCCCGTGCAGATCGTCGAGAACGCCATGGCCGTCGCCGGTGATCTTTGCATCTACACCAACCGATCCATCACGGCGATTGAACTGTAGAAACCGACCAGGGTCGTTTAATTCTCGGCACCTACTCTTGTCGGAAGTTCCAAATGACAAATTTCAAACTCCAAACAAGTTCCAAAGAACAAAAAAACGCCATCAAACAAAATCCGGATTCGGATCGGTTTTTCTTGGTTTGGCTCGCTTTTGAATTTGTTTGAGATTTGGGTTTTGTGATTTGGAGCTTTTGCTTTCGGTGATGGAACGGAGAATTAAACGGCCCTGAGAGACCGACCTTCGCAAACCCCTCAACCGGCAACCTTCCACTTCACCCGACCCGCTTCGATCCGCTTCCACAGCGGGCCATCCGTTCTCACATAAATCACAAACGGCAGCGCATCGGGCCAGTCCATCGGCTTCGCATGGACGCGAATCCATTCATACACCGGATGCAGCTTCCGCGTCGTGTCATTCATCGCCTCCATCTCATCCGCATGAATGATCACCACCTCCGGAGGCTGCGTTTCAAACATCCGCAGCACCCGACCGCTCAACTCCTCCACCAGCGGCCCCTTCATCGCATGAGCGTTGTAAAACACCCCGGCAGGCGGCCTCCGCCTGGGCAGCACGTAAAACGCAGGCTGGTAATCCCAGACGTACAGCGTCTCCTCCGGCAGCAGCGCCTGATCAATCGCGGCGGCCACCCGCTTCACCTTGGGGTAATGAAACCCGTAACCCGCCCGCTCCCAGGCCGTCGTCGAAGAGGTCAGTTGATGCACCACGCCCGCCAGCAGCGCGAGTATGCACGCGATGGAAATCGCAACCTTCCCCCGCACCGCGTTTCTTCTTTCGCAACACCGGTCGAGCAGGGCGAACGCCCCGGCCGCTCCCGCCGTCAGTACCGGCAGATAGACCAGGTAGTAATGCGGGTACCCCCGGCCAGGCGAGGTGACCAGAAAAAACACGCCCGAAAAATAGGCCAGCCAGAGCAGCCAGGCCCGGCGCGACTCAGGCTTGAACAGGCCGGTGAGGGCGATGAAGCCGGCCAGAAGCAGCGGCAGGATGATGAGGAGAAAGCCCGGAAAAACGCGGCGGGGGATCAGCCCGTTGCTGAAGTTCCACCACATCACCTTCAGGCTGTGGATGAACCCGCCATCGGGGTCCTCCACGCCGGCGTAGAACTTGTTGTAGGTGAACAGGGCGTCGTAGAACATTTTCAGCCGGCCGGTCGCGGCGAAGTAGGCGAACATGCCCGCCCAGGTCGCCGCGCCGACCGCCGCGATGATGAGCACCTGAATGAAGCGGCGTTTCCGCTCGCCCGGTTCGGTTGTGTGGGTGAACAGATGCACCAGCGCGAAAGCCGCGGCGACGATGACCGTCGGCTGCTTCACCTGCGAGGCCAGCATCAGCGCGGCGCCGATCCCCAGGCAACGCCAGACCTGGAGCGAACGACCATCCAGTTTCAGAAACAGGGCGAACGCCCAGATCAGGCAGACGTTGATGAAGCACTCAGGCATCGGCTGATGGGCGTGCATGTTCACATCGTTGGAAACCAGCGCCCAGCAGATGGCGGCGAATCCGCCCGCCGTCGCCGACCCGCCCAGCGAACGGGCGGCCACATAAACCCCGGCCAGCGTCGCCAGCGTGAAGGTGATGTTCAGAAGCAGCACCGCAGGCGGACCGTACCCCGCGAGGCGATTGGCGATGCCATAGACGATCAGAAACGCAGGCGGCTTGTGCTCGAACAGGTCCGAGTAAAGCTCCCGGCCTTCGAACATCTCGTGCCCGATCACCGTGTAAAGCATCACATCCCGGGCGATGGGCCGATCCGCGGTGATCAGTTTCAAGGCGATGGCGATGATGACGCCCAGGGCAAGGAGAAACCAGGCGCCGCGCCAAGGGCGGGCGATGAGGTTCGATGATGTGGCCACAGACGAATCAATCATGGAGGATCGACAATCGATGAATCGTGAAATTATTTAGCCGTTCGCCTTGGCGAACGGAGTCACACGGACCGTGCAGGCCCGTTTAATTCTCCGCTCCATCACCGGAAGCAAAAGCTCCAAATCACAAACATTCAAATCTCAAACAAACTCGAAAGCGAGCCGAACCGGGCAAAACCGATCCGAATCCGGATTCTGTTTGATTGCGTTTTTTGGTTCTTGGAGCTTGTTTGGAGTTTGACAATTTGTCATTTGGAACTTCCGACAGAGTGGGTGCCGAGAATGAAACGACCCTGGCGGACCGTCAAACACCTCATGCACCCGCACCGCGTCACCGTTATCATCGGCCCGATCAGGCGGACGCATCGATCCGTTCACGCACCAGACAGGAGCATGGCCAATGCCCGCAGGCAGCGAACCCGTTCATATCGGACTCATCGGCGGCTCAGGCCTGGGCGAAGCGCTGGGCGCCGAGCAGGGCAGCGTCGTGAACATCGATACGCCCTTTGGCGCACCCAGTTCACCCATCGTGCAGACGCAGTGGCACGGCGTGGATGTCTCCATCCTGCAACGGCATGGTCCGGGCCACCTGCTTTCACCCACGCGGATTCCGGTGCGGGCCAACATCTTCGCCCTGAAAAAACTGGGCGTGACCCACATCGTCGCCAGCGGCGCCACCGGCAGCCTGCGCGAACAGATCAAGCCCGGCGATGTGGTGATCGCCGACCAGGTGATCGACAAAACCTACAGGCGTGTCAACACGTTCTACGAAAAGGCCGCGGTCCACGTGGAGATGGCCCAGCCGTTCTGCCCGGTGATGAGGCAATGGCTCCTCGCCGCCGCTTCGCGGCTTCGCGCCGAAAAAAGTGAATCCACCATCCACGAAAAGGCCACCTACATCTGCATGGAAGGCCCCGCGTTCTCCACCCAAGCCGAATCCCACATGCACCGGGGCTGGGGTTCCGGGGGTTCCGGGGGCTCCGGGGGCTCCGGGGGCTGGGGCGGCGACCTCATCGGCATGACCGCGATGCCCGAAGCGAAGCTCGCCAGGGAAGCCGAACTCGCCTACGCCCTGGTCGCACTGCCAACGGATTACGACTGCTGGCGACCGCACGATGAATCCGCCGCCCCGATGGACCTGCTCACCGAAATCATCGGCAACCTCAAACGCGCCACCGCCGCCGGCATCGAACTCATCAAGACGGCGCTCAAGGATGTCACGATGCTTCAGACGCAGCGCAGCCCCGCACACGACGCGCTGAAACTCGCCATCTGGTCGGACAAGAAAATGATCGATGCGGAAGAGGTGAAGAAACTGGGCGTGCTGTGGGGGAGATATTTTGAACGGGATTCCTGAACAACCTCACGTCCAAGCCGCTTGCGGCGTGGCAATCCCCTGGTTCACGGTATATCGGAGATTATTCGGAAATCCCAGGCGTTTTTTCCTGCTTTCCTGTCTTCCTTATGGAAACAGAAACACCCGCCAGTGCCGTCGATGTTGACTCGTTCGAGACGGGTTCAACGGTTCGACCTTTAGCGGGTGTCTCTGAGGGAAGTATCGGCGGTACCGTCGGGCGGAGTCAAGAAGAAACATGTCTCATCATCAAAACCCATCGCCGCGTTTCGTGAAAAACAATGGATCACTTCGCCTCGATGACCGTTGATTTTTCGACGGCATTCCGCTCAAGGTCCGCGCATCGACGGCTTGTTTTCATGAGCGTCCGGGCATCCGCGACAACGACGGCGGCCGGGAAGAGCCAGGCGACGATCATGAGAACTCTGATCCACGGCGTGGCTGTCGCGACGAAGAGCGGAACGATGAAGAAGAAGGCCATGTAGCAGAGAAAGACCGGGCCGCCGATGCGTCCCCGGCCCAGCCACCAGTACACGGACACCGCCAGGCCGACGGCGCCAAGAAAAAAACAGTAGATCCACGGTGCGATCGCATCACCATCCTGAATGCCGATGCGACTGATGTGGATCGTGACGATGGCCGCGGTGGTGAGCAAGGCAAAAGCAGCGGCGCCGATCCGGTTGGCCGCCCCGTCTGATCGAACTGTTGCGGTCTGCTTCACAACCGGCGGCACCGGAAACCACGCTTTGGGAGCGGATGAACGCACGGCGATCTCGATGATCGCATTCAACGGCGAGCGTTTGTATTCGCTTTCGTTGACGGAACGGGTCACTTCAAAAAGGCGGTCATCCACGCGGTAGCGCAGGGTCAGCTTCCACGTCTGTCCGCCGGTGCCGCCGCCCCATATTTTGTGTTGCCGATGGATCACGACGGCTTGGATTCGTCTGCCGCTTTTCAGGGCCCTCGTGCGGTTGACGGTCTCCGCGAGCATGTATCCGTATGCCGCCACGCAGGCGAGCCCGGCGATGACGTAAAGACTCAAGGCAATGCCGTGGTGAAGGGCATCGGGCAGCGGCAGCAACGAAGAAATGAAAGCCGCCAACATGACGATGCCGACCGTCAACCCTGTCCATCGCAGCAGGGGATGATGAGCGTTCTCGATGGCGGCCTGGTCGTGCATGGCGATGTGCGCCGTGAACAGGGGACTGCTACGCCGCAAGCGGCTTGGACGCGGGGTTATTCAGGAGTTCCATTGGGGATTTGGCTGGGTTGTTTTGAATTTCGTGCTTCGGATTTCAAATCTCAAATCTACATCTTCTCCCCGCCTTCATCACTTCTGCCGCCGTTGCCCGGCAGTTCCCCCTTGGCCTTCTGGTCCGCCAGTTCCCGGCGGTTGATCTTGACCTCGCGCGGGAAGTCAAAGGAGAGTCGCACCTTGTCGCCATGCACGGCAACAACGCGGATCACCCCCAGCGGGTTGGCGGGGTCGCCGATGACGATTTCTTCGTTGACGCGGCGGGTCAGAGCGAGCATGGACGAACTCCGGCAGTCCTTGGCCGCAATGCCCGGGCGTTCGATTCGCGGGTGATCACACGATCATCACGGCGTCGAGCCAGACCCCAGGGCATTGTCAGCGCCACCTTGCGCTAGGTCGTGCGAATCAAAGGTCAGAAGTCAGAGGTCAGAGGTCAGACAGCGGGAACCGCTCGTGGGGGGAAGTTTTCCGGTTGAATGAACGTGAAAAGATACACGATAAAACGCAGTTGCCGCTTCGCTGATTTCTGACCTCTGACTTCTGATCTTTCGGTCATCGACCACCGCCATCGACAGCGACTTTATCGCTTTCGACTTATCAGATGTTCGACTTGACCGAAAACAGCCTTCAAAGGCTCGAACGCACACCATCAGGGCACACGAAGAGAAAAAACCTTCGTGAAAAATATCGGAGCAAACCGCATGACAAAGCCTGGCAGCACGGATCATCGATCGATGTTCGCAATGCCTGGCTCAAGCGGCCCCGACCCACCATCCCTGACGCGGGTTCAATGGACCTGTTCAACAGCCACGATTTCCGGGACTCGTTCCCGGACGTTGCGCTCGATGCCCATTTGCAGGGTCATCGAACTGGAAGGGCAGCCCACGCAGGCCCCCTTGAAGCGAACCCGTGCGACGCCCGCGGCAGTCACTTCCACCAGTTCCACATCGCCGCCGTCATCCTGAATCGCGGGGCGGATGAGGTTGAGCACCTTGGAGACGCGCTCGTAAACCGAGGGCGAAGGTGTGCTGGATGTGGCGGTGTCCTGAGTCATGGGGCTTTCCGGGGGGCCGGGACTTCCGGGGGCTTCCGGGGGCTTCCGGGGGGCATATCCGGGAACGGATTCAGCGAAAGCGACGGTTGCATCGGCAACAGTCACATCCTTGTGGCTGATAACATGATAGCCGCGATCAGGCCGGATGCCAAGTTCGCCGGTTGCCTTTGGCAGGGTAAAAGCATATGACCTATTTTTTTAGCCATATGTTTTTACCCTGTTGCCTTTGGGTGCATGTTGTCCGGTGCCACGCCGCAAGCGGCGGAAGAGATGCGGGAGGCGGAAATGAAAAAGGCGATGATTCGTAAGAATCATCGCCCGGAGGGAAAAGAGAGACGCCAATGTATCGGGCCTTCGCGCTTGCGCACGTTGGCCGCCCTGGGCCTCTTTGGTGAAGCTTTCGCCTCACCCGGTTGCGACGGCCTTTCGCCAACGGCACTCCCCCGACCCGGTCGGAATGCCCTTGACGCCTCGGAAGGCCATCGTCCCTTACCCCGAAAACCGGACGCGCAGCGAGGACGCTGCGGCTGTCAATAAAGTGTCTCCTGTCTCCTGTTTCCTGTCCCCTCCGTGTTTTCATCCCTGAATCAACGCCGAGGCTTCCTCCATCGCTCCCGGCAGTGCGGTGAGGACGTTTTCGATGCGCTGCGGGGTGATGCTCATGTCCTTGAGGATTTGTTCGAGCGGCTCGTTGTGTTCGACATCGGTGACGAAGCCGGTGGTTTGCTTTTTGCTGAGCACGTCGGCCACGTGGACCAGCGCGGTGAGCGTGCGGTTGGGGCCGGCCAGTTCGAGGGGCCGGTGATGGAAGCCGGTGACGAAGCCGAAGCTGGCGGGGAATTTCCAATGCCTGCACAGGGCGGCGCCGAACTGTTCGTGCGTGGCGCCGAGCACCTGATGCTCGACCTCGCGGAAGTTTTGCGACGGGTCGGCTGCGTGCTTCTCAAACGTCTCCACCAGCCTGGCCCGGCGGGCCTGCATCTCGACCATGATGCCGATGTCGTGAATCAGCCCGGCGAGAAACGCTTCATCCGGCAGGCCCAGACCGATCTCCTTGGCCAGAAGCTGCGTGGTGGTGGCGACGGCGACCGAGTGTTGCCAGAGGTCTTTCGCGTTGAACTGAGAGCAGATCTGCCCGCCACGAAACAGCTTGGCGAGACTCGCGGCGATGGCGATGTTCTTCACCGCGTTGAGGCCCAGCAGCACGATGGCGCGGTTGATCGAGCCGATCTGACCGGGCAGGCCGTAGAAGGCGGAGTTGACCACCTTGAGGATGCGGGCGCCCAGGGCCGGGTCGTTGGTGATGACTTTGTTGAGGTCCTGCGCCGAGGAATCGGGATCCTCCACGATGCGGATGATCTTGAGCGTGATCTCCGGCAGCGTGGCGATGTGGCTGATCTCCTGGATCGTGGCCAGAATCATCGCCTCCTGCGCGGGGTCCGCAGCGATGGTGATTCCCTGGCCGGTGGTGGCGACAGTGGTGGCGGCTGTTTTCGTCATGACCCTTTTCCTCCATCCGAGAGATTGCAGACCTTGTGGCCTATCGGCACGGAACGGCGGCCACTTGATGCGGCCAGGCGTCATCACCGGATAATTCCTCCCCATCGCCTTGTTCGCGTTGAATCCAGCCGCTACGCTTCCGTCATGTGGCGAGTGTTCGTACAACAGAACCGGAAGCTGAGCGCCTTCCAGGCCGGGCTGAATCCGCAATCGGTGTGGGCTTTGCGATGGGCGGTGTCCATCGGCCTGCTGGTGGTGATCCTGCCCGCGATCGTGCTGGTGCTGGCCGCGTTTCTGGTGGGGTTGTGCGTGTTCCTGATTCTGTCGCTGGTGGCGAAAGTGATGTCGCTCTTTGGCATGAAGGCTGGCGAAAGCAGGCCAACCCCGCAGCCGTTGGATCTGCGGGAGAATGTCCGCGTGATGGAAGAGGAACGCCGGTGAGAGGGGGAAAGGGAGAAAGGCACGGAGGCACGGAGGCACGAAGGCACGGAGGGGGAAAATGGCCAATGGCCATTGCAAAGTGCAAATTGCAAATTGCAAAATGGCGGAGCAGGCAACCCAATCATCTGGGGATGCACATTGTTTCCTGTCTCCTGTTCCCTGTCTCCTGTCCCCGCTGGTTTCTTACTTCTCGTCCTTCTTTTCCGCGTAGGCCTGCTTGATGATCTGGCGGATTTCATCGGCCTTTCGCGTGGCGGGGGCGGCTTCGATGGCCGCTTCCATGTGCTTGCGGGCGGTTGCCGGGTTGTCGCGGTAGGTGATGATCGCCTTGGTGAAGTGGGCCTCCTGCAAGGCCTGTCCGGTCAGGCTCAACCTGGCGACCAGATCATCGACCAGCTTCAGCCGGGCGGGGATGTCGTCCTCGACCTGTTGAATATCCTCCAAGGCCCGCACGGCCTCCTTGAGCGTCAGCAGGCCGATGTATTTGCCCTTGAGACCGGCTGCGCCATCGGCGTCGGCGGCGATGATCCTGTCCACCTCCGGCTTGTAGATCGTCGTCACCAGGTCCTCGTCGATGCCGGCCAGCCCCTTGTCCAGCGCCTTGGCCGCCTCCACGCCGGTGGCTTTGGCGGCTTCGGCGAAGGCGGCGTCCCGCCGCTGGCGGACCTTGCGGGAATCCATCATCAGCTTGACGTATTCCTTGGCCGTCTGCCCGCCGTAGCCTGCGGTCTTGGCATAGGGCCGACCCTGGGCGTCGGTCAGGATCACCGTCGGAAAGGCGGAGATGGCGTAGCGCTTTTGAAGCTCATCGTTCTGGGCGATTTCCGCCTCCGTCTGGTGCGTCTTGTCGCGGGGGTAGTCGAGCTTCACCAACACGAAGGCCTGCGGGGCGGCCTTCTTGAACTCATCCTTGTCGAACACCTCCGCCTTGAGAATCTTGCAGGGCGGGCACCAGTCCGAACCGGTGAACTCCAGCAGCAGGTCCTTTTTGTTCTTGACGGCGGCGGCTTTGGCGGCGGCGAAGTCCACGGTCCAGCCCGCTTCCGCGGCAAACGCCGGGGAAGCGACGGTGAAGACGCAGGCCAGGGCGGGCAACATCATTGAAGCAAGGCGTTTCATTTCAGGAAAACTCCAGAAGGTTCAACGGGGTTCAACAAGCCATCGGTCGCATTCACCCCGCGAATGAAGCGGGAAAGTATAGCAGTCTCCCGCCGCCATCCAGAGGGAAACATCCCCTTTTGAATATTACGCAACAGGCGGCGGAGGAGGGGCGGAATGGTTAGAAATTGCAGGTGCGGGCTTGTCAGTCCGTTGAATAAAGAGGACAAGGGACAGGAGACAGGGATTCGTAGCCGCAGCGTCCTCGCTGCGCGTCCGCGGGACAGGAAAGGCAATTGGTTATTATTTATTGATGATTGCTTATTGGGGGAGCAGCCTTCGCCACCGTCCATCGTCCCTTCAATAAGAAATAAGCAATAACGAATAAATAACAACCAATTGCCTTTCCTGTCCCCTGTCTCCTGTCCCCTGTCCAACGCTACAATGGCAACATGGCCACCGAACCTTCCGATGTTCCCTTGCCCGTGTCCAAGCCGGCGCTGCGTCTGTCGCGTCGCAGGCAGGCGGCGATGAAGGCGATCGCCGTGTTGCCGACGATGTTCACGCTGGGCAATCTGCTTTGCGGTTTCATCGCCATCTTCCTGGCCAGCCGCGATCCGGTTCAGACGCAGCTTCCCTTCGGCTGGTCGCCTTTGACCTGCGCGGTGGTGGCGATCTTCATGGGAATGGTTTTCGACGCCCTCGATGGCCGCATCGCCAGGCTCACGAATCAGACCAGCGAACTGGGCGAGCAGCTCGATTCCTTTGCCGACATGGTGAGCTTCGGCGTCGCCCCGGCCTTCATCGCCATCATGCTCGTCGATGTCAAGCTTCCGTTCCTGGCCCAGGGCAAGGGCGACAGCCTGATCGATCGCGCGGTGCTGATCACCGGGGCGCTTTACTGCGCCTGCACGGCATTGCGCCTGGCGCGGTTCAACGTGGAGGTGAAAAGCGCAGCCGTGGCGGATCACATGAGCTTCAAGGGGCTGCCTTCGCCGGGCGCGGCGGGCACGGTGGCGAGCATCGTGCTGGTACACGAGTACCTGCTGGCGCCGCTGATGCGTTCGCACCGCGCGGCGGAGGCGGGGCTGGAGACGATGACCGAGAGCTGGCCGCTGTGGATCAGCAAGGTGAGCATGATCATCGTGATGATGCTCGTCGCCTTTGCGATGGTCAGCCGGCTGCGTTACACGCACGTGCTCAACCGCTACTTCCGAGGCAAGGCTTCCTTCAACGCGATCGTCTGCGCCGTGGTCATCGTGCTGGCCGTCGCCATCGCCCCGCAGTTCACCATCGCCGCCGCGCTGGTGCTCTACGCCCTGAGCGCCCCCTGCGCCTGGCTCTGGTACAAGGCCGTGGGCAAGAAGGGCGACACCGACCAGATGTGGGTCGAGGATGAAGAGGGCGAAGACGAAGCGGACGAGGAAAACCGCGAGGCGATGTAGGCGATTCCTCCGTTTACCACACAGGCTATGATTCACACATGGAAACCTTCGACCGCATCACGATCGATCCCGCCAAGGTGAACGGCCAGCCTTCCATCCGAGGCATGCGCATCACCGTGCGCCGCGTGCTGGACATCCTGGCGACCTATCCGAATCGGGCTGAAATCAAAGAGGCCTATCCCGAACTGGAAGACGAGGACATTCGCCAGGCGCTCGCTTACGCGGCGGCGAATCTCGAAGGCCGAACGGTTCCGGGATAAGAGCGAGCCGCGACGTAACACGTCGCGGAGGTGAGCAGCCTCAAGGGTGGTCATGCACACCTTGGGCGGTGGAACTCGAAAGCGCCAGGCATCGCATTCGCAGCCACGCGACAAACGGGCGCGTGCCGCTCATCCGCCGCGCGACGGATGCCGTCCAGCCACCGCGCGATCGACACGCCTTGCAGGCTGTTCCGGGGGGACACGTCCGCGACTCGTTGAGTCGCGGCTCGTTCTTATCCGATTGACGCTTCACGCCCCCACCACATGTCCCCGGCCGCCCGTCACGCCCTTCATTGCATTGCGCGTATCGACGATCAGCCTCGCGTGGTCCGCCACGAACTGCCAGTCGTAAGCCGCGTGGTTCGTCGCGATCAGCACGCAGTCGTAACCGGCCAGCGATTCCTTCGTCAGCCCGATGCTCTTCATTTGCAGGTCATGCTTGCGCATCTTGTGCGTGGCGGGCACGTGGGGATCGTTGTAATCCACCTCCGCGCCCAGCTCCTCGAGCTTCTCGATCAGCTCCAGGCTCGGGCTTTCGCGCACATCATCGATGTTCGGCTTGTACGCCAGGCCCAGCACGAGAATGCGCGAACCCTTCACCGCCTTGCCGCGATCGTTCAGCGCCAGGCTCACGCGATGCACCACGTAATCGGGCATCGCATGATTCACCTGTCCCGCCAGCTCGATGAACTTCGTCGGCTGCCCGACCTCGCGGGCCTTCCACGTCAGGTAGAACGGGTCGATCGGAATGCAGTGCCCGCCCAGCCCGGGGCCGGGATAAAACGGCATGAAACCGAAGGGCTTGGTCGCCGCCGCCTCGATCACCTCCCACACATCGATCCCCATCGCGGTGAGCACGACCTTGAGCTCGTTGACCATGGCGATGTTCACCGCGCGGAAAATGTTCTCCAGCAGTTTGGCGGACTCGGCGACTTCCGCGCTCGATACGGAGATGACCTTCTTCACCGCCTTGCCGTAGAGCGCGGAGGCGATCTGGCCGCTGATTTTGTCGATGCCGCCCACCAGCTTGGGGATGGTGGTGGTGTTGTGGTCCTTGCGTCCGGGGTCCTCGCGTTCGGGTGAGAAGGCCAGGAAGAAGTCGCTGCCGCAGCGCAGGCCGTCGGCTTCGAGTCGGGGGAGCATGACCTCGCGGGTGGTGCGCGGGTAGGTGGTCGATTCGAGCACCACGAGCTGGCCGGGCCGGAGGGTTTTGGCGATGTCCCGGGTCGTTTTTTCGATGAAGCTCAGGTCCGGTTCCAGATGCCTGCCAAGGGGGGTTGGCACGCAGACGATGATCGCATCGGGTTCGCCGAGCCTGCTGAAGTCGGTGGTGGCGGCGGCGCGGCCGGTCTGCGACATGGCGGTGAGATAGTCGGCCCCCAGATGGCGGAGGTAGTTTTCGCCCCGGCGGATGAAGTCGATTTTTTTCGGGTCGATGTCGAACCCCAGCACCGGGAAGCCCGCATCGTGAAAAGCCTTGAGCAGCGGCAGGCCGACGTACCCCAGGCCGATGACCCCGATGAGAGCGGAATGATTTTCGATTCTGGATGAAAGATTGTTCATCGCCACATCCTAGCAATCGCCACGAGGTTGCCACGTCCGCCTGGGTTCGTGTGCAGGGCCGCTTAATTCCTGGTTGACGTGCGATCTGAAATCACAAATCGCAATCGCCAAATCACAAACCAGCTCCAATTCCAAAGAGAAAAAGCGGAAATCATGCGCGATCCCCATTCCTTGTTTTTTTCATTTCCGCATTTTGGAGCTTGTTTGGAACTTGAGTTTTGTCATTTGGAGTTTCCCAACGAAGGCGGTTCGGAGAACCAGGCAGCCCTGGATTCATGCGGGTCGGTGCGGGAACCCTCCGCGTGTTTCGTGTCTCCAAGTGAGTGGCCCCGCATATTTGCCGGGGTTGGCGTGACGGACTAGAATCGCCCGCCTTCTTATTATGGATTGTTTTTGAAAGGAAATGACATGGCCAGCGAAGCCGTTCTCGAACTGACTGATGACAACTTCGACGCCGAGGTGCTCCAGAGCGAGCAGCCGGTGCTGGTGGATTTCTGGGCCGAGTGGTGCATGCCCTGCCGCATGTTGGGGCCGACCATCGATGAACTGGCCTCGGAGTACCAGGGCAAGGTCAAGGTCGGCAAGGTGGATACCGACAGCAACCGCGATGTCTCCGTGAAGTTCGGCATCAGCGCCATCCCCACCGTCCTGCTCTTCAAGGGCGGCCAGATCGTCCACAAGTTCGTCGGCGTCCAGCCGAAGAACGAATTCAAGAAACACATGGACGGCGCGGCAGGGTGAAAGAAGCTGGAAAGCTATCAGCCATCAGCTTTCAGCCAGAGTCGTGTTCTGATGTCTTTTGCCTTTACTGCCTTGAAGCTGATAGCTGAAAGCTGATGGCTGAAAGCTTTCGACCAGAAATCTCAAATCTCAAATTTGAAATTTCAGATTCCGCCCATACCCATGCCCCAATTCCACCATCACCAACTCCCCAACGGCCTCACCCTCATCGCCGAGCGGAACGATGACGCTCACACCTGCGCGGTCGGCTTCTTCGTGAAGACCGGCACGCGCGATGAGGAGAAGCCCGTCATGGGCGTGAGCCATTTCCTTGAGCACATGATGTTCAAGGGCACCTCCCGCCGCAGCGCCGATGATGTCAACCGCGAGTTCGATGAGATCGGCGCCAATTACAACGCCTTCACCAGTCACGAAGCCACGGTTTATTACGCCCAGGTGCTGCCGGAGTTTCTGCCTCGCGCCATTGACCTGCTGGGCGACATGATGCGGCCGGCCTTGCGGGAGGATGACTTTTCCATGGAGAAAAACGTCATTCTCGAAGAGATCGGCATGTACGATGACCGCCCGCAGTGGCGATTGCAGGACACGCTGGTCGAAAAGTTCTTCGGCGAGCATCCGCTGGGCTACCGCGTGCTGGGCACCACCGATTCGATCAAGGCCCTCACCGCCACGCAGATGCGCGACTACTTCAACCAACGCTACAGCCCGGACAACATCACCGTGGCGGCGGCGGGCCGCATCGACTTTGCGAAGCTGATCGATGAGGTTTCAAAGATCACCAGCCACTGGTCGCCCACCGGTGTGAATCGTCGGTATGTGTCGCCGATCACCCGGCCGCTCAGCGAATCGCTGGCGGACGCCAAGGTCAACCGCCACTACCTGGCCATGATGTGCCCCGGCCCCGGCGCCCAGGATGATCGCCGCTACACCGCGAAGGTCATCGCCGATGTGCTGGGCGATTCCGAAGGCTCCCGCCTTTACTGGGCGCTGATCGATCCGGGTCTGGCCGATGAAGCTGATTTTTCCTTCATGCCGTTCGATCAGACCGGCTCCTACTTCGCCTTCGCCTCCTGCGATCCCGATCGCGCCGCCTCGGTGGAGGAGATGCTGTTCAAGACGCTCGACAGCTACGCCGCTTCGATTCAGGTCGATGAAATCGAACGCGCCAAGAACAAGCTGGCCACGCAGGCCACGCTGGCCGGCGAAAACCCCGGCGGCCGGATGCGCGGCCTGGGCATGCAGTGGACCTACCAGGGCCGGTACCGCTCGATGCAGGAGGAACTGGACCACATCATGGCGGTGACGGCGGAGGATGTGAAAAACCTGCTGGGCGAGATGCCGTTCGCGCCGCGCACGGTGGTGCGCATGGGGCCGGAGACGAAGTGATATTCTTTTTCGTTCGCTGGCACGAGCCGGTATTTCGGTTTCAGAATATCAGTCGGTCGACCATTAGGGCAAGCAGCGCCTTCATGCTTGTTCGATGCGTCTCCACCTTGTACGACCGTGCCACGCACTCGAATGTCGAATCGTGGAACCAGAAAATGTAGTGGTTGTAGTCACGCCAGTGTTCGGGCGAGTACATGCGGTGGACGCTGTTGATCGTTTCGAGTTCTTTGAGCCATCGGGAATTGACGACCCGTTGGGCTTCATATGCCTCCAAGCCTTTCCCGTTGAGCGGATGCCCCTTGAACACCTCGTCGTTGGGCGCTCCCAACTTGGCCGCCGTGCAGAAATCGAACTCGACAAGTCCCAGCGGCTCCGGCTGTTCATCCTTGGGACTTTTGATCTCGACGTAACTTCCATCCCAATCGGGGGCCGGTTCTCTCAACAAAAAGGCGAGCAGCGCCCGGCCATCATTCACCATCAGATGCGGCATGGGAGCGCCTGAATCCCATTGCAGCGGAAACCCGTAAGGTTCCGCATATTCCTCGCCTTTTGTCGCAGCCAACTGTCGTTCGAGCAGCAGGACTTCCTGCTTGGCGGCGTGATACTCCTCCCATTCGCCGCCTTTGTGCTTGGGTGCCAAGGCGTTTATAGCTCGTTGGAGACGCTCCTGGGCACGTTTGAGTCGCTGTTCGAGTTCATGGCTGCGGTGCATGGATTGATGACCTCGCACTTTCTTTCGATTACAGGCTAAGCTGCTACATTGTATATGAATGGTGAAAGCGTACTCTTGCTTCGCGTTTGTGTTCGTAAAGGGCGATGACCTCCGATTCACCAGCGAACCGAACCCGTTGGGTGAACAAGGGGCAAGCTGAAATGTGATGGCCTGGGTAGAATAGTTAAGTTCTTCAGGAGTTTCTTGTAGTGTCCCTTGATTCTTCAATTGAAAAGTGTCACCCAATGGCAACTCTCGAACAGGTCGTGAACGCCCTTCGCGCCGAAATGCCCGGCATCAACGTCCAGGGGCTGCGCGAACGGGAGGATCACCGCATCATGGGCATCGTGATCGATCAAGTCTTCGACGATCTGGATTATCCCGACCGGCAGCCGATCATATGGAACGCCCTGAAGAGGCACTTGCCGGCGATGGAACTCGCCCTTGTTGGTCCCATCGTTGGATTATCCCCCGCCGAGGCCGAGAGCAAGTCGTCGGACGCCGCTTGACCTGCATGAACCCATCTCCGACATCCTCGCCGACCTGCGCGGCGGCAAGCGGACCGGATCATGAATGATGAGCTTTGATTTCGGGGTCTTTAATGAAGCTGGACGAGATCACTCACTGGCCCAGGCATCTGTGGATGGCATCTCAATCGAGAATGACATCCGCCTGGACATTGGTTGAGTCAGGCGATTTCGCAGGGGCCATGTACTTTGGCGGCCTATCCGTTGAATGCGTCATGCAGGCCATTGCCATTCAGGAAGGCAAAGAGACGGATGCCCGGCATGACCTGAATCTATGGCTCCGAAAGTGCCCCGACCTGTTCGTGAACGCGATCAAGGGACCTGCTGGTCGTGAGCATTGGAGTCGATTGACTGCGGATTGGGACAATCGCCTGCGATATCTGGGAACCGAAGGATTTCTCGGATATGTTCGGAAACGATCCATGTGGAATCAACTCAAAGGTGATGAGCAGGCTAGAATGAAGCAATTCACGAAGAGGTTTTTGCACTCGGCCGAGGAAATCAAGAAAAAAGGTGACGCACAATGGCTGCTACTCTCCAACAAGTGACCGATGCCTTGCGTGCATCATTTCCCAGGATCAATGTCGATGCATTGGAGATCATGAGAGAGCACCGGATTTTCGGCATCGTCATCGACCCGGTATTTTCCACGCTGGACCATCCTGATCGTCAGAAATTGATCTGGACCGCTCTGGAACGACAACTTTCGCCAATGGAGCTTGCTTTGGTCGGCCCCATCGCCGCACTTTCTCCGGACGAGGCGGAACTGCGTTCGGCGGATGTCGCTTGACCTGCATGAACCCCATCCCCGACATCCTCGCCGACCTCCGCGACGGCAAAATGATCGTGCTCGTTGATGATGAGACGCGCGAGAACGAAGGCGATCTGGTCTGCGCCGCCGAGCTGGTCACGCCGGAGCTGGTCAACTTCATGATCCGTGAGGCGCGCGGCGTGCTCTGCGTTTCCCTTGCCGGCGCCTGGTGCGATCGGCTGGAGCTTCGCCCGCAGGCGCCGGTCAACACCACCCAGCGCGGCACGGCGTTCACCATCACCGTCGATGCCGATGAACGTTTCGGCATCACCACCGGGGTCAGCGCCGGCGACCGCGCCACGACCATCCGCCTGCTCGCCGATCCCGCCGCCAAGCCGGATGACTTCGCCAGGCCGGGCCACATCAATCCGCTGCGTGCCCGCGACGGCGGCGTGCTGGTGCGGGCCGGGCAGACGGAAGGTTCGGTGGATCTTTGCCGCCTGGCGGGACTCCAGCCTGCCGCGGTGATCATCGAGATCATGAACGAAGACGGCTCGATGGCCAGGCTGCCGGACCTGAAGAAAATCTGCGGGAAGTTCAGCCTGAAAATGTGCAGCGTCGCGGATGTGATCCAGCACCGCCTTCGGCGCGAGAAACTCATCGAGCGCATCGAAACCGCCCCGTTCGAGAACGCCTTCGGCAGGTTCACCCTCATCGCCTACTCCAGTCTCGTCGATCCGCAGCCGCATGTGGCGCTGGTCTGCGGCGATGTCGGCAGGCTCGACGCCACCGGCCAGCCCGTCGAGATCGATGACCCCGTGCTCGTCCGCATGCACAGCCAGAACCTCCTGGGCGATGTGTTCGGCGATGTCACCGATCCTTCCGCACGCACGCTCTGCGCCTCGATGAAGGCGATCCAGGCGGCCGGACGCGGCGCGGTGGTTTACCTCCGGCACGAAATGATGGGCACCGGCCTGCTGCGAAAACTTCAGACCCTTCGCCTCTCCGATGAGGCCCGCGCCATCTCCGGCCATCCCTCGCCCCAATCCCAGGATGCCTACGGCATCGGCTCGCAGATCCTCCGCGATCTGGGCATCCGCAAGATGCGACTGCTCACCAACCATCCGCATCATCCCACCGCCCTGAGCGGATTCGGCCTGGAAATCAGCGAATTTCTGAAGATCGATGTCTGAGGCGGCGGAGCGGCCGTTGAAGCGGGGGATTGCCACGCCGCAAGCGGCTTGGACGTGAGGTTATTCAGCAGTCCCGGCTGAGAGTCACGCTTCCCATCCTGCACCCTCCATTATGAAATGCCGTACTAAGGTCGCCCAGCCGCTTTAACCGATACAGACGATGTGATGGAACTTTCGGCCTCCGGGGGTTCGGGGCATCCGGGGGTCCGGGGGCCGGGATTGAGGAAGAGAAGACTCATGAACACAACCGTCGCCAATCCGTATCTGAGGACCAAAATCCTCACCGCCAGTCCCGAAGAGCTTCGGCTGATGCTGTTTGACGGCGCGATCAAGTTCTGCCGGCAGGGACGCGAGGGGTTGGAAGCCCGGAACTTCGAACAGGCTTACAACGGCCTGACCCGGGCCCAGAAGATCGCCCTGGAGCTTTCCACGAGCCTCAACAGCGACATCGACCCCGACCTCTACGCCAGGCTCAACAGCCTTTACACCTACATCTACCGCCTGCTCGTCGATGCGAACCTCGAACGCAGCGTCGAAAAGATCGACGAGGCGATCGGCCTGATCGAGTACGAGAAGGAAACCTGGCAACTGATGATGCAGCAGATGGCCAAGCGCCGGCAGCCGACGGGAGCGCCTTTGGAGGCGACCAATGGCGGCGGCGGATTCGTGGCGCAAAGCTGAAAAACCTGCGAGCCGCGACGTAACACGTCGCGGACGTGTGCGGCCTGAAGGGGCGTTCTTCGCGCGACGGATGGACCGCACCGGGCTCGCGGCAGCAGCCGGGTGGCTGGGGCTGAAGGCTCGGCGCAAGCCCCGGCTGTGAGACCAACAGCTTGCCGTGACGTTGCCATTCTTCATGCCGCTGGGCCGGGGCTTCGCGGACTCAGCCCCAGCCGCCCGCATCCGTCGCGCGGTGGATATCCCCGGCAACAAAAGCGGGGCGCCTGCGCGTTCGAGTCCTGATGACCAAGGTGTGTTCACCACCCTTGAAGGCTGTTCACGTCCGCGACTCGTTGAGTCGCGGCTCAGGCTGATCGCCTCCCTTACCCCACCTGCCTGGCCGTTTTCTGCGCCACCGCAGGCTTGACCTTGTTGAGGAACTTTTCCAGTTCCTCCACATCGTCGGATTCGTCGAGAATCTGGTCTTCCAGCAGCGTGCAGTAGGCCAGGCTGCCCTCGGCGGCGGCGCGGGCTTCGGTGTAGATCTGCACCGCTTTGCGTTCGACTTCCAGGCTGTTTTCCAGCATCTGGATCAGGTCCGTGGTCTGCTTCACCGCCATCGGCTCGACGGTGGGCACGCCGCCCAGCGCCACCACCTTGGCCGCAAATTTCCTGGCGTGGCTGAACGCCTCCGCCGCGGTCTCCTCGAAGAACTCATGCCACACCGCCCGCTCCAGTCCCGCCACCACGTGCGAATACTGGTTGTACTGAAGCAATGCCCCAAGTTCGAGGCTGATCGCTTCGTTGAGTTTGTCGATCAGTTTGCCTTTGTCCATGTTGAGAACCTCCTGGGTTGAAGAAATCAGGGAACAGGGAACAGGAGACAGGGGACAGGAGACAAGTGTTGGATATCTGAAATCTGAAATCTCAAATTTGAAATTTCACATTCCTGACTTCTGTCCCCTGTCCCCTGTCCCTTGTCTCCTGTCCCCTGACCTCTTTTTCAACGGGCTGTTCGCCCGTCGTTGGGTATTATAGCGCACAGGGTGGTTCGTTCGCCAAGGCGAACGGCTAAATAATGATCCGCACAAAGGGATGATCCTCATGCACAATCGCCGACCATGCGTCGCCTTCCTCGCGGGATTTTTCATTTTTCTTGCGCTGCTGCCGCTGTCGGCCGCACGCGCCGACACGGAGCCGCTGCGGGTGCTGTTCATCGGCAACAGCTATACGAGCGTGAACAATCTGCCGGGCATGATCGAGGCCTTGGCGACGGCGGCGAAGGAGAAGCGGCCCTTGCAATCCACCGCCATCACGCCCGGCGGCTGGTCCTTTCATCAGCATCTGCTCG
This sequence comes from uncultured Phycisphaeraceae bacterium, assembly GCA_964649195.1. Taxonomy (GTDB): domain Bacteria; phylum Planctomycetota; class Phycisphaerae; order Phycisphaerales; family Phycisphaeraceae; genus JTS-RE9. The sequence continues at coordinate 20,101 of CAZYPK010000059.1, forward strand.
CCCCCGACACCCAAACACCCACCGCCATCGCCCAACGAGAGTGGGACTTCGTCGTGCTTCAGGAGCAGAGCCAGATGCCTTTCCTGTATCCCAAAGTCACCATCGAGCACGGCACGAAACTGGGCCAACTGATCAAGGAGCAGAAGGCCACGCCGCTGCTTTACATGACCTGGGCCCGCGAAAACCAGCCGGAGAATCAGGAGGCCATCACCAAAACCTACACCGAGCTCGCCAAAGCCCTGGAGGCGCCCCTCGCCCCGGTCGGCCCGGCGTGGGAGGCGGCACGCAAGAAACGCGCCACGCTCAAGCTCTACACGCAGGACAAGAGCCATCCCGCACCCGCCGGCAGCTACCTGGCGGCCTGCGTCTTCTATGCGAAGTTCTACGACCGATCGCCTGTCGGGTTGCCGGGCCGACTGACGGTGAAAGCCAATGACAACAAGGTGAGACTGCTGGCCGACCTGACGGGTGATGATGCCAGGTTTCTCCAGAAGATCGCCTGGCAGACGGTGCAGGGGATGAAGGAGGAGAAGAAGCCTCAGTGAGCGCGATGCGGCTATCAGCCATCAGCTATCAGCCGTAAGCGATTGGCATGTTTCAATTCACGTTGCGGCCTCCCTGCTCCTGCCCCTGCTTCTGCCCCTGCCCCTGCCCCACGGCGGAACGGGCTTCGGCGATGAGTTCGTGCATGGATGCGGGCATGTTGCCGCCCCAACGCTGCCGCAATGCGCTTTCGTGTTTCTCGATCAGGACGCCGGCCCGGTCCAATCCCAAGGCCCGCTCAGCATCACCCAGTTCCTGCATATGCTGCAACGCGAACCAGACCGCCTGTAGCATGATGATGTCCGCCACCGATTCGCGCATGCGCAGACCTTCACCATCATCAGGCAATCCCACGGCACTGCGGGCGAACTCCACCCATTGCCCCAGCAGCACCGCCCAGGTCAGCCGCCGGGGATGCAAAGGGGCAGGCCCGGCATCGTTCGGATTCGGAAGGCTCGGCTCAGGCATATCATTAGTGTAGATCAGCCGGAAGTCAGAGGTCAGCGGACAGGAGACAGGAGACCACAGCCGCTTGCGGCTTCGCTCTGATTCCTGTCCCCTGTTCCGCAGACGCGCAGCGCGGACGCTGCGGCTACGAATCTGTCTCCTGTCCCCTGACTTCTGACCTCTTTCCCAACGGCCAGGTATGATGTCATGACCACGAGGATTTTCCATATGATTCGAGCCATCGATCAACGTCCTGGTTTATTTCTTTCTCTGCTCGCCTGCATGCTGCTGTGCATCAGCTCGGCGACTTTGGCCCAGGAACGGGAAAAGCAAGCCCCGGCCAATGAGCCTGAGTTGCCGCAGTTGCCGGGGGTGAAGGCGGATCGCAAGAACAGGATCGTGGAGATCGAGGGCAGGATCATTCTGCCGCTCCAGGCGGACTGGCTGGAACTGCTGGCCTGCGCCCCCAAGTCGCGCGAGCACGAATCGATCATCAGCCTCGACGCCAAGCCCAGCCATGTGCATGGGGCACTCATGCTCATCGGCCTCAAGCCGGGCAGCCCGCTGCGGGCCGAGCGCATCGGGGATGAATGGAAGTTTCATCCGCCCACCGGTCCCAAACTCGCCGTCACGATCCACTACGAACTGGAAGGCAAAAAGCACGCGGTGGACGCCAACGAATGGATTCTGGACCAGAAGACCCGCAAGCCGCTGCCTGACAACATCTGGCTCTTCACCGGCTCGAAGCTTTATGAGATCGACGGCAAATCGGTTTACATCGCCGACATCGAAGGCAACATCCTCACGCTGGTGAACTTCGGCGACGAGGTCCTGGCCCGTATCAACGACAAGCGCGGCGGCCAGGGCGGCGGCGGCGGCAACGAGGCCTGGGCCGCCAACACCAAGGCCATCCCCCCCATCGGCACCAAGATCACCGTCCGGCTCACACCCGTGAAAGAGGATGATCAGAAGAAGAAGTGAAAGGAAAATTTGCCTTTCACCCCTTCTTCTTCCAAGGCACATCCTCGACCCCTTCCAGTTGATTGGCCCTGCGCGCCATGGCGAACAGCAGGTCGCTCAGGCGGTTCAGGTAGATGATGACCTCGCCGACGCCATCGGCCTCGCGTGACAGCGCGACGCACCACCGCTCGGCCCGCCGGCAGATGGTGCGGGCCATGTGCAACCGCGCAGCCAGTTCCGTGCCGCCGGGCAGGATGAAATGCTTCATCGCCGGCAACGGCGCCCAGACCCGGTCGATGAATCCTTCCAGGTCGGCCGCATCCTCCGGCCCGATGCGATAGACCGCCCGCGCGGTGGCCGCATCCGAACCCTCGACCTGCGGCGTGGCCAGGTCCGCTCCGACATCAAACAGTCGGTTCTGAATCAGGCCGAGCATGGAGGCGATTTCGACGTTCGCGCAGCCGACCAGCGCCAGGCCGATGGCGCTGTTGAGTTCATCGACGCAGCCGTAGGCTTGGACGCGCGGGTCATCCTTGCCGACCTGCCGGTTGCCGAAGAGCCGTGTGGAACCGTCATCGCCGATGCGGGTGTAGAGTTTCATGCCCGGATGATAGGAGGCGAGGGGCGGAAGGAAAAAAGGAACAACCTGAGTTCGGGATAAGTTAAGAGTGAGCCGCGACGTAACACGTCGCGGACGTGAACGACAAGAATGGAGTAACCATCGCGCAGCGGATCACGAGATGCGAAAACGACCGGGCACTGATCGAGGCTGAAAGAAAAAGGCGCGCTGGGCCACCCCTTCAGGCTGCTCACGTCCGCGACGTGTTACGTCGCGGCTCACTCTCTTATCCCGAACTCAGCGTTGCATGACCATCTTGATGCCGGGGACCATCGTGGTGCGTTCGCCAACGTGTAACGCTCTTTACAGAGCTTGGATGAACACCACCCCTCTGCCCCGGAGCGTTGCTCTGGGCTGTGATGTGTGCGTCCTTGCGGACGATGGAACCGAACACATCCCCCCGGGCTTGACTCTTCGCCCTTTCCCTTGGGAAGAGGACAGTCTCAATCGCCGCGCAGCGGGGCGATTGAGACAGGTGAGGGCCGGATTTTCGACAAAAACAGCAATCGTCGAACTCCCCTCACCCGACTCGCAGAGCCTCGCCGACCTCTCCCTGGGGGAGAGGTGGAAACCACTGCTTACATGCGATTACCCTGAGAGTTGAAATAATTCTCTTGACGGGACAGTTGATTGCAGTGATACTGTGTCAGGTTCTGCAAATGGAGCAGTGGAAAAGCTTCATTCGCAAGGGCTGCCTCCCGGAATGAACCCCGGGTGGCCCCCGGGATGAAACCCAAAGTGGCTTTGCAGCAATCAGTGCATGGATATCCGTTGGTTCGAGCGCGACCGTCCGGTCATGTGGCCGGCGGCGAACACGACGGCAACCGATAACAGAACACGAAAGGATCAGGATCATGAGCACGATGAAGAAGATGTTGGCGGGTCTGCTGGCTGTGGCGGTGTTGGCGAGCCTGTCGGTGATGGGCGTCGCCGAGGACAAGAGCAAGCCGATCAATGACAAGTGCCCCCTGAGCGGCAACGCGGTGAACGCGGATGCGACGATCGATGTCAAGGTCGAGTTCTGCTGCAACAACTGCAAGAAGAAGTACGATGAGGATCCGGCCAAGTTCCACGCCGCGGTCGCCAAGAGCAAGGAAGGCAAGTGCATCATGAACGGCAAGGATGCATCCAAGTCCAGCACCCTCACCGTCGGCTTCTGCTGCAACAACTGCAAGGGCAAAGCCGAGAAGGATCCCAAGGCCGTCGTCGCCAAGCTGGCCACCCAGAAGTGATCGACCCGGTGATCGAATCATCAGACTTTGAAAAACCCCCGCATCACGCGGGGGTTTTTCTTTGAGCCGCGACGTAACACGTCGCGGAGATGCACAACCACCAAGGATGGTCGGGCGAAACCTTTGATGTGCGACAACGAACGCGGGGGGTGAACCGGTTGTGACCCGTGACCGTAGGTGGACTGATCGAGTCCGACAACATGCCGCGCGATTAACGCCCCTTCAGGCTGTGCATCTCCGCGACTCGTTGAGTCGCGGCTCGGATGCACATCCCGCTACAATCGAATCAATGACGCGATACCACAGTCAGGCCTATGCGTTCCTGGTGCGAAATGCGGTGCAGCGGTTGCTGCTCTGCACGATGGTGCTTTCGGCGCTGCGCTTTCTCGTGTTTCACTGGACCCAATCGATGGCGACGCTGGCCGATGCGCTCAACAGCGTGGTCACGCTCATCGCCTCGGCGGTGATGCTCTATTCCATCTGGGCCAGGCAGCCGCGGGCCTCCGCCTCCGCAACGAACGACGGCTCGCGCGGCGAGTATCTCGCGTTCGGCCTGGAGGGGTGGACGATTCTTTCCATCGGCGTGTATGTCACCTACCAAAGCGTGATCCGGCTTTTTCCAGGCAACAACCCTCCGCCTGCGCCTGACAACCTGGGGCTGGGCATCTCCATATTGCTGACCATCGCCGCGGCGACGGCGGGACTGGCGGCATGGGCTTTTTATCGCGGAAAAACCTTCGACAGCCAACTGCTCATCGCCGCAGGCAAACATCTGATCGCCGATGTCCTCTCCACCCTCGCGGTGGTCATCGGCCTGCTGATCGTCAAAAACGCCGACGCCCCGCGACTGGACCCGGTCATCGCCCTGCTGGTCGCCTTCACCGTGCTCTGGGCCAGTTGGAAGCTGCTCTGGAAATCGGTCTCCGGCCTGACCGATGAGCTGGAACGCGAAACCGATCCCACGCTGCGTGCCCTGCTCGACACCGAGATTCGCGGCGGCGCGATCGTGGGTTACGACAACCTCCGGCTTCGCTTCAACGGCCCCAAACGCTGGGTGGAAGTGAGGCTGTTCGTCGATCCCAAGCTCACCATCCAGGCCGGCCGCGAACTGGGGGCGATCATCGAACGCAAGATGCGCGAAGCCCTGGGCGATGCGACGGTCGTGGCACGGGTGGAACCGAAGACCAACGGCACAGCGCCGGAAGCAACGGGGCCCCACGAACCGGCGAACGATCAGCAAGGCTGAGAGCCGCGACGTAACACGTCGCGGAGATGCACGACCACCAAGGATGTTTGATCGAACCTTTGATGAACGACAACCAACGCGGGGGGATGTTCGTGCGCGGGGAAAGGGAACAAGCGAGCCGGGGCGTATTCGCCCCGGTAAGGGGCTGTGGCGGGCAAGGCAATGCGAAAAACGGTGGTTTACCGGGGCGAATACGCCCCGGCTCGCTATAATGGTGTCAGTCATTGGAGCGCCGCATGACCTACAAAGGGCACATCAAAAACGGTTTCATTGTGCTTGACGATCCCGTCTCCCTCCCCGAGGGCGTCGCGGTGGAGGTGGCGCTGCGTCCCGAATCTCCCGCCGCAGCGGGGAGTTTTCACGACCGCTTCGCCGACATCATCGGCTCCTGCCCCGACCTGCCGGCGGACATGGCCCGCAACCATGATCACCATCTGCACGGACAAGAACCAAAGTGAAGACCGTTTTCGCGGACAGTTTCTATTTCTTCGCGCTGCTCAATCCGCGTGATGAGGCGCACGAGCCGGCATCGCGGTTTGCCCGGCAGTGGAAGGGCGAAACCGTCAGCACCGCCTGGGTATTCACCGAACTGGGTGACGGTCTGGCCGCGCCACGCTCACGAGCCGGCTTCACCTTGCTGCTCGACCGATTTGCCGCCGACCCGCTGTGCCGCCTGCTGCCGCCGTCGCCGTCCCTTTTCGATGCGGGAATCGAGCTGTTCCGAACGCGGCCCGACAAGGCCTGGTCGCTGACCGACTGCATCTCCTTCGCCGCCATGCGGCAGCAAGACATCCGCGACGCCCTGACCGGCGACCACCATTTCACCCAGGCGGGCTTCAACGCGCTGCTGCTTTGACGCGGCCCCTGTCCTCGTCCCGCTTCTGTTACGATGACATTGAAAATGCCAGGCGGCCGGCCTCCCAAATCGACGGAAGGCAGGGCCGACGCGCTGATTCGATTTCGCGTGCGGACCGAGCAGAAGGAGCTTTTCCAGAAAGCCGCCCATGCGGCGGACAAGTCCCTGACCGACTGGATTCTCGACCAGCTCGTCCGTAACGCCAAACCCCCGTCTTCGCCGCGCCGGCCCCAAAAGACTTGACACGGCATGTTTTGTGGCTACATTACTTCCTGCCGCGCGGAACTCGTTCTGCGCGTCTCCGCTGTCGCCCCAAGCCCGACGGCTCGCGGACTCGCCGTCGGGCTTGGGCATTTTTTTTCATCCGCCCATGACCTCATTTACGCTGACAGTAACATCAATGACATCAATAATGACGGCTTGTGCATTCAAAAATCATCGCCACAATGCGGAGCCTCCTTTTCTCGGTGGGTATAAGGAGCGTTGGTCATGAAGTCCATCAACATAGGCAACAAAGTGTTCGAACTGTACTGGTTCACAGGCACGGTGCTCAGCGCAACCAAGGGACATGAAACAGTCGTGAGCGGTGGCGGAGGAGGGGGTTATGTTTGGACTTCCCCGCTCCCGGTGGGCGCAGCGAAGTGATTAGTTAAGGCTGGCC
>CAZYPK010000060.1:0-26591 GCA_964649195.1 uncultured Phycisphaeraceae bacterium
GCCTCGCCCTCCCAGCGGGAGGCTTCCGCTCTCCCGCCATATGCTTTTACCCTGGGGAGTAGGGGGCCGTTCTTCCGATTGTGCGGGCGATTGTTTATCCTCTTGCCATGAATGTCGCTCACATCCTTCTGGCGTTGCGTCAACTGGCTCCCGAACACCTGGCGGAGACGTGGGACAAGGTCGGTTTGCAGGTCGGGGATGAGGCCTGGCCGCTGCGTGCGGTGAAGGGTTCGTCTTCACGCGGACGGCCTCGCGTGCTGCTTTGCATCGATCTCGCCGAGGCGGTGATGGCCGAGGCGATCGGGCAGGGGGCTTCGATGATCGTGGCGTATCATCCGCCGATTTTTGATCCGTTGCCGCGACTGGTGGCGAGCGATTGGAAGCAGCGCACCATCATGGCGGCCGTCGCGCATCGCATCGCCATCTACAGTCCGCATACGGCGTTGGACTCGGCGGCGGGCGGGATCAACGACTGGCTTTGTGAAGCGGTGCTGCCTGGCGTGGTCGATGCGGTCACCTCGCCGGAGAAAAGCGCCAAGGCCAAGGGCGGCTCGATCCGCGCCATTCGTCCGAGCAATCCGGTGAAAAGGGAGCGGCCTTACAAGCTGGTCACCTTCGTGCCGCCGGCGAATCTCGATGCACTTCGCACAGCGCTCTTTGCCGCCGGTGCCGGGAGCATCGGGGCGTATGATGAATGCTCGTTCAGCCTCGAAGGCGAAGGGACTTTTCGCGGCGGCGAAGGGACGAACCCGACGATCGGGCAGCGCGGCCGGCGGGAGGCGGTGATCGAGCGACGCTTTGAAACGATCGTGCCTGCGGGAAAAATCGCGGCGGTCGTTGCCGCGCTGATGACCGCCCATCCTTATGAGGAGCCGGCCTTCGATCTGATCCGTCTCGATCTGCCTCCCAGTTCCGGCGGCGAAGGCGTGGGCCAGGGGCGGCTGGTCACGCTGGACAAACCGATCACCCTCGGTCAGCTCACAACACGATTGAAAAAGCATCTGAAGGTGAAAACGCTGGAGGTCGCAGCGCCGACATCGGCCAAGGCGAAGCCCATCCGCACGATCGGTTTCTGCGCCGGCGCCGGCGGCTCGCTGCTGGACGAGGTGGCCGAGGCCGACGCCTTTGTCACCGGCGAGATGCGGCATCACGCGGTGCTGAGCGCGGCAGCCAACGGCAAGGCGATCCTGCTGGCGGGCCACACGCAGACGGAGCGGCCCTATCTGCCGGTCTATCGGGACCGCATCGCTGCGCTGCTCGGCGGCAAGGTGGAACTGATCGTCAGCAAGAGCGACAAGGCGCCGAGCGAGGTGGTGTAGCCGCGACTCAACGAGTCGCGGACGTGTGCGGTCTTCAAGGGGTGTTCTTCGCGCGGTGGATGAACGGCGTCGGTCGCGCGGAGGAGGTGCGGCTGCTGTCGCGGGCTTCATGTCTGTGCCGCATGGTTTTCGAGGCGTTTCACCGCTGCGCGATTGACCCTGTTTCAGGCTGTTTGCGTCCGCGACTCGTTGAGTCGCGGCTCTGGAGCGGGTGCGTCTTTCCACCGCCCCTGGTTTTCGTTACCTTGGTGCCACCTTCTTTGTTGAGGATGTTTCATGCCCATCTCCTATGCCTTCAGCACCGTGGCGTGTCCCGACTGGTCGATCGAGAAAGTCGCCGAGCAGGCCAGGGCTTTTGGCTATGACGGGGTCGAGCTGCGCACCTTCGGCCAGGGTTCGACGAAGATCGCCAGCGATCCGGCGCTTTCCGATCCGGCCAGGGTGCGCGATGTGCTTGCGGCTTGCGGCATCGCCCCGGTTTGTCTGGCGACCTCTTCGAGCCTGCACGATCCCGATGCCGGCGCCGGCAAGGCCGGCTACTACGAGATCATGAAGCACATCGAACTGGCCGCGGCACTGGGGGCGCCGCGCGTGCGGCTGTTCGGGCAGAAGGTGGCGATCAATGAAACGCGCAGCGTCGTCATTCAGCGCATCGCTTCGCGCATCCCCGCCCTGGCCGAGAAGGCGGGCGAGCTGGGCATCGAACTGCTTTTTGAAAACGCGGGCAGCTTCTGCATCGCCAAGGAGTGGTGGTGGCTGCTGAACCTGATCAATCATCCGATGGTCGGGCTGAGCTGGAATCTGGCCAATGCGGCGGCGGTCGATCCTGCCGAGCGCGGCGGGGGCATGGCGGTGACCATGCTCAACAGCCGGATCAAACTGGTGAAGGTGAAGGACCTGAAAATCGGCGAAGGCGCCGGCTTCACCGCGCTGGGTGATGGCGATTGCAACGTGCCTCTGTTTCTCAAAAAGCTGCGCGGCATCGGCTTTGAAGGCCCGGTCTGCGTCGAATGGGATCGGATCTGGCTTCCTTCGCTGACCCCTGCGGAAGAGTATCTGCCTGATGCGCTGGCACGGCTCAAGAAGTGGCAAAGCGAGATTGATGAACTCATGGCCGAGGGCCGCAAGGAAGCCGCGAAGACCGCAGGCAAGCGGGCGCCCAAGACGATGGCGGAGCTCAAGGCGGTGGGGGCGAAATAAAGTCGGGGGACGCGCGGCGAGGACGCCGCGGCTATGAAGCGGGTCGCCGCGGCCATGAAACATGAAGGATGCTTATGGATACCAACGCACTCGCCAGGGAAATCAACGGCCTTCTCGCCACCGAGCGTCGCAGCCTGCTGGAGCATTTCATGCAGGCCACGCCTCACGTCGATGCCCGCACCTATCGCATCTGGAATCAGGTCAAGCAACTGGCGCATCGTGACAGCGATCACGCCGCCAGGCTTTCCGCGCTCCTTGTGTCGCTGCATCTGCCCGAACGCACGCGGCCCTTTTCCCAGGATGTCGGGCATTATCACTACATGAGCCTCGACCGCGCGATGCACCTGCTCATCGAGGAAAAGAAGAGGCAGTTGGAAACCTACGATCGCGTCATCCGCCACTGCGCCCGTGAAGCGGACGTGATCGATGAGCTTGAATCCCTGCGGGCCGACAATCTTGCGGAACTGCTCGCGCTCGAATCCATGGCCAGGCAGGTCAAGCGGAAGCTGGTCAGAACACATCCGATCGATCCGGCCCTGTCGCCTGACATCAACAACGCGGCGAGCGTTGTTGTGGCCGCTCAGAAGCTGGCGGCAGCCAAGGCGAGATGAGGTGCGCATCATCGTTCGGTCTCAGGCGCTGTCCGAAAGCGCGGCTCGGATGGCGCATCATCGCTCATGCGATCGCATCATGTGGACCGGGCTTGACGCCGGGAGGATGTTGCCGTTGTAAAGCATTTGTCACATCCGGAAAGTTCATCGCTTTGAACGAGGTTGACGGATTAGAATAGAAGCGCGGGCTTCCGACGGCTTCCTGAATCGATGGTGCTTCGATCCGGGGTTTTTCGATGGTCTTGTTCGCCTCATGGAGACATCGCATGACACGTTCAATCTTTGCACTGACTGTCTCTTTGCTTATGACACCGCTTTTGTGCGACGTTCCAGCCGCGCGTGCGGAGGAGACGCCCGATGTGCTCAAGGGTGTGATCGATCCCTTTGATCCGGGCGATGAGCGTCGCCGTTTTCTCGCGGCGGCAGGTGTTGATGGTGAACTCGACGAGCAGGAGTTCAAGGCGAACCAGTCCGCCAGCGAACCCTTTGTCCGCAAGTTCGATTCATGGCATCTGCTCAAGGCTTTCGACAGGAATCGCAACAATTCCCTCGATTGGTTCGAAGTCGAAGGGTATCGCCAGGCGGTCCGCGATGCGGTGCTCAAGGCATACGACAAGAATCAGGACAACCGCCTGACCGATGCGGAACGCGAGGCCGCGGCTCGTGAAGTGGCCGGCGGCCGGCTGCCTCGTCCGGCATTGCCCGATCAAGGCGGCGCCGTTCTTCGCGGCAACAACAACGAGTGGGACACCAACGGCGACGGCAAGATGGATGAGCAGGAACGGGCCGCCTACAACAAGGCCCAGCAGGAACGCCAGGCCCGGTGGCATGCGGATTACGTGAAGAAGTGGGATGCCGACGGGGATGGCAAGGTCAGCTTCGCCGAAGCCGAGACGGCCCGCAAGGCTCAATGGGAGGAGTGGAAGGCCAAGAACCCGGAAGAGGCTGCGCGATATGAAGAGCGGCAGGCCGCGTTCAAAAAGCAGCAGGAGGAATACCTCCGCAAATGGGACGCCGATGGCGACGGTCAGCTCAGCCCCGAGGAACACAAGGCGGCCAGTGATGATCGCATCCGCGAGTGGCGCGAAAAAAATCCCGAGCAGGCGGCCCTGTGGGACAAGCAGCAGGAGGAATACAAGAGGCGGCAGGAGGAATACCTGCGCAAGTGGGACACCGATGGCGATGGCAAGTTGAGCCCCGAGGAGCACAGGATCGCATCGGAAACCATCATGCGCGAATGGCGTCAGAACAATCCCGAAGCCGCCGCCCGCTGGGACAGGCAGCAGGAAGAGTACAGGAAGCAGCAGGAGGAACGCATCCGCAAATACGATGCGGACGGCGACGGCAAACTCAGCCCGCAGGAGTGGCAGGAGGTCTGGAAAAACGAACGGCCACAGGGCGGTTTTTACCCGGGCAGCGGCGGGGGGATCATCCGGCCATTTGGCCAGTGATTTCGTTTGCCGTTCCATGTCGATGGTCGTCCATTCGATGGCCTGCATTCAGACTAAAAACGACCGGCGCGAGCCGGCCGTTTTCGTTTCAGCGGTTTAACATTTCTTCGCTCCATCGTGCCGCCCTGATGCGGGCCGTTGGCCCGATCAACTCCTGGCCTTGAGAAGGTCGCGGATCTCCGTCAGCAGCAGTTCCTCCTTCGTCGGCTCCGGCGGCGCCGGGGGCGCCGCTTCCGCTTCCTTCTTCATCTTCATGATGAAGCCCAGGAACTTCACGATGAAGATGAACAGCGCAAAGGCGACGACGATGAAGTTCACGATTTCCCCCAGAAACCTGCCGTAGGGCACCGACTTGCCGGTGCCTGCGATGACGTTGCCCGCCGCGTCAAGCGACGGCTCCTTGATCACCCAGGCCCAGGAGGTGTAGGTCACGTCGCCAGGCATCAGCGCGCTGATCAGCGGCATGATGATGTCCTTCACCAGCGAACTCACGATCGCACCGAAGGCCGCTCCGATGATCACGCCGACCGCCAGATCGATCACGTTGCCCTTGAGCGCGAATGACTTGAATTCATCGAGCAGCGAAAAGGCCCTCTTTTTTGCGTTCAGTTCCATGGCTTGATCCCCTTGCCAAAAATCAGAATGGTGACAACCCGACAAGGCGCACGCCCCGACCGGGCGAAACAAGCATACCAGCCCCGACCACGCGGGCAACAAACGCGGATGTCGTCAACGTCATCAAACACGCCGCTCGCCAAGGCGAACGGTCAAATGCGCCGGCTCTGCGATGATGATGCTTCATCACGATTTTCCTGCGAATCCATCCCCACACCGGCTACAATCGCGGCTCTCATTCTTCCTCATCCCCGGAGGTTTCCGATGTCGCTCGATTCCACCCGTCGCCGTTTTCTCCAGCAGTCCGGCCTCGCCGCCGCGGGCATCGTCGCAGGCGGATACACCGCCACCGCCGCGGGCTTTGCGAAGAACGACACCATCACCATCGGCGTCATCGGCTCCGGCGGCAGGGCCACCGGGCTGCTTGGAAAACTGCTCAAGCTGCCGGGCGTCAAGGTGGTGGCCGTGTGCGATGTGTATGACAAGCACCTGGCCCGCGCGAAAAAACTGATCCAGAATGCCGCCGCCACCACCGGCAGTGCGGAAGTGTTCACGACGAAGCAGCACGAGGAACTCGTCGCCCGCAAGGACATCGATGCCGTGCTCATCGGCTCGCCCGATCATTGGCATGTGCCGCACACCGTCGCGGCTTGCGAAGCGAAAAAAGACGTCTATGTCGAGAAGCCTCTGACCCATTCGCTTGAGGAAGGCGAGATCGTCATCAAGGCCCAGAACGACCACCGGCGCATCGTGCAGGTCGGCACGCAGCAGCGCTCGATGCCTCACTTTCAGAAGGCGAAGGAAGTCGTGGCTGCGGGAACGCTGGGCGACATCCACAAAGTCCACATGACCTGGAACCGCAACGCCACGCCGATGCGGAAGTATGTGCCCGACATCAAGGAGAACGAGGTCGATTGGAAACGTTTTCTGGGCAAGGCGAAGGATCAGCCGTTCGAACCCTACCGCTTCATCGGCAACTGGCGCTGGTTCTGGGATTTCGGCAACGGCATCCTCACCGACCTCATGGTCCACTGGCTCGATTCCGTCAACTACCTCATGGACCTGCCCCTGCCCGACAGCGCGACAACCATCGGCGACCAGTTCGCCACGCAAGGCATCTGGGAAACGCCCGACACCATCTCGACGCTGCTGCACTACAAGGAACGCAAGCTGCATCTTCACTTCGAAGGCACCTTCATCAACGCCCACACCAAGGCCCACCTCGTCCTCATGGGCACCAAGGCCACGATGTACCTCGACCGCGGCCGCTGCGAAATCACCCCCGAGCGCGGCGGCTCGGCAACGGCGCAGAAGTTCGGCGAAGGCACGAGCGAACGCGGCGCCGACTTCGACGCCAACGTCGATGGCGACGCCTTTCACATGTCCGACTGGCTCGGCGCCATCCGCACGCGCAACAAACCCTCAGTGCCCGCCGAGGCGGGCGTGCTCTCGGCGGCAGGGGCGCACATGGGGAACCTGGCGTACAGGACGGGGAAGGTGGTGGCGAGCAAAGTGTAAAGCTGGTGAACCCTATGACGAAATCAGACCCCAGTCGTTACCCCAAAGGGATGGACCGCCGCGAAAGTGTGCCGCATCGCGGCTCACTACGAAAAGCGGAGGCTGCCTATCGCAAGAGAGCCAACGCTTGGATTTCCGTGCCGGTGCGACTGCCGTCGAAGATTCGGCGGATGATTGCGAAGAGATAGGCATTGTGATCAGCGATGCTGTCGGATGGCATTCATCGGGTGATCATGTAAGATGTCGGCATCATGAAACATGCGTTACGGGCGATCGAGTTGTTCTCCGGGATCGGTGGATTTCGGGTGGCAGCGGATCGTTTTCATATCAAGACGATTTGGGCCAACGACCTGTGCCCCAAAGCCTGCCGGGTTTACAGGCGCCGTTTCGGAGATGGCGAGGTTTGCGAAGGCGCGATTCAAGGACTGCTCGACGAAGTTCCTGAACACGACCTGTTGACAGGCGGATTCCCATGCCAACCCTTCAGCAGCGCGGGGAAAAAACAGGGAACCAAGGATCCGCGAGGAACATTGTTTCAATCCATCATCGATGTTCTCCGCCGTCGCTCGCCCAGGTATTTTGTGCTCGAGAATGTCAAGCGTCTCCTTCATATGGAGCAAGGCGCTCATTTCGCAACGATTCTGGATTCGCTCGCGGAGCTTGATTACGCCATTGAATGGCGTTTGATTAACGCAATGTGTCTGGGGCTTCCGCAGAATCGCCAGCGAGTGTTTATCACGGGTGTCAAAGTTCCTCCTGAAGGGAAATGGGATTCGCCATCGATACGCCTGGCGAAGGAACAAGACTTCCATCGCGTGCCTTCCAATCGGATTGAACGAATCCACGACATGGCGTGCTGGTCGGACATCACGGAGCATGAGGAATCATTTCCATCCTGGGGGGTGGCATACAAAGGAAAATTCATGGGATTTGATATCGACTGCTTTTCCGAAGCATTGCCGCCGGTTCGCCTTCGTGACGTTCTGCAATCGAATGTGGATGATCAGTTTGATTTCACGGCGACGACACTCAAGTGGATTCATGAGAACACCGTCGTGAACAAGCTGGTGGATGGAGTGCGGATCATCTCCAATCAGCGCGGAGGGGCCCGGATGGGATATACGATATTTGGAACGGATGGCGTCGCACCCACGTTGACCAGCGCGACCAGTCGTCACTATGAGCGTTATTTTGTCGATGGAAAATATCGGCGCCTGACCAACATCGAATATGCGCGCATTCAGGGATTTTCCGACCATCATTGCTCAAGTGAGACGATATACGACCAATATGCCCTGTTCGGAAACGCGGTTCCGCCCCCCATGGCCGGGTGGGCGATCGGCCACCTGCTGAGTGATGCATCGACCGTATTGCGGCAACCCGTCACGCTTTTTTCGGGATTGGATTGATGCCGACAAAAGATGAGATGCGGCTGTATGTGCGTGAACGATTGCCGGAGGCGAGCGCACTGCTTAATTCCTGCCTCGCTGGCCAAGACATTGATTCGCTCCAGGATGTGCTTGTTCGCCTTGGGCGAGGGCGAAGAATACCGCATTGGTTTGAACAGTTGCGCGCCGACGGCACACTCCCCAATCTGGATGGCAAAACAATCGGGAGTGTATTGGAGATGATGTTTGTCGCGGTCCTTGAGACGCATATTCTCACGGGTGAATACGCAACACAGTTGCGAATCAATCCGGCATCCGGGGTGGATTTGCCGGATCTGGACATCGGATTAAAGACGCCATCCGAAAACTTCTGTACGAGCGAGCCTTTCTTCTCGGCATACGAACGATTGCACGGGACCGAATACGATATGGTCGCAATGCTGACCGATTATCAGACGGCGAAGAGCCATCCACCGTTGCGCCTTCGCGTCATTGATCCTGCATATCTGACAAAAACACAGATTGCCGACAGAAATCTATGTTCCATTGTTCGTCGCCATCGCGAGCAACTTATTCAGGATAACGAATCTCAGGCAAAGAAGGTGGTTCGCTTTCTTGCGCACATCAATCAGAGTGACTGGCGCGCCAAATGGCTGCTGAAATTGGTTGATCAGATGTATGATCCCCGGCAGGTGCTCTCGATACTTGATTCATTGGAGCGACATTTTGAAACCGAAAACAAGAAGAGGGCGAGCGAGAGTAAGGAACTGCTGCCCACAGAAGACCTGGTCGCCTTGACATCCATACGGGGCGTTCAGCCTTTGTCCCTGGGAATAATGAACGCTGCGGACAATTGGGTCATTGAGACTCACAAGGAATTTGGCCGGTTGCCAAACGACAACGAGTGGAACCGCATCAAGGATGGCCCTCTTGATGGTACGATTGGGATGAGCTTTGCTCTTCAATGGCGATTCAATTTTCAGAAAGTCTTCCGTCGCCTTTCGGAAGCCGATTGAAAAGGTCATCGCCAAACTCACCTCGCCAACCCTCTCAACCTCACCGCCTCCTTCGCGCCTTTTTTCGCCGGGTAGCGCAGCGCGTGGCGCAGCAGCCATTTTCTTTCCGTTGATGCGTTGCGCAGCCAGCGGGCGCACAGATTCAGCATCAGGTCCGGGTGGTCCTTGTAGATGTCGCCCAGGTGGTTCGCCACGCTGCGGCGGACGTAGAGGCTTTCATCATCCTTGAGTGCTTCGAGGATCGGCAGCACCGGGCGCGGGTCGGTGATGAAGGCGGGGATGCGGATGGCCCAGGGGAGGCGCGGGCGGGTTCCCTCGGTGCAGAGCCGGCGGACGTGCGGGTCGGGGTCGGTGAGCCAGTCGGTCAGCCGGGCGAGGGTGCGGTCGGGCTGGCGGATGAGGAACGGGCGGATCGAATACTCGGCACTGAACCGGCGGGTCAGTTCGTACTGGGCTTTCATCGAGGTTTCAAACGGATCGCGGCCGGCGTTGTGTTCCGCATCGAGTCCGAAGCGGGCGATGAAGCTGATGTGAGGCAGGTAAAAGAAAACGCCCAGGCCCACGTCCTTCGTTTTCGTCAAAGGCGGCGTGAGTGAGCGCAGCATGATGTCGATCGCATCGTCATAACGCTCTGGCAGGTATCGGCGCATCGTCTGGGCGATGTGATGGCCGCGCTGAAGAATCGCCAACGGTTTCAGGCCTTTCCTTGCACGATGCGTGAACCCCTGGGCATCGAACCTGGGATGCGCGGTTTTCAGGTTGTGTGCCAGGCAGTCGATCGCATCACGATCAAGCAGCACCTTGAGCGAACCGCCTGCGGTGATGGATGGTGGAGCCTTGGGCAGGCGGAGCGATGTGGATGATTCGCGGGGCATCGGCAGACTCGAAATGGAATACCGGGACTTCTGAATAACCCCCGATGTACCGTGAACCAGGGGATTGCTACGCCGCAAGCGGCTCGGAGGATAGCCGTCAGTCGCTTTGTTTCTGATCGCTGCCGCCTTTGATGCTGGTGATCTTCACGACAAAAGGGCCGCCGCCCTGCACGAGCCAGCGGACGTAAACGACATCGTTGCCGGGGATGTTGCGCAGCTTCACCGCGTGGGGGTCGCGTTTCTGTTCTTCGAAGCGGTTGAAGAAGCGGTCGGTGGATTTGAAGCCGGTGATGATCTTTGCGTTTTTAGCGGTGAGGGTTGCGACATCTTCGGGCGTGATGCGGTTCTTCACATCGACGCTGGCATGGGTCGGCGTGATGCGGGTGTTCTCGATCGCGGCGGTCACTTCGGTGATGCCGCCGGGCAGCGGCTTGGTGGTGATCGACTGCACTTTCACGAGGGGCATCTGGTCGGCGTGGTAAAGCGTGAAAGCCATGTTGCGATGGCATTCTTCTTCGAGCAGGAACGATGGCGGCTGGCGGGTCCAGTTTTTCTTGAAGCCGCCGACTTCGATTTTGCCGTAGGTCGGATGATCGACTTCGCGCCACTTGACGAAGCCGTCCTCGAAGAGCAGGTATTTGTTGAAGCGATGCCGTTCCTCGTTGGCGCCGAAAAAACCATCCGTGGAAGCCTGGCGAAAGTAGTTGAAGGGGGTGAAGAGTTCGTTGGTGTAGGTATAGATGCCCTGCATGGCGTAGAACCAGTCGAGCAGGCCGCCGTACACTTCGTAAAGCTGGGTGCCGGTGATGAGGTAGCGGTAGCCGGGCAGCATCATCTCGCCCTTCTTGGCGATCTGGTCATAGACGCGGATGTCGGCGGCATCGTAAGACTGATCATCCTTGGCGCCGGGGCCGCGCAGGATCATGCCGCCGGTGTTGTGGTAGCTCTGGGCGCCGCCGATGTTGGGGCGGGACATGACGAAGTCGGCGGCCATGCGATTTTCGAGAATGGAAAATGGATAGCGGTACGCTCCGCCCTGCACATAAGGCGGCTGCCAGTTCCAGGCCCAGTCGCGGTTGGGATCGTAGAAGCCGTCGCCGTCTTCATTGACCCGGCCGTCGCCGTCGTTGTCGATTCCTTCGGCGCCAAGGAGCGTGTAGGAACCTTTTTCGCCGGGCTTGACGCGCACGAGCAGATCGGGGAATTCCTCGTGCGGCTTCCATTGACCGTTGGGATCCTTCACGCGCATCTGCGTGATGTGGCCGTCGCCGTCGAGGTCATCGGGGCCGTCTTCATCGAACAGGCCGTCGCGGTCATCATCGACGGGACGCTGGCCGGTGCGCGGCGAATGGGTGGTGTTGGGTTTCTCCATGTGGGCGTCGCGCGAGTCGGGGCTGAGCATGGGGAGAATGTAGAAGGCGCGTTCATTCATCAGGCGGGTGATGAAGTCGTTGCGGCCATACATTTCGAGGAGGTACCACGCGGTGTAGAGGGGGACTTCGACGGCTTGAAGTTCGTTGGCGTGGATGCCCCCGTCGATCCAGAAGGCGGTTTTGCCGGTGTCCTTGCCGGTCTTGAAGTTGGTGAGCGTGAGGAGCCACATCTCACGGTTGCCGTGCGATTTTCCCAGGGATTGGAGTTGGCAGAGATCGGGATGGGTGGCGGCGAGCTTTTTGAGAATCTCGGTGATCTGGGCGTAGGAGTAGAAGCGATTCCACTGCACGGCGACCTTCGGATCAGCCGGAGCGCCGGCGGGCTGATAGATGGAAGGACGCCTGATGGCTTCGGGCTGAGCGAGAGCAGGGGAGGAGAGAAGAAAATGAAAAATGGCCAATGCAAAATGCAAAATGCAAAATGAAAAGACAGAGCCAAGCCCGATGGCGAGTCCCCCCGGGGGGCGAGCCGTCGGGGTATCGGGCGCGTGTGGCGCGCGCGTAAGCGTGTGTGGATGTATGTGCGCGAAAGCACCCCGACGGCTCGGCAGACCTCGCCATCGGGCTTGGGGTTCTTCACTTTTCATTTTGCAATTTGCAATGGTCATTTTGCAATTTCCGTTTGATGTGTCTTACTTGAGTTCGATCTCAACCCCATGTTCACCCACACTGCTGCTCCAGACCTTCACCCGGGCGCCGCCTGCGGTGGGGGCGTGAATCAGCCAGGTGTGTTCGGCGGCGCCACCGTTGCCTTTGAGGACGTTCAGTTGCGTGCGCGGCGCGCCTTGGATCACCGTCGCATCCCTGGGCAGTTCGATCGCCAGTTGCAGCGGCAGCGGCTGGCGCGTGATCCGGCCCATCTCGCTCATCGAAGGCAGATAGCCGGTGTTGATGACGGTGGCTTTGACGCGGAAGACATTGCTTCCGGGGGCTCCCAGCGGCTCGACTTTTGTCTCACTGATGGTCACCTTGGGCATGAGGCCGGCCAACTGTGAAACCCAGGCGACATGCTTGTCGGTCAGTGCATCCAACTCGGTGACTGGCGGATTCATCAGCACGAACGGTTTGAATCCGCCGACTTCGACGTGCTTGTCCTTGAAGTCGGGATGGTCGATCTTCGTCCAGTTGACGAAGCCGTCGATGTTGCTCGCGGCAAGCCAGCGCAGGGCGTTGAGGTCATCGCCACCGCGTTTTTCATCGGAGGGTTTTTTCGGTGCGGGCTTGGGTGCGTTCGCCGCGTCGGGTGACGGAGAGCCCGCCCCTTCGGGGACGGCGTTAAACGGGGCGGGGTTCAACGGAGTTTGAGGCACCCACCAACCGCGCGCCGCGAACGACCATCGACCATAATGAAAATAGGCCCACTCTGAGAAGCTGCCTTCACCGGCGGGGGAGGGTGGCGCATCCTTGCCGCCGTGCAGTTCGCGGTAGGTCTTGGCGATGAAATCGTGATAAGGCGAATCGGCGGAGGTGATGACCGTCTTGATCCGGGCCTTGTCCAACTGCGGATTGGGCTTCCACGGATGAAAGAGATTGTCTTCGGGGGTGAAGGTGATCACGGCGGCGATGTTGGTGTGATCGAAGGCGAAATCAGCGATGGCCCGCGTTTCGGGTTCGCTGACCTGGTGCGGGCCTGCGCCGGTTTTGAAGTAGGGATATTGATGAGTGAAGTTGCGGTTGAAGGAGACGCCGCCGGGGCCGTCTTCGTTGAACTGTTCGTCGCCATCGTTGTCGATGCCTTCGGTGATGACGCGATATTTGCCGGTTTCGTTTTTCAGGGGGTCCGCCTTGATGAGCACGCGCGGCTCATCAGGATGCTCGATCCATAGGCCGGTCGGATCGATGATGCGCATCATGGTGATGACGCCGTCGCCGTTGAGATCATCGGGTCCGTCTTCGTTCACCTTGCCGTCGCGGTCATCATCGGTGGGGCGGTCGTTGCCTTCGCGTTCCACTGCGGGCTTTGCGAAGTTCGCCTCGGTCGCATCAGGTGAGGGTCGGGGAATGATGTAGAGCGTGAAGCGATCAAGGACCGGCTTGATCTTTGGATCATCAGGCTTGGCGACGATGGCGCGGGCCAGCCGCAGCGCCATTTCGCCACCTGCCAGATGGGGGGCATGGACATTGCCGACGATGAGCAGGGCGGGTTTGCTTTCCGGTTTCCCCCGGACGCCGCCGCTGCTGATGGTGATGAGCATCACCTCGCGGCCGCCCTGGGTTTTGGTCAGCGATCGGACGGAGGCGAGATCGGATGCTGCGATCGCTTCAAGCTCTTTTCGATAGGCCTGTTCATTGAGATAGCCCGGCGTCGTCTGGGCGCGGCCGGCCGGGGCCATGAAGGCGAACAGGATCAGCACGAAGGCGAAACATCGGGGCGGCGTCGGGTGTTGCATCATGTCGCGGGTGCTCCTGCATCCATGTTACGCGAGAGGATGAGGTTCGTGCATTTTCGAACGGCACAGTGGGCAGGGTTGTTTGGTTCTCCGAACCGCCTTCGTTGGGAAACTCCAAATGACAAAACTCAAGTTCCAAACAAGCTCCAAAATGCGGAAATGGAAAAACAAGAAGATCGGATCGCGCATTATTCCCGCCTTTTTTCCTTTCGAATTGGAGCTTGTTTGAGATTTGACGGTTGCGATTTGTGATTTCAGGCCGCACATCAACCAGGAATTAAACAGCCCTGGCCCAATGGGTTGTCATCGCGTCGGAGTCGGGATATCCTGTTTATCGTCAAGCGTTTGTTTTCCGCGTCCACTGGTTTCCGGGTTCGTTCATTTCCGGTCGTAATCTTCCCAGCCTCAGAAGAGAGGTTTCATGGCTCGCAACAGGCAATATCCGCTTCGGGGGCGGCCGGCATTCACCCTCATCGAGCTGTTGCTTGTGGTGGCGCTGATCAGTCTGCTCATCTCGATGCTGCTGCCCGCCCTGAAGTTCAGCCGGGACTCTTCGCAGCGATCGGTCTGCCAGGGAAACCTTCGGCTGCTGCTTGAAGGGTATCAGTCCTATGCCCGGGAAAACGGACGGCGATTGATGGGCGCCAACACCAGCAACGCTCACGATTGGATCGGCGGCGGAAACACCATCACCTCCATCACCAACGGCACGTTGTGGAACCATGTCCGATCCATGAGAAGCCTACCGCTGCCCGAATCAGGTTTATCCCTGGTACCTCAATTCCTACAGCATCAACGGCATGCTCAACGGCGAACAGGTCAACGATGGCATCGCCTCCAAGCGGCACTGGACCGCCAACATGAGGGACTCGGTCCAGATGGTCTTCATGGAGGAGGATGACCGCCGCGGATGGAATCAAAACTCCTTCATGCTCGGCGGCGGCGCGGGCAGCTTCGTCGATCTGGTGGCCGCCAATCACGACGGCGGTGACAACATCGGCTTTCTCGACGGCCACGTCGAATACTGGTACTGGCAGGACAGCGACCTGCGCATCCGCCCCAAGCACAACCCCACGCCCACCTTCGGATTCAACGATCCGGGCAACCTCGACTGGCCCAAACTCAAGGCGGTCTTCCGTTCCTGGCCTGCCAACAACTGATCTCCGCCGTCTGAGTTCCCGATCGCCATGCCCACTCCTTCATCCGTCATCAGCGCTCCCCGTCATGCCGGCGCGATCTCCCGCGAGATGGCCATCACCATCGCCCTGGTGCTGATCATCGCCGCCTCGGTCGCCTTCAACTGGTCGATGATCTTCAGCGGTTCCAAGACCCCGCCTCGCGTCGTCGAGATGGGCTTTCAATGCCTGGCCTGCGATCATCGGTTCACCATGACCAACGAGCAGTTTCAGACCCGCAACGTCGATGCGGAGTTTCTGAAAAAGCATCCCGATCGCACCATGGACATGGTCGATTGCCCCGCTTGCAAACAACGGCACGCGGCTGCCGGGCAGTTGCGATGCCCCGGTTGCTCCAGGTTTTTCCTTCAGGCCAAGGTCAACCTGCGGGCCATCGCCGGCAACGAACAGATTCCCGATCCGGTCTGCCCGCACTGCGGGACCAACATGAACGAATGGCATCGCCGGCATCATCCTTCCAGATGAAAGCGCACAAGCCGCGACTCAACGAGTCGCGGACGTGAGCGACAAGAATGAAGTGATCATCGCGCGGCGGATCATGGGACTCGAAAACGACCGGGCGCCGATCGAGGCTGAAACAAAAAGGCGAGTTTCGGTCATCCCTTCAGGCTGTTCCGGGGGTGCGTCCGCGATTCGTTGAGTCGCGGCTCTTGTTCCGAGATCAGATTTTCAACGTGGCGGCTGCTGCGAAGCCTTGCGAATCAGTATGAATGCGGCGCCGCCCAGCGTCGCGGCCAGGGTGAAGGGTACCGCGAGCATCAGGTAGATGGACCACGCAAACCCCTGGGCGACTCGCGCTTCGGGTGGCTGCCCCTCCACCTGCTTGCCGTTGGGCAGCGCTTCGCGGCAGTTGGGGCAGGCCGTCACATCCGCGGCGGCTACGCAGAGCAGCAAGGCGGCAACGGCAAAAGCGAGCACCAGTCGAGCGGGGATGGCGTGTTTCATGGCTTGACTCATCGGGCAAACGATGGACGGCGAACCTCTCATCATAGCAGGCCGGATCACTTTTCCTTCGACAACAGCTCATCGCGGAACCGGGTCCAGGCTCTGGCATAATCCGATCGCAGTTCGGGCCGGTACATGCCGCTCAAGGCGTCGAGCGGGCCGAGCGTCACCTTCACTTCGATCAACTGCCCGTTGCGTTGAATTTTCAAAGGCACCGACCTGCCTGCGGGGATCATGCGGATCGCATCGCCGAAGTGGTTGGAGATGCGATCGGATGAAAGCCCCGCCGGTATCGCGTTGCCTGCGACTTCCAGGATCAGATCGCCCGCCTCCAGCACCGCATGGGCGGGAAAGCCCGGCAGCGTGCGGCGAACGCGCACCGCCGACTGCTTGAGCTGCGGCAGTTCATCGCTGGTGACCGGTCCATGCGTCAGCCCCAGCGCCCCGGGCACGCCTTGCGCCGCGGCGATGGGGGAGACCGGATAATCCCGCTGCCGCGCCTGCCGCAGCAGATGATGGCGGGCGATGGTCATCAGGCGATGTTTCTGCTCGACGGACTCCGCCTTGGAAAAAACCTCCGCAATCATCCGCGGTGTGATCGATTCATCCGCGAGCAGTTTCCGCGTGGCGGCATGACGTTTGGCGAAATCGGCATCACCCAGCGCGGCCAGATCGCCGGCGGTGATCTGCGCCCGGGCCTGGGCGGCCATCGCGCTCAAGCAGAACATGACCGCGCACAACATCGCCACGAACCCGGGCGTCGCGGTTCCAGGGCTTGGGGCCGCATCCGCGAAGTTATTTCGTCCTCGTGCCATGAGCATCATCTTAAGCCCGATTGCCTTTTTCCACGCACCGCCCGAAAAAAAATCCGGCAGCCGCGACACACTCCCTATAATCACCCCGTGGAACCACTGTTCAACTTCATCACCTCCACCGGCGGCTTGATCACCAGCGCGATCGTCGCGACGCTTGTCGTCATCATCATCATCTCCTACATCGACCGCCATCCGACCGGCAAGGACCCGGCTGAAAAGATTCACAAGGAACCGCGACCCGATGATGAGTGAGAAGTTTTGAGTGAGAAACTTTGGGTGGCTGGGGCTGAGTCCGCGAAGCCCCAGACACCCGGCGCAGAGCCCCAGCCACCCAGCCGCGCACACCCGCCACACCCGTCACACCACCTGCGTCACGAAGCGGATGTCCGGGTTCTTTTCCATCACGAACCGCAAGGCCCAGTCGCTGTCGAACAGCACCGCCAGCCGTCCCGCATCATCCTCGACCATGCGCGTGCCTTCGGGCAGCATCGTGGCCTCCATCGTTTCGCGCGGCAGCGAGGGATCGAACCAGCGCATCGAGGTGTAAGGCGTCTGCTCCATGCGTGAGTCCGCGCCGTACTCGTTCTTGAGCCGATACTGCACCACATCAAACTGCAACGGCCCGACCGCGCCCAGCAGCGGCACGCGGGCCAGTGAGCCGCGCACCTGGAGCACCTGCACCACGCCTTCCTGAAGAAGCTGGTCCAGGCCTTCGCGGAATCGCTTGAACTGCGAAGTGTTGTCGCTGTGCAGATAGGCGAAGACTTCCGGCGCAAAACGAGGCAGCGCGGTGTAAACAATGCCCGGCTTGTCGGTGAGCGTGTCGCCCACGCGAAGATCGCCGTGGCCCACGATGCCGACGATGTCGCCGGGCCAGGCGGCATCGACGGTTTCGCGTTCCTGCCCGAAGAGTTTGTGCGAGCTGTTCAGGCGGATGCGCTTGCCGTTGCGTGCGATGAAGACGCTCATCTCGCGCTCGAACTTGCCTGAGACGATGCGGATGAACGCGATGCGATCGCGGTGTCGCGGGTCCATGTTCGCCTGGATTTTGAAGACGAATCCGCTGAAAACGGGGTTCGTCGGTTCGATGAGTCCGGCGGATGATTCCTTGGGCTGCGGCGGCAGGCCGTGTTTCACGAAGGCGTCAAGCAGCATCTGCACGCCGAAGTTGTTCATCGCCGAGCCGAAGAAGACCGGCGTGAGCAACCCCTTGTCGATCGCGGCCTCATCGAACGCAGGGCCTGCGCCATCGACCAGTTCGAGTTCCTCGCAGGCCGCCGTGTAACTCTCGGGCGTCATCTTGTCGCGCACCGATGGATCGCTCAGGGCGCTGACTTTCAACGGAGCGCGGTAGGCGCCGCCGGGGGTGCGCTCGAAGAAGTGCGCCTGCTGATCGCGGCGCGAGAAGACACCTTTGAAATCCACGCCGGCGCCCAGCGGCCAGTTCATCGCGTAGGCGTGAATGCCCAGCACGTTCTCAAGCTCATCCATCAGTTCCAGCGGCGGCTTGGTGAAGCGATCGAGCTTGTTCATGAAGGTGAAGATCGGGATGCCACGTTGCCGGCAGATTTCAAACAGCTTCCGCGTCTGCGGCTCGATGCCTTTCCCGGCGTCGATCACCATCACGACCGAATCGACGGCGGTCAGCACGCGATAAGTGTCCTCGGAAAAATCGCGGTGGCCCGGAGTATCGAGCAGGTTCATGGCGCAGCCGTCGTACTCGAACTGGAGCACGGTGGAACTGATGGAGATGCCGCGTTGCCGTTCAAGTTCCATCCAGTCGCTGGTGGCGGCCCGCTGGTTCTTGCGGCTGGTGACCGAGCCTGCGAGCTGGATCGCCCCGCCGTAGAGCAGCAGCTTTTCCGTGAGCGTGGTCTTGCCCGCGTCAGGATGCGAAATGATGGCGAAGGCGCGGCGGCGGGCGATTTCAGCGGCGGACATCACAAGGCCTCAAAAGGAAAACCGCCATTATGAAGGAAAATCACCCGCCTTGCCGAGCCGCGACGTAACACGTCGCGGACGTGAACGACAACCGGGGCGGTGCTTTTCGCAAAATATCCCCGACCGCGCCGGATGGCTGGGGCTGGACCGCACCGGGTGGCTGGGGCTGAAGGCTCTGCGCAAGCCCCGGCCAGGTGCGTGGCAGGTGTGCGATGGCGATCAAAGGTGTTTGTCACAGCAAGGCGCGCCGGGTCGGGGCTTCGCGGACTCAGCCCCAGCCACCCATAACTTCTCATCCACAACTTCTCAAACCCCGGCCTCCGGTGGCGTGTCTTGCGCGGAGGTTTTCGCATGGCTGCCACGCCTGAGAATCACCATCGTTCCCACGCAGGCCGCCAGCGGAATCAACGGCAGAAACCAGCCGGGCACCCACTGACGCCACCACAAGAACCAGGTGCTGAAAATCGTCGAAGCCCACATCAATCCGATCGCCCACATCCGATCCCTGCGAGGCAGCGGGGCATCGCCATCCACGAACCGCATGTACGGCGCAAAGAACCGATTGCGAAGCAGCCGCCTTTCCAGCGATGGAAAGCTCTTGGCGAAACACCAGGAGGCGATCAGCAGAAACACCGTGCCCGGCATCCCCGGCACCGCGATCCCGATCGCCCCGAGGATCACGCAGACCACCCCCACCGATGCGAGCACCGGATGGTGCGGCGCCATGCGCCGCCTGCGCGATGAGTCCTGCTGTGACATGTTCATAATGTAGGACAAATCGCGCAGCCCATGCCGCGCCCCCCGGAAGGTTGTGGGTGGCTGGGGCTGAGTCCGCGAAGCCCCGGCCCGGCGCGCCTTGCTGTGACAAACACCTTTGATCGCCATCGCACACCTGCCGCGCGCCGGGCCGGGGCTTGCGCAGTCGCTTCAGCCCCAGCCACCCATCGTTGAGTCGCGGCTTGGGTGATGAGGCTTCGCAGAGCCTCAGCCCCAGCCACCCAAAATTTCTCAAACCCCGGATTGGGGCCGGCCTCGAAGCCGGTAGGATGGGGCGGCTGTTTCATTTTTCAGGAGGTGGTCGATGGCTCATTTCAAACGGTCGTGCGCCGTCATGGTGCTGCTCGGCTTGTCGTTGTCCGCTCAGGCGCAGAAGGACGCGCCCGCCAAACCTGCCGACACATCGCGCGGCGATCGGATGCTCGCCGACTATTTCAAGGCCCAGACCGCTCGCATCGCGGAACGCTCCCTCGCGGACATCAAGACCCTCGACGACTGGAAAGCCCAACGCGAAACCCATCGCACCCAGCTTTTCGACATGCTCGGCCTCGCCAGGCCGCCTGCGAAAACCGATCTCAAACCGGTCATCACCGGCACCCTCGATCATGCGGATTTCACCGTCGAAAAACTGCACTTCCAATCCTCGCCGGGTCTCTACGTCACCGGCAACCTCTACATCCCCAAGGGTCTCGAAGCGGACAAACCCGCGCCGACCATCCTTTATGTCTGCGGTCACTCGCAGCAGAAAAAAGCCGGCATCAGCTTCGGCAACAAGGCCGGCTATCAGCATCATGGCGCGTGGTTCGCCCGGCATGGCTACGTCTGCCTCGTCATCGACTCGCTCCAACTGGGCGAGATCGAAGGCATCCATCACGGCACCTACCGCCACGGCATGTGGTGGTGGATCAATCGCGGCTACACCCCCGCAGGCGTCGAGGCATGGAACTGCATCCGCGCCCTCGACTATCTGGAAACCCGCAAGGAGGTGGACAAGAACCGCATCGGCGTCACCGGCCGCAGCGGCGGCGGGGCGTACTCCTGGTGGATCGCCGCGCTGGATGACCGCATCAAGGTTGCCGTGCCTGTCGCGGGCATCACCGATCTTGAAAATCATGTGGTCGATGGCGTCGTCGAAGGCCACTGCGACTGCATGTTCATGCACAACACCTACCAGTGGGATTACGCGCAGGTCGCGGCTCTCGTCGCTCCTCGTCCGCTATTGATTTCCAACACCGACAAGGATCCGATCTTCCCGCTCGATGGCGTCTATCGGGTGCATGAGAAAGTGAAGAAAATCTACAAGCTGTATGGAGCCGAGAAGGAGCTTGGATTTCACATCACGGAAGGGCCGCACAAGGACACGCAGGAGCTTCGCATTCACGCGCTGGTCTGGTTTGACCGTTACCTTCGCAAGGAGGAACGCCCCATCGTGAAGGCGGCGGAGAAGCTGTTTTCGCCCGAGGAATTGCGTGTGTTTGAGAAGCTGCCGGAGGATGAGATCAACACGAAGATTCAGGAGACGTTTGTGCCGATGGCGGAGAAGATTGAGCCGCCCAAGGACAAAGGGGAGTTTGAGACGCAGCGTGAGGCGTGGATGAAGGCGCTGCGCGAGGAGGTGTTCGCGGGGTGGCCGACGGGGAAGGATGTGCCTCCGATCAAGGCGACGTTGGTGCAGGATGTGAGCAGGAACGGCCTCCAACTGAGTGAGATTCGATATGACAGTCAAGAGCAGGTGCAGCTGTCGATTTTCATTTTGTACCGCGAACGGAATCGCAGTCCTTTCCGAGTCAATCTGCATGTGCTCGATGAGCAGGGCTGGCTCCAATGGCGGCAGGCGATGCAGGTGGAATTCTCGAAGGAGGTTGCCGGTGAGAAAGCCGTCGATGCCGACGAACGGGCTTTCAAGGCGATGCGGGAGCGGATTGAGAAAGAAGACACTGCGCTTGCGGTGGTGTGTCCGCGCGGCGTCGGGCCAACCGCATGGGATGCAAGCGATAAAAAGCAGACGCAGAATCGCAGGCGGTTCATGTTGCTGGGACAGACGCTTGAAGGCATGCAGGTGTGGGACATTTGCCGCGCTTTGGAGGCGATGGGGATGATGCGAACGCTGACCTGCGGTGTGCCGATTCGGCTGCACGGTGAACGTGCAATGGCCGGCAACGTGCTTTATGCATCGCTCCTTGTGGACGACACACTCCACGAAGATTTCATCAGCCGGATGGAACTCAGGCATCTCAAACCCACGCACCGCGACGGGCCGATCTACATGAACATCTCGAAGCACTTCGACATTCCGCAGGCGGTGGTGATGGCGGCGGCGCGGTGTCCGGTAAAACTGGACATGGCCATCGCCGGTGACTGGAGCTATCTCGAAGGAACGAAGAAGGCGCTGGGCTGGCGCGAACATCAGCTCAACATCACCATCTCGCTGCCGCCTGAGAAAACGAAATGAAGGTAGATTGCGCGGCTGAAGCTTAGCCCCACCCGGAAGGGTGCGGGCCAGGGATCAAGCAAGCAACAGCCTGTTGTCGAAACAGGAATAATCCACGCGAAAAACTCCTGTTGCGTCACCAGGCAGTGATTCGTGCGACCCTTGGCCCTCACCCTTCCGGGAGGGGCTAAGAAACCATAAGATCAAGGATTCACGCTTGGCTGACATCCATCCCACCTGTCTGATCGATCCCGAAGTGGAAATCGCGGACGATGCCTACATCGGGCCGCACTGCGTTCTGCGCGGGCCGGTGAAGATCGGCCCCGGCTGCAAGCTGCATGGCAACGCCTACATCCACGGCCCCATCACCATCGGCCGCAACAATCGCATCTATCCTTTCTCCTGTCTCGGATTCGCGCCGCAGGATTTGAAGTTCGATCCCGCCATGCTCGGCGCAGGCGTCATCATCGGCGATGAGAATGTCTTCCGCGAAGGCTTCACCGTACACCGGGCGACGAAGGACCTGCCCACGCGCATCGGGGATCACAACTTTTTCATGGCCGCCAGTCATGTGGGCCACGATGCGATCGTGGGCAACCGCTGCATCATCGGGCAGGGTTCGATGCTCGGCGGGCATTCGCAGGTCTTTGACAACGCGAACATCGGCGGCAACGCGGGCATTCATCAGTTCTGCCGGGTCGGCCGCATGGCGATGGTGGCGGGGCAGACGGCGCCGACGCAGGATGTGCCGCCGTTTTGCGTGTATCACCACAACCGCCGCATCGGCTCGCTGAATGTGGTGGGCCTTCGCCGGGCGGGGCTGAGGGCGCACCTCGATCCGCTGCGCAAGGCGTTTGAGATTTTCTTCCGCGGCGGCCACGTCAACAAAACCGCCATCGCGCTCATCGAAGCGGAACTGAGCGGCGATCCGCTGGTGATGGAGTTTGTCCGGTTCATCAAGACAAGCAAACGCGGCATCACGAAGGGGAAGGAGGGGAAAGGGGAAAGGCACGAAGGCACGGAGGGGGAGGAGGGGGGAGATTGAAAAATGGCCATTGCAAAATGCAAAATGCAAATTGAAGAGAGAAGAGGTGCATACCCAGGTGATGGGTTGCCTGTTCCGCCATTTTGCAATTTTCATTTTGCAATGGCCATTGGCCATTCTCCCCCTTCGTGCCTCAATGTCTCCTTCCGCAGACGCGCAGCGAGGACGCTGCGGCTATGAGTTCAGAGGACGCTGCGGCTGTGAGTTCAGTTCACGGTTTCCCGCAGGTTCATGCCGGTGGTGGCCAGGCCGCGCAGCGCCGTTTCCCGAACGAAGGCTTCCCGGTCATCGGTGCGAGAGTTGTGCAGGTGGCGGTAGATTTTCGCGGCCTGGGCTTTCCTGCCGGCGGCGACGAGGTTCTCGGCGAGAAGCAGGCAGTTCTTCACCGACTTGATCCGTTCCCAGCCTTCGCCGGCGGTGGCCTTGATGAGCAGATCGATCGACGCCTCATCGCCGATGGCCGCCAGACCGCGACATGCGGCGATGCGCGTGTCGCGGTCTCCATCGCCGGCGGCGGCGCGGAGCAGGCCGGCGGATTCCGCATCCTTGAGCGTGCCCAGTGCCTGCACCAAGGCGAGCTTCACGCGGCCGGCCGCCTTGGGCAACGCTTCACGCAGCGGCCCGGCGGCGCCATCGCGGATCGCCAGCAGGGCGGCGCAGGCGGGATCGCAAAGTGCTTCATCGAGCAGCACTTTGCCGATGGATGGAGCGACCTCTTTCCCGCCGCACCACTGAATCTGCGAAAGCAGAAACGCCTGCACTTCTTTGGGCTTGTCACCGCCCAGCGGTGCGGCCAGCGCTGCGGTGAGCGCCACGCGGGCCGCATCATCCTTGAGGGTCCACAGGTGATGAATCAACGCATGAATCGCATGGCGGGCTTTGGAATCGATGGCCGGGTCACGATCGACAAGCATGTTCACCAGCCCTTCGAACGCGGGCTTGCCTCCTTTGTGCAGCACACCAATAGCCTGGTCCATCGCGGACTTGTCGGCATCGCTGAGCACGGGTGTCGCATCGGGAAACCTGGCGACGGCGGCCTGGATTTCTTCAGTGGTCATGGCGGTTCTTTTCGAATGGTGGATGGTGTCGTCGGGAGAGTCGTCCGCCCCTTGGGAGCGGCGAGAAACGGCGGTGTCGGATGATCTTCACATCACAGATGCCAGGGGGCGCGCATCGGCTGGTTGACCAGGCGGTTGGCCTCCTCGTCGCCGATGAACTGTTCCTTCACCGGGTCGTAGTTGAGCTTGCGGCCAAGGCGGATGCCGATGTTGGCCAGGTTGACGATGCAGGCGGCGCGGTGGGCGGCCTCGGCGTTGCCGCCCGCGGGCTTGCGCGTCTTCACGGCTTCGGCGAAAGTCAGCAGCGGCTGGGGATCGGGCATCGCCTTGATCTTCTCCTGATCCTCCGGCGAAAGATCGTTCAGGCTCACGCCTCGCCCTTTCTTGCGCGAGTAAGGCTCACCCCATTCGCCGGACTCAAGCACGTAAGTCAACCCGTCAGCGAAGACCATCTCCACCCAACCCCACATCGCGGTGCATTCAGGATGCGGCGGCGGGGCGTAGGCCTCGATGGAGACGGGGCTGGTGTCATCCTTGCCGAACTCCCACTGCGTCGGATCGAAGTGATGCTGGCCCATGTCGCTGAGTCCGCCGCCTTCGTAGTCCCAGTATTTGCGGTGGCTGCCGCCGAAGCGTTCGTGGACATAGGGCTTGAGCGGCGAAGGGCCGCAGTACATGTCCCAGTCCAGGTGCGGCGGAGGCGATGCGGGCTTGAGCAGCGGCTTGCCCGACCATTCCTTCACCTTCAGCCCGCCTTTTTTGATGTGTACCGCCTGGCAGTCCTTAAGCAGGCCCGAGCGCATGATCTTGTGCTGGAGGATCTTGTCCTTGTTCCTGCTGGAGCCGAAGCGGCCGAAGGTGCCGATCTGGAAGATGCGGTTGTAGCGGTTGCTCGCCTCGACGACCGCGCGGCCCTCGGCGATGGTGCGCGTCATCGGCTTTTCGCAGAGCACATCCTTGCCCGCCTCCATCGCGGCGATGGTGATCAGGGCATGCCAGTGCGGCGGCGTGGCGATCACCACCACGTCAATGTCGTTGCGCTCGAGCACCCTGCGGAAATCGACGTAACGCTTCTTGTTGTCGTGGCTGCCGACCCACTTCACATCACACTCGGCGCGCAGCTCGACCGCGTGCCCTTTGCTTGCTTCGTTGAGTGTGCCCCGACTGCGGCCGCCCACGCCGATCAGGGCCGCGCCGAGCGTTTCGCTGGGCGGCGTCTGCCCGGACTGCGCCACGCAGTGGCGCGGGACGATGTGGAACAGCGCCGGCGCCGTCGCGGCGACGGCGGAGGTTTTCAGGAAGCGGCGACGGGTGACGTTGTTGGAGGGATTGTTCATGGCTGACCCGAGAGGGGGAAAATTCAAAATCCAATGGTCGATCATGGCACGGGCGGCACCCCGACGGTTCGCAGAGCCTCACCATCGGGCTTGATGATGAATCGTTGTTTAATCTTTCTCGACGATCCAGATGTTGCGATAGGCGACGGGGTTGCCGTGGTCCTGGAGGTGGAGGTGTCCGTTGCCCTTGAAGTCGATGGGGAAGTCCTTGTGGATGACGACGCCGTTGTGTTTGACGGTGGCGACGGGTTTGGCGTCCTTGGCGTCGGCGGAGGGCAGGGTGACTTCGATGTCGTAGGTCTGCCAGGCGAGGGGCGGGAAGCACATGTTGACATCGGGTTCGCGCTTGCTGTAGAAGCCGCCGCATTCGTTGTTGCGTCCTTCGAGACCGAAGGAGTCGAGCACCTGCACCTCGGAGCCGCCGGCGAGATAGACGCCGCTGTTGGAGCGGCCCTGGCCCCGGGCGTAAGGCTGATAGCAGAGGCGGAATTCGAGGTGCAGGGTGAAGCCCTTGGTGAACTTGTGCTTGCTGTTCTGGCCGTGTCTGAGGAGTCCATCCGCGGTCTTGGTGCCGGGGTTGAAGTCGTTGGTTTCGCCATCGAAAAGGATGATCGCACCTTGCGGCGGCTTGGCGCCGAGCGTGGGACTCTTGCGTTCGACTTTCTTGATGGAGCCGGTGGCAAGGTGAAGCACGCCATCCTTGATGGTGGCGGGCTTTTCACTGGCGAACGTGACGACGCCATCCTTGAGCACGCCGGTGGCTTTTTCTTTCTTGTCGCCTTTCTTCCAGCCGCCTTCGGGGTCGCCCCCGGAGTCACCGGGCAGGCCGCCGTCGTAGATGATCAGATCGAACTTGTCATCACCCAGGGCGACGACATGGGCGCCGAGCTTCTTGCCATTGATCTCACCGGCGTATTCGCCCTGGATCGCAAAGTCCGGCCCGGCCTTGGCGGGATCCGTGATCGCCGCCTTTTTGTCCTGGGCCATCGCCCAGGTGAAAGTAACCAGAAGAATCACGAGCGTGCGGAGGGTTGTCTGTTGCGTAAGCATGGCAGTCGCCTGAAGGAAAGAGAATGATTGGAACGCGGATGCGGTGCGATGAGTGTCGCCTTTGGTGGAATTGTGTCAATGGTCCGTTGGGTTACGGATGGAGATGGGGTGCCACACCACCCCGTGAGCCGCGACGTAACACGTCGCGGACGTGAGCGATGAGAATGGAGTGGCCATCGC